>NZ_JAPMLH010000025.1:0-616 GCF_035727065.1 Enterococcus sp. E4-223 | reverse complement strand
CGGAAATCTCTGGATCATAGCTTACGTACAGCTCCCCAAAGCATATCGGTGTTAGTCCCGTCCTTCATCGGCTCCTAGTGCCAAGGCATCCACCGTGCGCCCTTATTCACTTAACCTTATCAACCTTGCGGTTGGGTTTTGATCCTTCTTCTAGCGATAGAAGTTAGATCAAGAAAATAAGCAATTGAACTTATTAAAAAACTCTATCCAGCTCACAAATCAGCCTGTGCGGCAAAAAGATCGATCGTCTCATAAAATCAAAGATTTTATGGCCGTCCGCCTATTTTGCTTCAGGCTAAACAATTTGTTCAGCTTTCAAATTCAACGCGGTGTTCTCGGTTTGTATTACTTACATTTACTTCAAATATCCAGTTTTCAATGAACAAATTTAACAACTAATGTTGTTAATGGAGCCTAGCGGGATCGAACCGCTGACCTCCTGCGTGCAAAGCAGGCGCTCTCCCAGCTGAGCTAAGGCCCCGTTTTAAATTGAGAGTAAACCTCTCAAAACTGAACAAAGTAAAAACAAATTGTGTAGTCTCCGTAATATTCCTTAGAAAGGAGGTGATCCAGCCGCACCTTCCGATACGGCTACCTTGTTACGACTTCACCCCAA
>NZ_JAPMLH010000024.1:0-721 GCF_035727065.1 Enterococcus sp. E4-223 | reverse complement strand
GTCATGGATTTAAAAAAATCGGGATCAAACATTTTCCTTTAGGAAAACAAGATCGTATTTGTCCGATTTTAGAAAAAGAAATCTAAAAAAACGTCCTCACTTTTGATGCTGAGGACGTTTTTTTAGACTGGTAATGGAACCATAATTCGCTTTCCTTTTTGATAAATCGCTAATTCCGTCACACCTTTTGCTTTTAACAGAGCAAAAAGATCATCGAAATGGAAACGGAAATGTTCAAGGTAATGCCCATCTGATCCAACACTAAACAAGGTACCACCACGTGAAAGATATAAATCGATGACATATTCATATAACGCTAAATTGTCATACAAATAAGCGCTCTTAGCATTTAATTCGAATGCCAATTTATTTTTGATTACTTGATCTAGAATCGGTAAAAACTGCGCTTCATATTGTTTAAATTCAGCAACGGATAGACCAAATACCCGAAAACCATAGTCAAAATGAGCAAAGACATCTGCTTCTATAACAACTAGTGCTTCTGAAAGTTGTGCAAAATACTGAGGAATCACAATAGCAGGATCCATATCTTTGACTTCGTCATCTAAATAATCAAATTGACCATTATGATGCACACTGAGTAATTTTAAATCGTAATCTTTATCGGCTAAATAGTCGATGATCCGATCCTTTTCAGAAGCGATGTAACCGATTTCGATGCCTTTTAAAACACGATTGCCAAAACGCTTATTTAAGCTAT
>NZ_JAPMLH010000023.1:0-794 GCF_035727065.1 Enterococcus sp. E4-223 | reverse complement strand
TGGAGAAAGTTGGCGGAGACACCCGACCAGAGGCCGAAGCTGCTTTACGAAAAGTTTTATCAGATATTGACGAAACAGGACAATACTTTTTAGGTACGGATACTCGAGTAAAACAATACCTTGATTTTTGGATGGAGGAATACGTTAAACTAAATCTAAAATACAATACCTATGAAAACTACCGATTTACCATCAAAAATCATATAAACGGTTATTTAGGAAAGAAAAAACTTACGGATCTCTCCCCTGCTCTTTTACAAAATTTCATCAATGCTGAATTTAAAAAGGGTTACTCGAAGAAAACAATGACTATTACTCACTCTGTCCTTAAGAATGCGCTGAATATGGCGGTTTATCCTTGGGGGTTAATCAAGCAAAATCCTATGCTGTATGTAAAGATACCAAAATACGAAGAACGACCAACGACTAAAAAAGATCTAAAAATCATTTCTCTTGAGGACTTTGATCATATGCTAGAAACCACTCCTGAAGGCCATCCTTTCTATATTCCTTTGAATATTGGATTTTATACGGGAATGCGCGTTGGCGAAGTTTGTGGTCTGACGTGGGATAATGTCGATTTTTCAAATGGAACAATTACTGTAGAGAAACAAATGGTAAAGAATGATGGCGCATGGGTATATGGTACACCAAAGACAAGCAGTTCCAATCGAACGATTTTTATTGGACAAACCTTGCTAGCAATTCTGAAAAAACATAAGAAACAACAATTAGAAAATCGAATGAAGTATGGAAAGCTCTACATTGATTCAAATGCAGTATGTACGAAGGAA
>NZ_JAPMLH010000022.1:0-873 GCF_035727065.1 Enterococcus sp. E4-223 | reverse complement strand
CATCATTCAGTTGGGCACTCTAGCAAGACTGCCGGTGACAAACCGGAGGAAGGTGGGGATGACGTCAAATCATCATGCCCCTTATGACCTGGGCTACACACGTGCTACAATGGGAAGTACAACGAGTTGCGAAGTCGCGAGGCTAAGCTAATCTCTTAAAGCTTCTCTCAGTTCGGATTGCAGGCTGCAACTCGCCTGCATGAAGCCGGAATCGCTAGTAATCGCGGATCAGCACGCCGCGGTGAATACGTTCCCGGGCCTTGTACACACCGCCCGTCACACCACGAGAGTTTGTAACACCCGAAGTCGGTGAGGTAACCTTTTGGAGCCAGCCGCCTAAGGTGGGATAGATGATTGGGGTGAAGTCGTAACAAGGTAGCCGTATCGGAAGGTGCGGCTGGATCACCTCCTTTCTAAGGAATATTACGGAGACTACACAATTTGTTTTTACTTTGTTCAGTTTTGAGAGGTTTACTCTCAAACACTTTTGTTCATTGAAAACTGGATATTTGAAGTAAATGTAAGTAATACAAACCGAGAACACCGCGTTGAATTTGAAAGCTGAACAAATTGTTTAGCCTGAAGCAAAATAGGCGGACGGCTATAAAATCTTTGATTTTATAAGACGATCGATCTTTTTGCCGTACAGGCTGATTTGTGAGCTGGATAGAGTTTTTTAATAAGTTCAATTGCTTATTTTCTTGATCTAACTTCTATCGCTAGAAGAAGGATCAAAACCCAACCGTAAGGTTGATAAGGTTAAGTGAATAAGGGCGCACGGTGGATGCCTTGGCACTAGGAGCCGATGAAGGACGGGACTAACACCGATATGCTTTGGGGAGCTGTACGTAAGCTATGATCCAGAGATTTCCG
>NZ_JAPMLH010000021.1:0-1167 GCF_035727065.1 Enterococcus sp. E4-223 | reverse complement strand
ACTCGTTGTACTTCCCATTGTAGCACGTGTGTAGCCCAGGTCATAAGGGGCATGATGATTTGACGTCATCCCCACCTTCCTCCGGTTTGTCACCGGCAGTCTTGCTAGAGTGCCCAACTGAATGATGGCAACTAACAATAAGGGTTGCGCTCGTTGCGGGACTTAACCCAACATCTCACGACACGAGCTGACGACAACCATGCACCACCTGTCACTTTGCCCCCGAAGGGGAAGCTCTATCTCTAGAGTGGTCAAAGGATGTCAAGACCTGGTAAGGTTCTTCGCGTTGCTTCGAATTAAACCACATGCTCCACCGCTTGTGCGGGCCCCCGTCAATTCCTTTGAGTTTCAACCTTGCGGTCGTACTCCCCAGGCGGAGTGCTTAATGCGTTAGCTGCAGCACTGAAGGGCGGAAACCCTCCAACACTTAGCACTCATCGTTTACGGCGTGGACTACCAGGGTATCTAATCCTGTTTGCTCCCCACGCTTTCGAGCCTCAGCGTCAGTTACAGACCAGAGAGCCGCCTTCGCCACTGGTGTTCCTCCATATATCTACGCATTTCACCGCTACACATGGAATTCCACTCTCCTCTTCTGCACTCAAGTCTCCCAGTTTCCAATGACCCTCCCCGGTTGAGCCGGGGGCTTTCACATCAGACTTAAGAAACCGCCTGCGCTCGCTTTACGCCCAATAAATCCGGACAACGCTTGCCACCTACGTATTACCGCGGCTGCTGGCACGTAGTTAGCCGTGGCTTTCTGGTTAGATACCGTCAAGGGATGAACAGTTACTCTCATCCTTGTTCTTCTCTAACAACAGAGTTTTACGATCCGAAAACCTTCTTCACTCACGCGGCGTTGCTCGGTCAGACTTTCGTCCATTGCCGAAGATTCCCTACTGCTGCCTCCCGTAGGAGTTTGGGCCGTGTCTCAGTCCCAATGTGGCCGATCACCCTCTCAGGTCGGCTATGCATCGTGGCCTTGGTGAGCCGTTACCTCACCAACTAGCTAATGCACCGCGGGTCCATCCATCAGCGACACCCGAAAGCGCCTTTCAAATCAAAACCATGCGGTTTTGATTGTTATACGGTATTAGCACCTGTTTCCAAGTGTTATCCCCTTCTGATGGGCAGGTTACCCACGTGTTACTCACCCGTTCGCCACTC
>NZ_JAPMLH010000020.1:0-1204 GCF_035727065.1 Enterococcus sp. E4-223 | reverse complement strand
AAAAGTAAAACGACCAGCCGTATCTAACGAGCGGTCGTCTGGGAAATCAATATATACGCTACCTTCTACTTTACCGACATATCCTAAAATATTATCTTCTAATACGATAGATACAATACCATTCACAGGATCTTCAATGGTGGCAAGATAGTCATGTTTTCCATATCCGTCTTCTGCTGTTGCAGATTTAAATATCAAGCGAATCGGAACAGTCGTCCCTTCGGGTAAGCTTTGAGGGATGCCGTTTTTTCTTACTAACTTCATTCGAAGCTTAGCTGTTCCTCGATCATGCGACCAAAAAACAACATTCGTATCATTAGGCTTAGTTGCTTCTGCTTGAATCACAATGATCGATTCATTTATTTTATAAACCATTAGTTCAACACCTGTCCTTTGGATATAATTAGTCCATTGCCACTGATGCTTGTTGGTGTAGTTGCAAATGCTGTGGAAGCCGTACCTCTAACTGTAGCATCTTCACATTTAATACCGATGTTATTTCCTGAACCAGTTAGACCTGCTAATGCTTCTGACATAAGCCTTACACGCAAAGCGACATCTTGATTAATAAATGTAGTATTACCATACATGTTTAATTTCGATACGCCACCAACATAAATGGCATTGTATCCCAAAGATTTTGTATTCTCAGAAAATTTACATTTATTTATCGCCATATAGCCAGATTGCTCGTTCATGATTCCGTATCGGTTACCACTTGGATCTATCGGAGCGTTTACAGTATCAACTATTTGAATACCAGAAATCTGTGTGTAACCTACACACGTTGTTGTCGCTAAACTCCTTAATTTTACTGGCAAATCTGAAGTTAAGGGGTTTATACTACTTATATCATTTATTGGTTTAATCATTAAGGAACGATAAGACAGCCCATTAATTACCACGTCTTCCAAATAAGCACCATCATCAATCCAAATAGTGATCGGAGCAGCAGTTATCAACGGAATGGTATTCACAGCTGTTTGAATAGTAGCATATGGCTTTTCTTCTGTACCTTCGCCGATTTTATCACTACCATTTTTTGAAACATAGATATTAATTGGTTCATTATATCCACCAATAATTTGTTGGACTGCTTTGTTTAATTGCTCTACTTGTTCTTTCTGACTAGCGGCATTTGTAATTAATTCACTAATTTGTTCGTCCGACAGGTTTTCATGTTCTAATAATCTGCCATGTAATG
>NZ_JAPMLH010000019.1:0-1638 GCF_035727065.1 Enterococcus sp. E4-223 | reverse complement strand
TTTGCTCCAATGGTGGTTGCTACTGGTCCAATAATTAACCGAGCTTTATTAGAAATTCCAGTTTGTTCAGTTCCTGTTGAATGCCACGCTTCATAAGGCAACGGCTTTTCTTCTACCAGTACATTTTTCCCATTAACTAGAGGGGTTTCTAAAAAGTTCTTAGTTCCATCTACAGATTGTGGTTCGGTTAAGCTTACCGAATCATTCAAGCCTTTTTCAGTATATTCAGGCGTGATGTCCCAGCTGTAGTCGTTCGGATTGTTACTGTCTTTCAATCCTTCTCCGAAGTATTTAAACTGACTAATATTCGGGGTTCGGATGTTGCCTTTTTCTAGTTTGAGCCACTCAATTTGAACAGCGCCTAGTGATGTATTTGGGTGTTGATAGACTTGCAATATATTAGTAGTACCTGCATCAATTGCATCTTGACTTACAGTGAATGCAATTATCCACTCATCTACTTTACCCTCCACTGGCATCATTGTTCCAACTAATTGAGTTCCGCTCCTGATAAATACTCTAAAACTTTGAATAGCAGGTTTAGTAGCCTTCATCGTAAGCGTATATGTTTGTCCAGCTTCATAATTTTCTATGTTTCGTTTATTGTAAAGTAGGTAATCAGATGTACTTATTGGAAACACAGCAGTAGGATCAGCAATGTTCTCACCCAAAGCCACCTTACTCAAATGATACGGTGCATCGAGTAGATTTGGCTGGTATGGTGTAGCATTCGGCCCTTCTTCAATCTTAATATTGCTGATAACCACTCCACCTTTTATTTTAGTGGCGTCTACCATGCCAATAGATAAATAAAACTTTGATAAATCTGTGATTTCATAATTAACTATTCCTGTACCTTTGATTGTTAGTTCTTTTCCTACTTCTGCACCTTCAGTGCTAGCATATAACAAAATAGTTCCACCGCTAGCTTTACGGTAACCAATCATCAGATTGCCAATGTCGCCAGTTGTACCTTCTTCAAATTTAACCGTAGCACTCAAGGTGTAAGTTTTACCCTTAAGTAAGCTAGGGATACTATTCTTTGTATAGGTACTAAGTCGATCTATTCCTTGTGATGTTATGCGTATACTGTTATATCCTACGTCTGAGACTGTGACATCACTCTGGACATTAAAATCAGAAGCTTTAATTACACTCATTAAATTCGGGTTCCCCGAATAATCATAGCCCCCGAAGTCGATGCTGTTGGAGTACATCTTTTTCAGCTTGCCGAGATCGCCGATTTGCTGCTTGGTTTGATCAAAACGATCATTTGCCTTATCAATATTAGTATTGAGAGTTGCGACATCTTGATTGGCTTTCGTGATTTTGTCGTTTGTGTCTTTTAATTTCGCATCAATCTGCGTTTCAGATTCCGCAATTTTCTGCTCAATCTCTTGCTTCCCATCAGCTAGAATTTTCTCAATTTTATCAATGGTCTGGCTAAACCCATTGAAATAATAGTCTTCTAGTTCTGGCGTACTATCATCGATTGGACTGCGTTTGATGTCAAAAGTAAAACGACCAGCCGTATCTAACGAGCGGTCGTCTGGGAAATCAATATATACGCTACCTTCTACTTTACCGACATATCCTAAAATATTATCTTCTAATACGATAGATACAATACCATTCACA
>NZ_JAPMLH010000018.1:0-1793 GCF_035727065.1 Enterococcus sp. E4-223 | reverse complement strand
AAAAGTAAAACGACCAGCCGTATCTAACGAGCGGTCGTCTGGGAAATCAATATATACGCTACCTTCTACTTTACCGACATATCCTAAAATATTATCTTCTAATACGATAGATACAATACCATTCACACGATCTTCAATGGTGGCAAGATAGTCATGTTTTCCATATCCGTCTTCTGCTGTTGCAGATCTAAATATCAGACGAATAGGAACCGTAGTTCCTTCTGGTAGGCTCTGAGGAATTCCGTTTTTTCTTACTAACTTCATTCGAAGCTTGGCTGTTCCTCGATCATGCGACCAAAAAACAACATTCGTATCATTGGGCTTAATTGCTTCCGCTTGGATCATAATGATCGATTCATTCATTTTATAAACCATCAGCTTAACACCTGCCCATTGTTGATAATCAAACCTCTGCCGATAATTTTATTTTCAGTTGTCGCAAATCCTGCAGCTGGCTTGGCATATCTAGCAGTTGCTGCATCAACATACACCCCAATGTTATTTCCTGAACCCTTCAAGTCGCCCACGTTAAACTCTGATAACAAACGAACTTGCACAGCTATGTCTTGATTAATGAATGTTGTTGAACCATACATATTCATCTTAGAAGTCCCACCTACGTATACAGCGTTATATGCCAAGGATTTAGTATTCTCCGCAAATTTGCATTGACTAATAGCCATATAGCCACTCTGTTCATTGACAATTCCATACTGTCTTCCTTGAAAAAGTGGAGAATTTGCAGTGTCAACGATCTGCATTCCGACGATTTGACAATAGCCAGTGCACGTTGCGAACATAATACTTCTAACTTTTATTGGACAATCAGACACTTGAGGGTCTAATGTGCTGGTATCATTTAAAGGACGTATGACAAATGTTCTAAATGTTAAACCATTGACATATACATCTTCCAAATACACCCCATCGCTAATCCAGATGGTGACAGATGATGTAGTAATTAGCGGAACCGAATTGACTGCAGTTTGGATCGTGAGAAATGGTTTCTCTTGGGATCCATCTCCAGTCTGGTCGTTTCCATCCTTTGAAACATAAATACTGATGGGTTCGTTATACCCTCCAATAATTTGTTGGACTGCTTTGTTTAATTGCTCTACTTGTTCTTTCTGACTAGCGGCATTTGTAATTAATTCACTAATTTGTTCGTCCGACAGGTTTTCATGTTCTAATAATCTGCCATGTAATGTATCAAAGATTTCTCCCTTATTATTTACACGTGCATCCACTACTTCGTTAGGAGAATCACCGCCTGAATGAAGCACGAGATTATCAATACGACTGTTAGTTGCTTTGTCTTGGTCAGACAATTTCTTTTCAAGATCATTGAGATAGTCAATGTTTTTATTGAATGTTTCTTTCCATTTTAAAGCGATATTATTTGATATTAGTTTAACAAGCCCCATCTACATCAGTCCTTTCTTAGCAAGATTTGCCAGTATTGAAGTGATTGTTTTCTTGGTATTTGATAATACAATCTCTGGCGCTTTATTAGGGATAGCTGGATAATCAGTAATTCCCACAACTTGAATGTAGGTACTTATATTCAAAGGTTCATAAACAAAAAGAACCTTATCCCCTTTATTAAGAGATACAGCCCATTTTAGTGTTACGGATCCTGAAACATCTGGATAGTCGTGTAACTGTTGTTTTAGATATTCAATCATATTATTTTGAATAGTGTAACGTTCGTCTTCTATTGGGTCTTGTATCCTGATTCCCCATTTCTGTGATTCGGGACTGGTATAAGTAACTGGACTAAAATAATACGAGTC
>NZ_JAPMLH010000016.1:0-6438 GCF_035727065.1 Enterococcus sp. E4-223 | reverse complement strand
AAAATGTACTGGTAGAAGAAAAGCCGTTGCCTTATGAAGCGTGGCATTCAACAGGAACTGAACAAACTGGAATTTCTAATAAAGCTCGGTTAATTATTGGACCAGTAGCAACCACCATTGGAGCAAAGTTGAATCGATCTATGAAGGAGAATCCGTTGACTTGGAATTCTGGAAATTGGCAAGCAACAGCTAATCGAGATTGTACTTTGTTAGTAGAAGGGTTAGTTAGATATCAGTTTGGCGGATCAACAGCTGGTCAGTATGGTTATATTACTTTTTATAAAGACGATGCTCAAACTAGTTCTATTGGTTTCGCAGGTGGTGTTGGTATAAATGGAACTGCATTGCAATGGAAGCATGGGCTTCACTTTAGTAGAATTTTCGCGTTGAAAAAAGGAGAGTACTTCAATATCACTTTTGAAACTCAGGAGGGTAAGAAGTTAGATTTTTCTCAAATAAACACGCTGCACATTATGGAAATAGAATCTTAGATTAAAGGAGTGAAACGAATGAAAAACATTTGGAAATACGGACGTACTGGCGGAGAGTACGCAGGAAAAGTATTGGACGATATGCTTGTATCCGTTCCTTACACAGATCAGCCTCCACTTGAAGGGGTTCGAGCTGATGGCGAACCGTTAACAATCGCTGATCAGATGTTTGATCCTAAACTGAACCAATGGATTGTTTTAGCGAACGCACTAGATCACAACGATTTAAACAATCTCAAAGTGATGTACGAGGCTCTGGAACGCGAGAACGATAATCTAAAACAGCTCAACGCCAAACTCATGCTAAACGATGTAGCAATTAAACAGGAAAATACTGCATTGAAAGAAAAAGCGGATAGTTTAGCACAAATCAATTCAAAAATGATGCTTGCTTCGTTACAAAATAGCAAAGACATTTCAGAAATTAAAGAGCAACTAAATCCAGCTTCAAAGGGAGGTGAGTAGTATGTTTAGTTTTAGCGATGTGAAAATGATGTATGATTGGGGCTGTTTTACTGACGATCAAGTTCGACTATTCGTTCCACTATGCATTACAGACGAAGAAGCGGATAAAATCATTAGCAAAGAAGAGAGCGCATCTTAATTGATGTGCTTTTAGTTTTGATACAAGGAGTTGCAATATGATTAATTTAGGGGAATGGGGAGCGATAGCAGGATCAATAACCGCTATCGTTTCTTTGATTTTATTAGTAATTAGACCGATTGTTGCATCATTTACAAAAATTACGAAAACACTATCACAAGTGAGTTACAACTTGGAACTATTAACAAAAGATTTAGAATCGAGCAAATCAGATCGATTGATGATTCATGAAGAACTAAAGAAACACGATGAAAGATTAGATACACATGCAGAAAAATTGGTAGAACACACACAACAAATTAAAACTTTATTTAGGGAAATATCTCGATAAAAATAGAAAGAAGATGAATAAAGATGATCTTACCTGATAAGTATTATCAAGTCATTAAATGGACAGTTTTAACAGTATTGCCAGCTGCTTCTGTGTTAGTAGCAACGTTAGGGAAAGCCTATGGATGGAATGGAACAGATATGACAGTACTTACTATCAATGCAGTAGCAACATTTTTAGGTGTTATCACTGGTGTGTCGGCTTATAATTTGAAAAAATAGGAGGAAACAAATGAAAAAGAAAATTACTATTACTGCGATGAGCCTATTAACGGCTCTTTTTTTATTGCCGATTAATGGGTTTGCCTATACGATTAACAATGAATTTAATTTAGGCCCAAACGAAGGTAGCTCACAAGTAGCAAATAATCAGTACATTTTACTGCATGAAACGGCTAATGAAACAGCAACAGGACGCAATGAAGCGCAGTATATGCAACGTTCATGGACTAGTGCTTACACTGCTTATATTGTGGGAGACGGCGGAATTGTTTATCAAGTCGGTCAACCTGGTTATGTACAGTACGGTGCTGGTTCGTATGCTAATGCTAACAGTCCCGTGCAGATTGAGTTACAACACACACATGATAAAGCAACGTTTGAGAAAAACTACAAGGCATACGTTGAATTGGCAAGAGATTCAGCAATAAAATATGGTATTCCATTAACATTAGACACGCCTTATAACCAACCAGGAATCAAATCGCATTTATGGGTAACACAAAATATTTGGGGCGATCATACAGATCCTTACGGTTATCTTTCTGAAATGGGTGTAAGTAAAGAAAAACTAGCCTATGATTTGGCTCATGGATTTACCGATAAAAATCCGACAACTTCAGATGATAAACCAGTCATTGATCCAACTAGAGCAGGTGCTGCAAATCCTACACTGACAGATGGAACGAATTATGCCCACATTGATCAGTTCGGAGAAATCGAAAACGCAAACTTGCATGTGGCTGGATGGCACATTGCTAACTATGAATACGAGTATATTTTCATTATGGATTACAATACTGGAAAAGAACTAGCACGAGTAAATGCTAATGGCGTTTCACGCCCAGACGTAAACCAACCCTACGGCACTTATGGTAACGTTGGTTATCATGTATCTTTCAATATGCGTAATTTTCCTAACAAGAAAGTATATGTTATGATGCGTGCAACGAACGATCCGAAAGGTAACACGCAAGGCGGAGCGCAAGATTTTCATGACAAACGTTGGTATTTAAATATTCCACAACGATAAAAAATAGCCCCTCGTTGAGGGGCAGTACATATAATTTGTTTTCAATAAATATCTCATATTTAAGTTGTTTTTTATCATTAAATTTTTATTAACAAAACATAAGACACTATATATAGCACATTATGTTTTGCTATATCCTGTAAAATACATAATACACACTATATGTTGTGTTTATATGTATGTTTTAAATGATTTATTATTAAATCTTCACAATTGACGTTTTATTTTCTGCATGATATATTTTAATCAATAGATGACAATGCCTCCATTTCCGAAAGGACAGATACGCTCTGACATGGAGGCTCTTTTTTTGGAGGAAAAGGGATGGATGAACCACTATACTTAAGTTGTGAAGAACAGTTAGAATTGTTTGCTGCAAGAGGTATGAAAGTAAAAGAACATGATGTAAAAAAACTTGAGCATGTAAATTATTAAAGATTAAAAGAATTTGCTAGACCTTTATCAAAAACAAGAAAAGAAAATGGAGTAGTAGTGGTTGATTATACTGGGATATCTTTTAAAGAAGTATTAACTAGATATTACCAAGATAAAAATTTAAGAATTAATTTATTACATGCAATTGAAAAAGTAGAGATATCTTTGAAGACTAAAATAGCGCAAATTTTAGGAGAATCTTTAGGTGCGTATGGTTATTTAAACTTTTCTTCTTGGACCAATAGAGCAAAATTTAGTAGATTTGAAATTGAAGAGAGACAATATAATTTTAAAAAAAACTTGCTAAAAGTTATGCGACATGCTCGCTCTGCAGATTTAACAAATAGAAATAAAAATAAAGATGGCTTTCCTATTATATGGCTAGCACTAGACCTATTGATGTTTGGAGATCTAATTAGAATGTTGGAAATAATGAGTAACAAAAATCTTAAAAAAATCGCTGCTTGTTATGCCTGTGAAGCAAACGAACTTATTTCATGGATGAAATGTTTGCATTTTGTTAGAAATATTTGTGCCCATAATTCAAATATAATTGATTTAAAGCTTAAAACAACCCCTATACAAAAATCAGAATGGAGTAATATTCTTTTTATGTTGAAGGATAAACATGGAGAAAAGAGGCAGTCTAATAGATTAGCAATAGTATTATTAATTGTTTATCACTTGGTTTCTCAAATAAATGAACACTATAAGTGGAAAAATCTTAAGAATAACATAAAAACAATATGTGCAGGTAAAGAAAAGAATGCAAATCTATTAGGTTTTTCTAGTATAGAGGCCTCAAAAAAAGTTTTTAAAACAGAAAAATGACTTTCAAACAAACAGTGAAGGCGCAGTGAATGATGTGCGTATCACTGACATTTGTTTAAGTTTATAAAAATCAGGAAATTGTTCTAGCTATTTACTAAAAAACTCGAATCAATATAAAGCCTACCATACTAATCATATGGTAGGCTTTATATAATGCAATCTATAGATTTTCCGAGTTAATATCTTTATAATGATTCCGTCAATCACATTCTTTTTTTTATCTCTTGTGATAAATCATTAAAATCGTTCTTTTTATTTGTTTTAAGATTAAACATTGATAGTAAAGTGAGGTACGCATTGTCATTTACGAATGTATAATCTGTATCTTGACTTTCTTGATTTAAGAGATAACTACTAATTTTACTATAATACATATCAATAATACTAATATTTGTTGTTCCATCAATTGCATGTATAGTATGGGTGATAACAAAAGTATCTTCAATAGCTTTAATATAAAGGTAAACATCATATATTTGAGATTTCAATTTTATTTTCTCAGCATCATTTAGAATATGCCCATTATGGATAACATTATTTCTTAAATTTCTTAGGCTCTCTATTTTTTTATGAAGTTTTTTACCAATTATATCATCATTAGATTCACCAATTATTTTTTTGTAAAATAACGAGAAAGAGTTAACAAATGCTCCGTATTTTCTTTCTGATAATTTTAAAGAACCTGAAGTATATGCATGTATTAAATCAGGGATATCAATTTCAGCAGTGTGTAAACAATAAGCTGCTGAAAAATCGGTCCAAAATAATTCTAAAGTTGTGTATAAGGAAACTAGCGATTCCCTATAATTTTGTTTAATATATTGAGCTACTGCATCATCAAAGAAAAAGGCATATCTTGGATGACTACTGGCTATTTTAAATTTATGACCGTTTGAACAAGTAGTCTCAATCAGTTCGAATCCGTTGCTTATTTCATAATTACTTAAAGTTGAACTAGGTAACCCATTTTCGCTACAAACTACACAAAAGGGGGGGATTTGATATAGATACATATATTTACCTCCGTCTTTATTTTTCTTAAATTTAGTATTTGAACTTAACATGATTGCCTCATCATTTAAGCAATATTTCTTTTCGTTCCTTAATCAATTCTTTTAACTCTGTTAAATCGTCGATTGTAGCCTGTTTCCGAATAAATGATCGAGCAGTGCTGCGATTCCGTAAATAACGAGCATGCTCGCGATTTTTTTCTTGCCATTTTTTGTTAACAGGAGTTGTGGTGGCTTCTCGTACCCTTAGCTCAGTTGGTCAGAGCAAACGGCTCATAACCGTCCGGTCGTAGGCTCGAGTCCTACAGGGTACATTAACGTAGCCAATTGAATTGTTCTGTGTTAGAATTTTTTGAAGAGTATTATACAAGCTAAAGCTTTTCTTCATTGCCACTCAAATGAGTGGCTTTTTTATGTATCCTTTTATGGATTAATGAAAGGATGTTTCACATAGTTATACTTCTGTATATTTGAAAAGTTTTACTTTGATTTTTAAATGGAAAGACATTTGGGTTATATTGTGAGATAATAATAAAGAAGAGTTTAAAGCGTTCCCCAAAAACCACTCCCCCATAAGTGTGTTACGCTTTAAACTCTTTTATATTTGAAGCCATTAAAAAGCATACCATATTTTTGAAAAAAAGTGAGAAAAAAGGCTTATAATTGGAGTGATAGTTAATTAGTGACTTATTTTTGATTTTATAGCACTGATACTATAAAATATAGATATCATCATATTACACAATCTTAATACCAACTTAAAAATATCTCCTTTCATAAGTATGGTGATAAAATCCGTTCCGGGCTACCTTTTTAGGTAGCCTACTTTAATCTTTATACCTTTCTGGATCAACGAAAGTATACTTCAAATAGTCATAACGCCGATGATCGCTCCGTGCGTCCGGCACGTCAGTCACGATATCAAACAAAAAGTATACATCCTTCTTCATTCTAGTTTTCGCAGCAGGAATTTTGAAATAGTTCTTATTAGAATAATAGAGATTAATTAATAAGCTATCTTCGATTGCTAAAAAGAAAACTTCTGAATCCCACACCTTATAAAAATCTTTGACAAATCTATTCGAAGGATCAAATTTAAACCATAATTGTGTCTTTCCTTCTATTAAAATATCTTGGTTATACGCATCTTCTTTGAAATTTAAGGTAATTGATATGTATCCCGACCAAATATTAGGGTTGTTAGAAATTAAAGATCCTAGTCCTAGTGATAATAAAATACCAGATAATTATACAGCGCAACAGTATATTAAAGATATTTGCAATGTTAGATCTGAAATACAAAGAGTTCTAGATAGAATTGAAAATGAAATTGGTAAGATAATGATGGAAATGGAAAAATCGTGATAAAGTTTTTGTTACTATTTTTAATAATGCAGCAAAAAAATATTGCCACCATTTTGCCACCGATGACTGAGGTTTTCTCAGGTGTTTTGAAATGACCTAAAGATAGAAGAGATTATTTAG
>NZ_JAPMLH010000015.1:0-7166 GCF_035727065.1 Enterococcus sp. E4-223 | reverse complement strand
ACACTGAGTAATTTTAAATCGTAATCTTTATCGGCTAAATAGTCGATGATCCGATCCTTTTCAGAAGCGATGTAACCGATTTCGATGCCTTTTAAAACACGATTGCCAAAACGCTTATTTAAGCTATTGATTGTTTGACTGTACATTTCATAATCGGGGATATCATCGACTTTAGTAACAGGATTGGCTAAGTCAAAATGTTCAGTTGTCACGACGTAACCATCGTAGTTTGTTAAATAGTCCTCATTTCTTGGGAGTTTTGAGACTACTATATGCGTTTTTTTGTTGATTTACCAACATGTTTAGACATTTTCCTCTAGGAAAAAATTAACTAGCACCACGGGTATTTGTATATTAATTTATCTGAATACAAAAAATTAACTTTTCCAGCTCTTGTAGCTGGCTTCTTTTGTTTCTAGCCTAATTATTTTTCTAAAAAGTTATTTGAATAAATACTCTTTTTGAGAGATCTTAGCCAAACCATTTTTTAAATAGCTAGGGATTCTGCGCTAACTTAAACGGCATAACTCAGTTTATACATGGATTCTTTTGATTAATCCAAAGTTGTTTCCAACTCATCCACTGATTCCAAGGTATCCAAGGCATTATTAGATGTACACCTATTCTCATGTGACAAATAAGATAAAAACTGAAACGATAGATATCATGGAGAATTTAAGAAAAAATTCTTGAATTTTACCAAAAAAAGCCACCGGTAACAATCCGGTGGCAAACCCAAAAGAAATCCAGGCTCGAGTTGGTCATTCTAGATTAGTTACTACTATGGATGCTTACGCACATGTAACCAAAAAAATGAAAAATGAAGCTGTTGATATTTTCGCCCAACGTCTGAAAAGATCTTTGATTTAAAATGCAAAAAATTCGCCCAAGTAAAAACTTGGGCGAACATAGGGCGAATATTTTTGAATTTCACAAATTTTGAAAGCTAAGAAACTCCTAAATTCCTTGCTACTTCTTACTTTCTTCCTCATCCATTTTCAGAACGGCCATGAAGGCTTCTTTTCGCAATAATCTAACTGTACTATTCTCTATTAATCTAAGATAGTCTCTAAGCTTCTAGTATTAAAGGTTATAAAGGAACTAAATAATCTCTTCTATCTTTAGGTCATTTCAAAACACCTGAGAAAACCTCAGTCATCGGTGGCAAAATGGTGGCAATATTTTTTTGCTGCATTATTAAAAATAGTAACAAAAACTTTATCACGATATTTCCATTTCCATCATTATCTTACCAAATTCATTTTTCAATTCTATCTAGAACTCTTTGTATTTCAGATCTAACATTGTAAATATCTTCAATATACTGTTGCGCTGTATGATTATCTGGTATTTTATTATTACTAGGACTAGGGTCTTTAATTTCTAACAACCCTAATATTTGATCGGGATACATATCAATTACCTTAAATTTCAAAGAAGATGCGTATAACCAAGATATTTTAATAGAAGGAAAAACACGATTATGGTTTAAATTTGATCCTTCGAATAGATTTGTCAAAGATTTTTATAAGGTATGGGATTCAGAAGTTTTCTTTTTAGCAATCGAAGATAGCTTATTAATCAATCTCTACTATTCTAATAAGAACTACTTTAAAATCCCTGCTGCGAAAACGAGAATGAAGAAAGACGTATATTTTTTGTTTGATATCGTGACTGACGTGCCAGACGCTCGAAGCGATCATCGGCGTTATGACTATATAAAGTATACTTTCGTTGATCCAGAAAGGTATAAAGATTAAAGTAGGCTACCTAAAAAGGTAGCCCGGAACGGATTTTATCACCATACTTATGAAAGGAGATATTTTTAAGTTGGTATTAAGATTGTGTAATATGATGATATCTATATTTTATAGTATCAGTGCTATAAAATCAAAAATAAGTCACTAATTAACTACCACTCCAATTATAAGCCTTTTTTCTCACTTTTTTTCAAAAATATGGTATGCTTTTTAATGGCTTCAAATATAAAAGAGTTTAAAGCGTAACACACTTTTGGGGAAGTGGTTTTTGGGGAACGCTTTAAACTCTTCTTTATTATTATCTCACAATTTAACCCAAATGTCTTTCCATTTAAAAATCAAATTAAAACTTTTCAAATATACAGAAGTATAACTATGTGAAACATCCTTTCATTAATCCATAAAAGGATACATAAAAAAGCCACTCATTTGAGTGGCAATGGAGAAAGACGTATACTTTTTGTTTGATATCGTGGCTGACGTGCCAGACGCACGGAGCGATCATCGGCGTTATGACTATATAAAGTATACTTTCGTTGATCCAGAAAAATATAAAGATTAAATAATTTGATTATTTTTTCAAAATGCTTTACTAAAGTCTATTTCCATTGATATACTATAAATGAGCAAAATTTGACTTTCATTATTTTATGAAGTAAAATATGAAAGTTTTATGCTAAAGGAGGAGTTAATATGGCGATTGCTATGAGTTTAACGGATGCAACTAGCTGGTTTTTATCTAAGCAATCTATGTCACCCAAAAAATTACAAAAAATGTTGTATTATGCTTATTCTTGGGGACTTGTACTTTTAAATGAAGATCCTGAAAATTTGGATAATAAACTTTTTGATGCACAATTTCAAGCATGGGTCCACGGACCTGTCATTCCTGAAATATATTCGGAATATAAGACTTACGGTTTTCGAGATATACCGAAGAAAGAATTTGGCTTTGGTGAAGATTTAGCCTTAGATTCCGAGGTAGAGGATGTTTTAAATCAAGTATTTGAAGTATACAGTGAGTTTAGTGGTAATCAATTGGAAAACCTAACTCATTCTGAAACACCATGGATAGAGGCAAGAAAAGATTGTTTACCTATGGACTCATCTACAAATGTTATAGAAGACGATACTATTTATCAATACTATAGTACTCAATTAGGTGCGTAAAATGGTCGCTAAAAAAAAGAATAAAATCCCAAAGATTAAAGAAACATCTCTAGGAGGAAACATAAAAAAGCCGTCTATTCCTTCGAATAACGGCTTTTCTTTTTATTCAGTTTATCCATGGATTCAAGGAACTAAGAAATTTTTGAAAAAAGAAAACTTTACTAACTTATGCCGTTGCAAAGATGATTTTGCTGATGAAATGTGCCTATTATTCAACGTTATCATTCCTAAACTATACCAAGATTCAGATAAAATATTTAATTTTGGAAGCAAATGGCCGTATCCTCATTGCCATACATTAACCGGCGAAAAGTTAACTTTAGCGATAAAAATAGCAAAGGAAATACATCAAAGAGAGTTCGATACTTTTGAGGGTGACTCAATTTCTTGGTGGCAAGTGGGTATGACTCAAGGAGTTCGTCTAATAGGTCTTTATAATAAGCCACAAAATTGCTTTTATCCTATTTTTATAGATAGGCACCACTTATTGTATCCTGATGATGATTACAATCAACCTAATTTCGAAATGTACGATTATAATCCGATTCATCATTAAAATTTATGTACTGCCCCTCATCGAGGGGCTTTTTTTATCGTTGCGGAATATTCAAATACCAACGCTTATCATGAAAATCTTGCGCACCGCCTTTAGTGTTTCCCTCTGGATCATTCGTTGCCCGCATCATGCATATATTTTTCTAATAGGCTAATTACGAATTTATTTTGTTATGATAAAATAAAATTTGTGAATTGGAAGGTGAAAGAATGTCAGAGGAACAACATAAATTAATAAAAACAGTAAATAATTTTTTACATTGGTATTTAGGTAAAGAATACACACCCAAAGATATCTTAGAATTAATCTTAACTATTGTAGCTATCGTTTTTGTAATATTTGGTTTTTTAAAAAACAAAACATACTATGAAGATGTGTCTCTAGAATTCTACTCTATAGATACGCAAGGAAAATATTTCCCTCAGAATATTTATGATGAAATAGCATTAGATGAAAGTCCCACAAAAATTGTTCTAGTTTCCCCTGCAAACGTGCCCATGAAAGTTGACATCATGAAATTTAAAGATATGAAAAACGATAGTGAACTTATATATAAATCTATGGGTTACTCTAAAACTATTGAGCCTGGTGATGCACTAAAAATTGCCTATACAGAAAGTGAAGGGATTCCTAATTATCAACTTCATATTTCAACAGAATATGGCGAAACAGATGTACCATTGATCTATAACGGAAGATACAACAATATAAATAAAACAAAAATAAAAGCTACTAGAAAAGTTATACCATATTTTTTAGACAAAATATTGAATTAACTATGTACCGCCCCTCATCGAGGGGCTTTTTTTAATATGATAGTACTTGACCTGGATAAATCAAGTTAGGATTTGATAATCCATTGCGCTGTGCCAGCGCTTGATACGTTGTGCCTAACTTAGATGCGATTGATGATAAATTATCGCCTGATCGAACAGTGTATGTTCTAGTAACATTTGCTATTCCGCTCACTTTTAGAACTTGTCCAGCATAGATCTTATTCGGATTGCTTAGTCCATTTAACGAAGCAAGTGCTTGATACGTTGTTCCGTGTTTTGCAGCAATCGAAGATAGTGTTTCTCCATATTGGACGATATGGGTTTGGATAGCAGCTGATGGTTTGTCTGGAACAGTTGTAGAATCTGGCAAGATTTCTACATTTGATTTTTCAATCCAAGATAAAATATTTGCAAGTAAAACTTTGTTGCCATTTATCTGTTGAACCTTGTAGCTTTCTCCTTTTACCCATTGTGGGATTGCTTCTCCAGTTGCCCAGTTTTTCGCTGAAAAATTCACTTTCACAGTGTCGCCCACTTTAATTTCTGATTTTGGCGTATCATTAGCTTCTTCCCCTGCATCCGTTGCTGGAGTATCTGTTGCTGGTTTATCTGAACCTGTATAACCATTGTCTGTAATGCCAGTCAAATCGATATTACCATCTAATCCACCAGCAATATAAGTTGAGGTAAATTGATAGATACCGATACCGTCCAGCGATGGAAAAATATTCCAGTTAGGAGTTGGCGTTACATTATAATCAGGATAAGCAGAGATCCATAGCGAATCTGGAAACTCTTTGATTACTTGCTGATAATAAGCATTAGCTAATAAAAACGGCTTTCCTGAATAAAGCATTGGAGTATAGCCTGCTGCTTTAATTCGCCGCATACCATAAAGAATGGCATCCGTATTAGCTTGCTTATTAGAAGATGCCCCACCCTCGAAATCAATCGCTACAATTGAACCTTTAGGCGTTTGAATCTTTGGCAAGAAATAATCCATCGTTTGTTTAGCAATTGCTGGGGAACCCCACACATCCCACCAAATATAGGTATGCGCTCGTTTGCCTTGCGCAATTGCAGAAGCAACTTGCGTGGAGTAGGTCCATTGGTCATATAAACTAGCTCCGTTATAACCACCAATTTGTGCAATAGCAAATTTATCATGAGCGTACCCAAATCTTCCGTTCTCCCCTTGATAAATCGACCAATCCACACCCTGATCATTTTTTGCAGCAAAACCATTAATTGGCAATAAAAAAAGAGCCGTTAACAGGCTCATCGCAGTAATAGTAATTTTCTTTTTCATTTGTTTCCTCCTATTTTTTTAAGTTATAAGCCGACACACCAGTGATAACGCCTAAAAATGTTGCTACTGCATTGATAGTCAGCACTGTCATATCTGTTCCATTCCATCCATACGCTTTTCCTAACGTGGCTACTAAAACAGATGCAGCTGGTAATACTGTTAAAACCGTCCATTTAATGACTTGATAATACTTATCGGGTAAAATCATTTCTTCTTAACTCCTTTACAATTTAGTCAAGAAATAGCCAATGATTGTAATGCCTAAGCCAATCATATAGCCCCAAGCCCATTTATTATTGTTCTTCATTTCCTTGATGTCTTCTGCATTGTTTAGTGCTACTGAATAGGCTTTATCTGCCAAATCTTTTGCACTATCAGCCTTTTCTCTAAGTGATTCGTAGTTGTCTAATTTTGTTTCAATTCTTACTAATCTCTCCACAACGTCTTGGAGCGCTTCTTCTTTCATGTTCCACCAACTTTCCAACAAAAAAACGCATCACTTAAGATGCGCTCTCTTCTTTGCTAATAATTTTATCTGCTTCTTCGTCTGTAATGCATAGTGGAACGAATAGTCGAACTTGATCGTCAGTAAAACAGCCCCAATCATACATCATTTTCACATCGCTAAAACTAAACATACTACTCACCTCCCTTTGAAGCTGGATTTAGTTGCTCTTTAATTTCTGAAATGTCTTTGCTATTTTGGAACGAAGCAAGCATCGTTTTTGAATTGATTTGTGCTAAACTATCCGCTTTTTCTTTCAATGCAGTATTTTCCTGTTTAATTGCTACATCGTTTAGCATGAGCTCGGCATTGAGCTGTTTTAGGTTGTCGTTCTCGTGTTCCAGAGCCTCGTACATCACTTTGAGATTGTTTAAATCGTTGTGATCTAGTGCGTTCGCTAAAACAATCCATTGGTTCAGTTTAGGATCAAACATCTGATCAGCAATCGTTAGCGGTTCGCCATCAGCACGAATCCCTTCAAGCGGTGGCTGATCCGTGTAAGGAACGGATACAAGCATGTCGTCCAATACTTTTCCTGCGTACTCTCCGCCAGTACGTCCATATTTCCAAATGTTTTTCATTCGTTTCACTCCTTTAATCTAAGATTCTATTTCCATAATGTGCAGCGTGTTTATTTGAGAAAAATCTAACTTCTTACCATCCTGAGTTTCAAAAGTGATATTGAAGTACTCTCCTTTTTTCAACGCGAAAATTCTACTAAAGTGAAGCCCATGCTTCCATTGTAATGCAGTTTCATTTATACCAACACCACCTGCAAAACCAATTGAACTAGTTTGGGCATCGTCTTTATAAAAAGTAATATAACCATACTGGCCAGCTGTTGATCCGCCAAACTGATATCTAACTAGCCCTTCTACCAACAAAGTACAGTCTCGATTAGCTGTGGCTTGCCAATTTCCAGAATTCCAAGTCAACGGATTCTCTTTCATGGATCGATTCAATTTTGCTCCAATGGTGGTTGCTACTGGTCCAATAATTAACCGAGCTTTATTAGAAATTCCAGTTTGTTCAGTTCCTGTTGAATGCCACGCTTCATAAGGCAACGGCTTTTCTTCTACCAGTACATTTT
>NZ_JAPMLH010000014.1:0-23302 GCF_035727065.1 Enterococcus sp. E4-223 | reverse complement strand
CAATCGAACGATTTTTATTGGACAAACCTTGCTAGCAATTCTGAAAAAACATAAGAAACAACAATTAGAAAATCGAATGAAGTATGGAAAGCTCTACATTGATTCAAATGCAGTATGTACGAAGGAATACGGTGAGCTAGTTACGCCAAGTGTGGTGAAATGGAACACAAGAAGGATATCGAATGCACTCTCCCTCTCTTTTAACTTCCATTCTCTCAGACATACTCATGCTACACTTCTTCTCGAAAATGGCGCAAAAATGAAAGAAATTTCTGACCGATTGGGGCACAGCAGAATTTCAATTACGATGGATACTTACTCGCATGTGACAGATAAGATGAGAAATGAAACGGTCGATATCATGGAGAATCTGAGAAAGAATTCTTGAACTTTGCCACCGAAAAAAACCACCGGTGGCAAACCGGTGGCAAATCCATGTAAACATGGTTTATTTTTTACACTGTTTTCAAACAAACCTTGCTATTTCTTCGGTTCGTCCTCATCCATTTTCAGAACGGCCATGAAGGCTTCTTGCGGAACTTCGACGGAGCCGATTTGTTTCATCCGCTTCTTCCCTTCTTTTTGTTTCTCTAAGAGTTTACGTTTACGAGAAACATCTCCACCATAACATTTAGCCAAGACGTTTTTACGCAAGGCCTTGATGTCTGAACGGGCAACGATTTTTTGTCCAATAGCTGCTTGGATTGGCACCTCAAATTGTTGGCGTGGGATTAGTTTTTTCAGTTTTTCAACGATTGCTTTTCCACGTTCATAGGCAAAGTCTCGGTGAACGATAAAGCTTAATGCATCGACTTTTTCTCCATTCAGCAAGATATCCATCTTCACTAACTTGCTTTTTTGATAACCAGACATTTCATAATCCAATGAGGCATAGCCTTTCGTGCTTGATTTCAATTTGTCGAAAAAGTCAAAGACAATTTCAGAAAGCGGAATATTATAGACGACGTTTACTCGGTAATCATCTAAATAATCCATCGTAATGAATTCTCCCCGTTTTCGTTGAGAAAGTTCCATGACTGCACCGACAAAATCATTGGGCACCATAATCTGTGCTTTGACAAATGGTTCTTCTACATCTTGGATCGTTACAGGTTCAGGAAAATCTGCCGGGTTATCAACTGTAGCAGTCGTACCATCTGTTTTATTAACATGGTAAATAACGGATGGTGCAGTCGTAATCAATTCTAGATTGAATTCTCGTTCCAAACGTTCTTGGACGACATCCATATGAAGAAGTCCTAAGAATCCGCAGCGGAACCCAAATCCCAATGCTTGAGAAGTTTCTGGTTCGAATTGTAAAGCAGCATCGTTCAATTGCAGTTTTTCTAAAGCTTCCCGCAAATCGTTGTAACGAGAAGTATCAATTGGATAAAGACCACAATAAACCATCGGATTCATTTTTCGGTAACCTGGTAAAGCTTCAGCGGCAGGATTGTCTGCTAATGTTACTGTATCCCCTACTCGAGTATCTTGGACAGTTTTGATACTTGCTGTGATATAACCAACATCACCGACCATCAAAAAGTCTCTAGCAACTGCTTTTGGCGAGAAGACCCCGACTTCTGTAACATCAAATGTTTTGCCATTACTCATCAGTTTGATTTTATCTCCGGGTTTGACCATACCGTCCGTGATCCGGACATTTAGAACAACACCGCGGTAACTATCATAAATAGAATCAAAGATCAAAGCTTTTAGCGGTGCATCTAAGTCTCCACTTGGTGCTGGAACATATTCCACAATCTGCTCGAGAATATCTTCAATTCCAATCCCTGCTTTTGCACTAGCTAATACAGCTTCACTAGCATCGATTCCGATTACGTCTTCGATTTCTTGACGGACACGTTCGGGATCTGCTGCGGGTAGGTCGATTTTATTGATGACTGGCAGGATCTCCAAATCATTGTCTAAGGCTAAATAAACATTGGCCAATGTTTGGGCTTCGATTCCTTGTGCTGCATCGACCACTAAAACGGCACCCTCACAGGCAGCAAGGCTTCGAGAGACTTCATAGGTGAAGTCGACGTGCCCTGGGGTGTCAATCAAGTGAAAGATATATGTTTCTCCATTTTTCGCTGTGTAATTGAGTTCTACAGCATTTAATTTAATCGTGATTCCACGTTCACGTTCCAAATCCATCGAGTCTAACAGCTGATCTTGCATTTCGCGAGACGTCACAGTGTGCGTCATTTCTAAAATACGATCGGCCAATGTAGATTTCCCATGGTCGATATGAGCGATGATCGAAAAATTACGAATCTGCTCTTGGCGTTCTTTCATTTTCTTTATATCCATAGCGTCTCCTCTTTTCATATAATCAGCACTTTCCATTATACCAACGAAAAGCAGTAATTTAAAGAGTTTTTAATTAGTCAGCTATAGAAGTTTTTTTTGTAGAATTTTGCTATACTGTTATCAAGCTAATAAATGGAGATGAAAAAATGGATCAAAAAGATTTTAGAGAAAATCTTGAATTAAAACCGGTCACCCAAGAACATATCGATCAATTCAATGAATTGCTTTCCTATGTGTTCCAAGTGACTGAAGCAGATATCGAGGAAAGCGGGTTTGAGAATAAACGAGCTTTTATCCGTTCCAAAAAACCGATTTTGGAAGTATCGAAAGTGTTCGGATGGTTCCACGAAAATAAACTGATCTCTCAAATCGCTATCTATCCTTGTGAAGTCAATATTCACGGTGCACGTTATAAAATGGGTGGTGTGACTGGAGTTGGAACTTATCCAGAATATGCTAACCATGGATTGATGCAAGATCTAATTATCGTTGCATTGGATAATATGCGCAAGAATAAGCAATGGATCTCTTATTTGTATCCTTACAGTATCCCCTACTATCGGCGTAAAGGATGGGAAATCATGTCTGATAAACTTTCCTTTAAAATCAGAGATACACAGCTACCTAAACAAATCCCAGTAAGTGGTATGGTTGAGCGATTACCAGTTGATCATCCAGACGTATTTTCCGTTTATGACAAATTTGCCCAACAAAACCATGGTGCTTTATTCCGCAGTGATTTTCATTGGGAAGAGTATTGGCGTTTCGAAAATGAAGATGAGCGCACAGCCGCTGTCTACTACGATAGCAACCATGAACCAAGAGGTGTTCTATTCTACTGGGTAGCTGAAGAAATATTTCACGTAAAAGAAATGTTCTATCTTGATCAAGAAGCTCGAAATGGCTTATGGAACTTTATTTCCGCACATTTTTCCATGATTTACTGGGTACATGGAGATATTTATAAAAATGAGCCTTTAGCATTTTTGATTGAAGATAGTCAGATCAAAGAGCAGATCGAACCATATTTTATGGCTCGGATCGTTGATGTAAAAGAATTCCTTCAACGGTTTCCGTTTGTTGGAACAGCTGATGCTTTTCATTTCATCATTGAAGATCCTGTCGCTCCTTGGAATAATGGTGTCTTCGCTTTAACATGGGATGAACAGGGACAAGTCCGTGTCTTAAATGAACCTATAGGAAACCCTGTTCGATTGAATATCCAAACATTGACTTGCTTGATGATGAATTATCGACGTGCTTCTTATTTGGCAAGAATCGAACGGTTAGAAACAGATGAACAAACACTGAAGTCACTAGAGCGTATCATTCCAAACATGGAAGCTTACTTTAGCGATTATTTTTGATAAAAAGGATGATGTTTAGATGAAAATTTATTTTGCCGCACCAATGTTTGCTAAAAGTGATTTGTTATATAACCAACAGTTAGTTAAAGAAATCAGAGAGCTCTCTTCTGAGCTTTCGATCTATCTTCCTCAAGAAAATGAAGCAATCAATGACAAAACTGCTTATGCAGACAGTCGAATGATTGCTCTTGCTGACACAGAAAAAGTGTTGGCTAGTGATTTAATGATTGCTTTACTAGATGGCTTGACGATCGATGCCGGGGTAGCATCGGAAATCGGTGTGGCTTATGCGAAAGGCATCCCAGTGATCGGCTTATATACTGATACTCGACAGCAAGGCGGAACCCACCCGAAAAAAATCGCTGCACTACAAGAAACAGCTGAAAATCAATTTCACTACCTGAACTTATATACAATAGGTCTGATCAAATTGAACGGAAAAGTGGTTTCTTCAGAAACTGAGTTGCTTTCAGAAGTAAAAAGATTTTTGGATGGAGGGACTTTCAGTGATTAAAGAAATCAAAAAGGTGCAAATAGCTTTACTTGCTTTTGGCATATTCGTTGTCTGCTATAATTTTTATGAATTTATCACACAAAAATATTCGACTTCTCAAGGAATCACATTTATCGTGGAATCTTTATTAGGGATTGCATTGATTTTCATGCCACAAGTCATTTTGAAAGTTTTCAAACTTAAAATACCAGCAGCAATCGTTTTGTTTTACTGGTTTTTCTTGTTCATCTCTGTCTTTTTAGGCACAGGGATGCATTTGATCAGTATCATCTCTTTTTGGGACAAAATTTTACACGCTGTGAGTCCAATGGTCCTGACAGCTCTTGGCTATGGATTGATTGGTTACTTGATGAAAGATGCTGAGATATCAAAAACCAGTCCTTGGTTGTTCCTCTTATTCGGCTTTGCGTTTGCTGGACTTTGCGGCGTGTTTTGGGAGTTCTGGGAATTCTTATGTGACCAATTCTTAGGCATGAATCTTCAACGCTTTGCTGCTTCTGACGGCACACTGTTTGTCGGACGAGTAGCATTGATGGATACGATGGGTGACTTGCTGACAAATACGATAGGTGCTGCCTTGATGGGATTGTTTGCTTGGTCTCAAAGTAAAAAAGATGAGCGTTATTTTGAAAGTTATAAATTAGAAAAAGTAAAAAATATTTAATAAAAGAGATTGTGGCAGAAGCGGGCAGCTTCAAGGAATTTCGACTTATTTTTCGAAGAAGCTACTTCTGGAACACTGTTTATTTGAAAAAAGGAGGTCTGACACTAGTTGTGTCAGACCTCCTTTTTTCTTTTATAGTCTCAATTTGAAGATTAGACTATTTCTTCTAGTTCTTCTGTTTTGAAATGAAGTTGTCCATCAAGTAAAGTAATCGTTACTTTTGATTTAGGCATAACATGCCCTGCAACGATTTCTTTAGCTAGTGGTGTTTCTACTTCCTTAGTGATAAATCGTTTCAATGGTCTTGCACCATATGCTGGTTCATAAGCATTTTCAGCGATCCACGTTTTGGCTTCATCACTGATCGTCAACAGGATTTCTTGATGTTCCAGACGTTGTGCCAATTGTGCCACCATTTTGTCAACGATACCTTTCACGTTGTCTAGGCTCAATGGTGTAAATAAAATCGTGTCGTCGATTCGGTTCAAGAATTCTGGTTTGAAGTTTCCACGTAATAGCGTGTTGACTTGTTCAGCCACTGCTTCTGGAATCGTTCCATCAGCAGTCACGCCTTCCAGCAGTAACTGTGAACCGATATTGCTGGTCATGATCAGAACCGTATTTTTGAAATCTACTACTCGCCCTTTTGAATCAGTCAAGCGTCCGTCATCTAGGACTTGTAACAAGATATTGAAGACATCGGGATGCGCTTTTTCGATTTCATCCAACAAGACGATTGTATAAGGATTTCGTCTGACAGCTTCCGTTAATTGACCACCTTCTTCGTAACCTACATAGCCTGGAGGAGCTCCGACTAGACGAGACACAGCATGTTTTTCCATATATTCACTCATATCGATCCGTACCATATGATCTTCTGAGTCAAACAAGTTCTCAGCTAACGCTTTCGCTAATTCGGTTTTTCCGACACCAGTTGGTCCTAGGAAAAGGAAAGAACCTAGAGGACGATTTGGGTCTTGCAATCCAGCACGTGAACGAATCACCGCGTCACTGACCGCATCAACTGCTTCATCTTGACCAATCACTCGTTTATGAAGTGTTTCATTCAATTTAATTAGTTTTTCTCGTTCACCTTCTACAAGTTTCGTTACGGGAATACCCGTTAATCTGCCAACGACTTGAGCAATCTCATTTTCGGTAACGGACTCTTGAACCATCTTAATCTCGCTGTCTTTTGCTTTAGCTTCTAATTCCTTCAATTCTTTTTCTAATTGAGGTATCGTACCATGTCGCAATACAGCAGCGCGTTCCAAATCATAGTTATTTTCTGCATCTTCTAATTCGTGTTTTGCTTTATCGATTTCAGCACGTTTTGCTGAAACAGAATTGACTTCTTCTTTTTCTGTTTCCCACTGCATCTTCATCGCATTTGCTTCTTCACGAAGTTCAGCTAATTCTTCTTGCAAATTTTTCAAGCGTTTTTTACTTGCATCATCTGATTCTTTTTTCAGTGCAGCTTCTTCGATTTCCAACTGCATCAAACGTCTAGTAACTTGATCTAATTCCGTTGGCATAGAGTTCATTTCTACCCGAATCGTTGCACTGGCTTCATCGATCAAATCGATTGCTTTGTCCGGTAAGAACCGATCAGTAATATAACGGTCAGATAAAGTAGCTGCTGCTACTAATGCGTTGTCATGGATGTTAACACCATGGTGGATCTCAAAACGTTCTTTTAATCCACGCAGAATACTGATCGTATCTTCCACTGTTGGTTCTTTGACTAATACCTTTTGAAAGCGACGTTCCAACGCTTTGTCTTTTTCCATATATTGACGGTACTCATCTAAAGTTGTGGCACCGATCAAATGTAATTCACCGCGAGCAAGCATTGGTTTCAACAGATTTCCGGCATCCATACTTCCTTCTGTTTTTCCTGCCCCTACGATATTGTGGATTTCATCGATGAACAAGAGGATACGTCCATCACTTTTTTTGACTTCTTTCAAGACTGCTTTTAGTCTTTCTTCAAATTCACCACGGAATTTTGCTCCAGCGATCAATGCACCCATATCTAATGAAAAAATCGTTTTATCTTTTAAATTTTCAGGCACATCTTTGCGTACGATACGTTGAGCAAGCCCTTCAACGATTGCCGTTTTCCCTACACCGGGTTCTCCTATCAGAACAGGATTATTTTTTGTTTTTCGTGAAAGAATACGGATGACATCACGGATTTCTTCATCACGACCGATGATTGGATCCATTTTTCCGCTTTTGACTTGCTGTACTAAATCAACGCCGTATTTTTCTAATGCTTTGTATTGTTCTTCTTGGTTTTGTGAGGTCACTCTTTCTCCTCCTCTCATCTCTTCGATGTTTTTACGTAATTCTTTTTCAGATAATCCGTTTTTATTCAAATAAACAGTTAACGGATAATTTTTTAATTTCATCAACGCTAAAATAACGACTTCCGTTGAAAGAAACTCGTCGCCGAAGCTTTCACGTATTTGGTCTGCTTCATTCAATAATCGAAAGAAATTCTGGCTGAGGTTTTGTCCATATTGGACGTTTCCACCAGAAACAACTGGATACTCATCCAGTAGACGATCAATTTCATGTTCAAAAGATTCGACATCCAATCCGGCATCCGTATAGAAATTTCGACCAAAATGATTAGGTTGTAAAAAGATTTTCCATACATGGGCAATGTCGATATCTTGGTGTTTTCGAGTGACCGCAATCTGTTGAGCTTCAGCAATCGCTTCTTGAAGCGTCGTAGTCATTTTCTCAATATTCATACAGGTATACCCTCCTAATTAAAGGTAAGATCACTTATTTCTTTGATCTTTACAAAAACTATTATATCGCTTTGGTCAATTTTGGTCAAAATATACACATATTTTTTTGACTTTTTTTCTCGACTTATATAAATCTTAAAAAAACAAAATTGATTGTATGTATACAAAAAAAGAGCCAAACAAACGTAAAATTATCTTATCCATAACGTTTTTCTTTGATTTGATAAAAAGGGTAGATCTTATAAAAGAGCTACCCTTGATTTTCTTTATTCTCTTTTTTTACTTCTATTATTTCTTCTTTGATCACTCTTCGCCGTTCAGCAATCACATACACAAATCCATAGAGAAATGGCAAGATAAAAGAACTGAAACGATACAGTAAAAGCGAAGAAACTGCGTCAACTGTTCCAACAACTGGTCTGAATAATAACAAATAGACAAATTCAAAGGAACCAATACCAGCAGGCGTAGGAATAACCCCTGAAAGCACTACTGCAAAGCTGATAAACGAAATGGTCAGTAGAAAATCTATTTTAGGATGGTTTTCAATCAGAATCAAATAGGGAAGTACATACCAAAATACAAGTTTTAACATATTCCATAGATAAATCCGCAATAGCGCAGTCCTGTCTTGGATAATGGTTTGGACCGTTTCCCTTAAAGAGTAGATCTGCTGATTGCATGTATCCACCCATTTCCGCAAACGCTCACTTTTAAATAACTTATTCGATAAGCTGACAAAAAATATTTGAACATTCAAGCTGACGGACATTGCCAATAAAAAGGCAACAATCACGATCGTCAAAAGGATACCAGCGATGATAAACCAGATCATTGATGGACCATTAGAATAAAAAAGAGAGAATTGGATGACCAAGCCAGCTAATGCATAAGTGATCACTGCCAGTTTGTACATAATCATATGGAGTGCTGTCACCCCTGCTCCCTGGGATAGCTTCATTCCTTTTTTGTTATAAAAATAAATCTCCGAGATCAGCGTTCCTGTACCAAATGAAACGATTCGGTAAAACGCAATATAGCTAGAGGTCAAGAACCCATCTTTCGTTGTAAAATTCGGCGCGAAAGGTTCAGCAATTTCTTTGATCGAGCGCCCTTCAGCGATTTGGTAAACTGTCCCTAATATAACAGCTGCTGACAAAACAACAACACTGGTAGACAGCAATTCGGCAAAGATATCTGCAAATGATTGATTGATTAAATAATAAATAATGGCAAAAATCACAATCAGCAAAAGCAGATTCAGAATGATTTTAGTTTTCGTTCCTTTAGACGACATCTCCTGCTCCTTAATGGAAAAAATAAATGAGAATCAAATCAACAAGTACACCTGCAGCGAATCCTATAGTAAACTTCTTTTTCCGCGTTTTATGATGGAAAACTTTTCGAGAGATCAATCCTCCCAAACCACCGCCTAACAGGCTGACAAATATCAAATTATTCTCAGGAACACGCCAGCCGCTAGTTCTAGCCTGATGTTTATCATATCCCATCAGACAAAACAAGTAAAAATTCACAATGAAAAGGTAAAACCACAAAGGATTGTGTAACAATACATCCATTACTCTTCTTCCAACTTTCTGTTAACTACTATTTCTAAGCTTTTTCTTCTTTCTTTGGTGAATAAACTGTTAATCCTTTTGATACAACAGATAATTCAACTGGAAGATCATCTGTCGTGTCTCCATCCGTTCGAGTGCCCACAGATTTTTCCTGCGCTTGGATTTTCATGCGTTTGGCTGTTAAATAAGTAATGCCGGGGATCGTATAGAATTTGCCTCTCATGATTCTAGGCAAATAAAAAATAAATCGGAAAATATCTAAGGAAGGTACGATCGTTACATGAAATTTCCCATCATCTGGGGTCGCTGAGTCGTCAAAAGTTGTAAAACCACCCACGGAATTAGACATCGTGACTGTCAACAGTTGGGATTTTCCTTTCCAATGCTCCTCGTCTGTTTCTAAATCCAAATGATATTTTTTCTTCTTCAGCAATAACTTAAAAAACTTCTTGATAAAGATCCACGAGCCGTAACGCTGTTTTTCTTCTTGACTGATCCAAACTGCTGTATCTGCTAAGATTCCGATTGTCAGTGTAGAGATAATGACTTCATCATTGACTTGACCATAGTCTATTTTCCGTACATTGCCTTCCAGGATCACGTCAGCAGCTTCTTCTTTTTTGAGGGGAATCTCAAGAACACGTGCAAGGTTGTTGACAGTTCCACCTGGAAGTAATCCGACATGGTATTGAGATAATGTTTTTTGGAACGCTTGGACGATATGATGAATCGTGCCGTCTCCACCTATAATTACTAAAGTATCAGCTTCTATGGCTTCTGCTTTCTTGACTAATTCCGCATCATCAATCGATGGGCCAGTTTCAGCTAGTTCTACATATAATTCTGGCTGCTTTTCTTTTACATAATCTTGAAACCAGCGTGCTAATTTCTCACCCTCATCTTTCCCTGAACTTTTGTTATAAAAAACTAGCAGCTTTTCCATTCTTTACCTCCTATTTACTCTTCAAAAAGAGGGCGGGACAACCAATTCCATTGTCCTGCCCTTTAGCCTTAGACAGATGACATTCCATCATTGGGACGAACGCCTTGTCATAAGCTGTTCTTTTTTGATTTTAACTCTTTGTGTTCAATTCTGCAATTTTTACAATCACGTCTGTTGCTTTTTCCATTACTTGTAAAGAAACAAATTCGAATCGTCCGTGCATATTTTCTCCTCCGGCAAATAGATTTGGCGTCGGAATACCCATGTAAGAGATTTTTGAACCATCTGTTCCTCCACGAACTGGTTCGATCACTGGAGAGATACCAAGCTCGATCATTGCTTGTTTCGCTAATTCCACGATGCTCATATCTTTTTCAATGATTTCTTTCATGTTGTAATATTGATCATACATATCTACTTTGATTCGTTCTTGATCAAATCGCTGATTCAACTCTTCTTGGATATGTGTGATTTGTGCTTTGCGTGCTTCGAATTTTTCACGATCATGATCGCGAATGATATAACTCATAGAAGCTTCTTCAGGATTCCCATCCAATGCCATCAAATGGAAGAAACCTTCGTATCCTTCCGTTTTTTCTGGAACTTCATCGGCTGGAAGCTGATTATGAAAATCGATTGCTAACTGTAGAGCATTGATCATTGTATCTTTTGCCGTCCCAGGATGTACATTTTTCCCTTGGATCGTAATATTTGCTTGAGCAGCACTAAACGTTTCATACTGCAACTCACCTAAAGGACCACCATCGACTGTATAAGCAAAATCTACATCGAATTGCTCAACATCGAATTTATCCGCTCCGACACCGATTTCTTCATCAGGACCAAAAGCCACTTTGATGGTACCGTGAGGGATAGAAGGATTATTGATCAAGATCTCCATTGCAGTCATGATTTCCGCAATCCCTGATTTGTCATCTGCTCCCAGTAATGTACTGCCATCTGTTGTGATCAATGTGTGGCCTTCATAATTTTTCAAATTTGGAAAATCTTTTGTATTCAATGTATAGCGTTCTTCCGCATCTAGTACGATCGTAGACTCGCCATCATAGTTTTCAATGATTTGTGGATTGACTCCTACTGCATTAAAATCTGCTGTATCCATGTGGGAAATAAATCCAATGGAACGCACTTCATGATCAACATTGCTTGGTAATGTTCCCATAACGAATCCGTTATCTTCATTATAGAAAACATCAGCTAAGCCTAACCCTTCTAATTCTTTTTTCAATTCTTGCGCAAAAGCAACTTGTGTCTGAGTCGATGGAGTCGTTTTGCTTGTTGCATCGGAGCGTGTTTCTGTTTTGACATATCGTAAAAAACGTGGCAAAAGATTTTCGTACATAGTATTCTCTCCTTTTAATTAAATTGAAATGGGTTTGTATTTGTTTCAGAAACGAAAAAGTTAATATCCCAATTTTCTTCTTGTTTCCAAGATTCAAATTTCTCGATAAATCGTTGCTTGCATAACGATTCAATATAATGACCGGGATCAATTGCGATCAACCCAGCGCTTTGCATATCATGAGCCGTATGATAATAGATATCTCCCGTGATATAGACATCTGCTCTTTGGGCGATTGCTTGCGGATAAAATTTTTCACCGCTTCCACCGCAAATCGCAATGCGCTTCACAGAGGATTTTGCATTTTTTGGCTGGACTATTCTCAGTCCATCTAGTTGGAACGCTTCTTTTACTTGTTCTACAAATGCCTCTATAGAAATTTCTTGCGGCAATTCACCTACTCGTCCTAACCCAAACATTTCGACTGGTTCATCTATAGCGAAAAGATCATAAGCAGGTTCCTCATAAGGATGAGCTGACCGCATGGCTTGAATCACTTGTTTTTCGATAGTTTCCGGCAAAATAACCTCAACTTTTGCCTCTTGAACTTGTTCTGTCTTCCCTACTTTCCCAATCGCTGGTTGTGCACCAGCTTCCGGAGTAAATCGACCGTGTCCAATCGAGGTAAAACTTGTACCGGTATAATCACCTTGTGTACCAGCACCAGCTGCAGCTAATACTTCACGCATTTTCTGTGCATGATCCACAGGTACATAAACGGCCAGTTTTTTATAATGAATCTCATGAGTCTTTACTAAATAACTCTCCACTTCAATACCGAGAAGTTCACAAAACCAGTCATTCAGTCCATCCCAAATAATATCCATGTTCGTGTGTGCTGCATAGACGGCAATATCATGTTTCAACAAATCTGCATACATTTTTTCTTGTGGCTGATCAGTAACCAGCCGTTTTACAGGACGAAAGATTGGAGGATGTTTAGCAATCAGCAAATCGATTTTTTTCTTGATTGCTTCTTCGACCACTTCTGGACGAACGTCTAATGTCATCATTACTCGTTGGATTGGCTTATCCAATGTTCCGATATGCAGTCCGACTGGGTCTCCTTCTTCAGCTAGCCACTGAGGACAATAGCTTTCAAACTTTTGGATGAAGGTGCGTCCGCTGATTGTCATGTCTTTAAAACCTCCTCAATCATTTGGATTTCCTGCTCGATTTGTTTTTGACGTGCCTCTTGATTAGCTGCTTGTTTGAGCTGTTCACGGATAGCTTTTCTTTGTTGAAGCTCTCTTGTCCATTTTGATTTGAAGATCTCACTTTTCTCTTCAAGCAGAAATGGCCCGAACATCAGCTCCATTTCATTGTAAGTAACTGGTTTTTGTTCTTTTTCGGCTACAATGATTTCATATATTTTTTTATTTTCTTCAAGTATTTTTTCTGATTGGATTTTATACTGATTTTCTTGCAGCCAAGATCGTAATGTACGCTCTCCGATGTTTGGCTGAAGGATCAAACGTTCTTGTCCGCTTAAGCGTTGATTCAACTTGCCAGCTTCTAGGATATCTCGGATTAGTGAACCTCCCATACCCGCAATCGTGACAGCTGTAATACCATCTTGTGGCTGGATAGCATCTAGACCATTTGCAAGGCGTACGGTGATACGGTCTTCTAATCCATCTTTTTTGACTTGCTTACGTGCTGATTCATAAGGACCTTGAACGACTTCACCAGCAACTGCATATTCGATTTTTCCTCTTAATATCAATGCAACGGGTAAGTAAGCGTGATCTGATCCAATGTCTGCTAAACGAGCGGATTCAGGGACAAAGTCACCCACTGCGGCTAAGCGCTGAGATAAATCTAAATGGTTCATAGCTTCACTCCTTCTAGATAATTATAGCATTTTCCAAATAAAATAAGGAGACTAGGAATAAAAAAATTCCCATATCTCCTTAAAAAATATACCTTTTCGTTCTATAAAACAACATTTTCTTATTTTTGAAAAAATATCGTTGGTTATTTGTTCAATGAAACATCAATAATCGAATCTCCAGGAACTTGCGGTGGGATAGACATCGTCATGATCGGCATCTCAACTAATGTAAATTGGACTTTGTCACCGATTTTCAATTCATTTATGTCCACGCTTATTTTTTCAGCAGTAGCATTTAAGATCACTCCGTCATTGCTGAATGACGTTCCCATATTCGCTGGATCTTCTTTGGCCATGACATCGACGAGTTTCAACTGAAGCGTTTCTTCTTCTGCTTCTACTTGAGTGATACTTTCAATCGTTCCGACAAATATGCTTTGTCCCTGCGTTTTCGTACTGCTTGTTTTTACTGTTTGACCCGCATCAATCGAATCAACAGAACCTGTGTTGCTATCTGCGCTACCGCAGCCTGCTAAAAGAAAAAATAGACCAACTACAGATACACTAGAAAAAATAGCCCTCATAAAAAATCCTCCGTTTAAGTTTCTGCATTACTTGTTGCGGTGATTGTCTCCGGTCATTTCTGTCCATATAATGATTCGCTGACCTGCTTTTACTACTAGGTCAAATGTCAGTTGGACTTGTCAACTGTTCAACCATTGCGTCGGTTGCGACCAGTCATTTCGATTTCTTTTGTCAAATAACGTATGCGTTCCATTATCCGTTTCGCTTTTAGCGGCTCTTCATCTCCACGTTGAGTGACGGACAAATGCTGTTCCAATTCATCCATTGTAAAATTCGATGAGAAGAAGGTTGGTAACTGTTCCTGCATCCGATATTGAAGGATAACACCGAATACTTCGTCTCGTATCCAACTACTCATCGCATCTGCACCAATATCATCGATCATCAAAATAGGTGAACGTTTCACTGCATCTAACTTTTCTGCCACTTGATCTTTTCCGATTGCCTGTTTCATCTCAACGGCAAATGTCGGAAAATGGACTAGCGTCGTGGTGAATCCAGCAATCGCTAATTCTCTCGCTGTTGCTCCTAATAAATATGTTTTTCCAATACCAAAACTTCCTACTAGATACAGTCCTTTATGATACCCTTTTGGATCAGCAGTATATTTCTCTACAAAATCTAGGGCTTCTAAGCTCGCATATCCTCGTCCATCTGTACGTTCAAAGTTTTCAAAAGAAGCCGATTGAATATCTTTTGGCATATCCATTGCTTTTACTCGGCTTCTGATTTCTTCTTGTCTTTGCCGTGCTAACAATGCTTCCGTTGGTACATAAGTGACATCCACATAATGAAAATTCAACGTCAGCTTCGGCTCATAGCCGGGAGCGATCATCGTTGGATCGTTTTTTTGATATTTACGCTTTTCTTGCACGAATTCATACAATTTAGCGTAACTTTTTTCAATATCCGCTTGTGTCAATTCTTCTTGGTGTGCGCTTAGAAAAGCTTGAACATCCGCATCATTTAAGACTTCAGCGATCATTTCAGCATACTTTTCTTGATAATTGCGTTTGCTGATGATCCTCTTCAATTCTTTGCCTACGTCTTCCACTAGATGTCACCCTCCTTTTTTGCCAGGTATTCTTTAAAACGGCGGTCAATCTCTGCTTTTTTCTCGCTGCTGATCTGTTTTTCATCTTTTGGCTGGTTGACCCAATCAGGAAGCTTTTCCCGTCGAACATTTCGCTTGCCAGTTTGATAATTTGTTTGCTTCTTTTGTTTTGATTGTTTTGCTTGATTACTTATTTGCCGAATGTGCTGGATCGCTTCTTCTGCTGTGGCGATTTTCTTTTGTGCCCATTCATTTGCCACTGTATTTACATAACTGGCATTTAAGCTAGCATTATTCTTGATCACTAGTACATAATTCAGCAAAACATTGATCACGCTACTGGAAAGACCTGATTGAGAAACAAGATCTTGCAGTAACCAGTTTTCTTGTTTAGAAACATATCCGCCTTTTTCTGACTTGATTGCTTCCAGATATTTCATCGGTGGAATGCTCTGTGCTTCTTTTATCAGCTGAAGCGCTGCGTTTGTCAAATGTTCGTTTGACGAGGGTTCATTACTGTTTTCAGAAACCGCAACTGTTTCTTTTGTTTGCTTCACCGGACGTCTCTGCATTGCCAAAATGGCTTTTTGCAGTTCTTTTTCAGATACTTTTTGTTCACTAAAGTCATAAGATTGACTGATCAGTTCGCCAAGTGTCAATTCATCGAAACCGTAAAGCTGATGATACATGTCGACTTGTTTGATGATTGGATCATCAAGACTTGCAATATGTTTTTTTGCCAGCCAATCATTCAAAAAATGCCAATCGAATGTCGAATCTGCTTCAAGTAATGCTACTGATTCAGATTCTTCAAAAGATTTATTCAGTGATTCGATGTTTTCTTGATTAGCAGCGTACACTGCTTCATTGAAGCGATAAACATCTAAAAATTTTTTTGTGATTTTTTGATATCCCTCTGCTGTATGCCTTTTAGGTTCAAACAATTGGGTAAGCTTCTGGAATCGTCGTTCACCAACTTTTTCCAGAAGAAGAAAAGCCAGAACAGAATCTTTGAAAAATGCTTTAGGAATGAGTGGTTCTAACAGCTCATAAATAAAACGAGGTCCCAGATCACTATCTTCTTTAAAATAAACATCCAGTAAGCCGATTCCTTCTAGCTTTTTTCTTGCATCATAAAATTGCGGGATACCGCAGCCTAGACTACTAAGCAGATCTGCATGCATCCCTTCAGGACCTTTGCCAGATTCTTGAGAGATTTCTGATAACAGGGTGAAATAGATACTCAAGGCTTCTCCGCCGATTAGTGGCTGATAAAGATACAGCAAGGCGTTCTTGCTGTCTTCTCTCAGCGGAGCCGCTTTTCTTCCTTGGTAAATATTTTTTGGTTGAAGCTCTTTCCAAGCATTTTCCAAGGAAATGCCTCCTTTTTGTTTCTTAATTGTTTTCTTTATTATTCTCTTTATTATTTTCTTTTGCTTTATCCACGATATCTTGCAACTCTTTTAAGAAAACAGACATATCTTTGAACTGGCGATAAACACTTGCAAAACGAATATAAGCGATTTCGTCTAAATCAACTAAATCTTCCATCACATATTCACCAATTAGATTCGTCGATACTTCGTTTTCTCCGAGACTGCGTACGCGGTTTTCGACATGGTTGACGATTTGTTCCATTTGTTCCATAGCTACAGGTCTTTTTTCTGCTGAACGGATGAGTCCTCTTAAAATTTTATCGCGATTGAACTCTTCGCGTTCCCCGTTTTTCTTGATTACTAATAACGGAGCAGCTTCAATTCGTTCAAATGTAGTGAATCGGAACGAACAATTCTCACATTCGCGACGGCGACGGATCGCACGTCCATCATCTGCTTGACGGCTGTCGATTACTCGTGAATTATTATGTTGACATCTGGGACATCTCATTTTGTCTCACCTCTTGCATCGCATTTTTATATAAAGGGTGTGTCTTTCTTTACAACTAGTTGTATTATAACACGAAACAAATCACAAACGCGACTGTCCTACCCAAAAAACACGGATATAAGAACAATTTTTTCTACTTTCATGCGTAATTGTGTCCCCTGTCCTTACCAAATTTCAATTTTCCAATACTGATCACCTTGATTACTGAGAAATAACTTATACAAAAGCTGATTTAGTCATCTAGCACAAAAAACTTGAAGCAGATGAACACCTTCTCATCTGCTTCAAGTCACATCTCGATTTTTTACTATTTTATAACTTCTCTTCGATTCCTGTATAGTGTTTCATTCGCTGTTCCTCGATTTTTTGCTCATCGGGAATGTGGTCACTTTCTGGGAGCGGTGTTTTACTACGATCAGGTGTCGGATTTTTTCGTTCTTGAGTCAAATCTTGCCGCTTCGCTTCTTCTTCTGCCTGCTGGTCTTCTATTTCATCAATTCTTGCTTGGTACTGCTTTTCTTTTTCTTCTGCTGTTTCTGATTGCGTACGACCTTCATCGATTAGATTTTCTTTATTGAGTATCTCGCCGATTTTTTCTTTTGCGTTACCTACGACTTTATCCTTTTGATTTTTTAATGATCCCATCGCTATCCCTCACTTTCTATACTCAGGATAGCAAAATTGACACAGATACTCAAAGAAAGCGATTAGCAAAAAGCCAATTTTCGATTTGTCCCACAAGTTTTTCTTTTGTTCCATTGTTGTCGAACAAAATATCCGCACGCTGCTTTTTTTCTTCGATTGGAAGCTGACTACTAATTCTCTGCTGCGCTTGTTCTAGCGTCAGTTGATTACGTTTCATCAAACGCTGAAGCTGAGTTTCTGGCGTAGTATAAACGACAGCTACTGCATCCATATAGTGGTCATAATGACCTTCGTAGAGCAATGGGATATCTACAATTACTAAAGGATGATTGGAACTTAGAGAGGCGATTTGATCTTTTATCGCTTTTCGGATAAACGGATCTAATAGCTGATCAAGTTTTTGCCGTTTTTCCTTTGATGGAAAAACAATCATCCCAAGTTTCCCTCGATCTAGTTGCCCATCAGGCTGCAATACCTCTTGGCCAAACACTGATACAATTTTCCTCAGAGCAAGCGTTCCAGGATCAACAGTTTCTCTGGCAATCACATCGCCATCGATCAAAGGAAATCCATGAGACTGAAAGACTTTGGCTGCCGTACTTTTACCGGTAGCTATTCCACCCGTCAAACCTAAAACAAATCCTACTTTGCGATTTTTAGCCTTTGACAATTCGGACAATAGTGCGTCCCCCTTTGTGCCACTTTTGTTTTCACGATCGGCGTCCCACAACGTATACATGGTTTGCCAGTTTGCTGATAGACATGCAGTGCTACTTGAAATCCGCCTGATTCTCCTAATGCATTCAAATAACTGCGAATCGTGGTACCTCCGGCTTCTATTGCACGATCCAAAACATCAATGATCGATAGACGTAATTGTTCTACCTCTTTGGGGCGCAGTGTGTTCGCCGGTTGTTCTGGATGGATCTTCGCTTCCCATAATGCTTCATCTACATAAATATTACCTAGACCAGTCACTAGACGTTGGTCTAGCAGCAATGGCTTGATTGCTTTGTGGGACTTTTTCAGTCCATTTGCAAAATCTGCTAATAAGAAGCTATCTGGCAAAGGCTCAGGTCCCAATTTCATGATTCCTCGGTAAGTTGCACTTGCTCCTTTTTCGACGATTGTCATACGACCAAATTTTCGTACATCGTTGTAGCGAAGTTGGCTTCCATCCTCAAAAAAGAAAAGTACATGCGTATGTTTATCGATTGGTGTATTTTCTTTCGTAAATTGATATTTTCCTTCCATTCGCAAGTGTGAGATCAGTTCATAATGATCGAGATGAAAAATTAAAAACTTCCCTCTACGTCCAATGGATTGGATGGTTTCGCCAACAAGAGAAGCCTCAAAGATGGGCGTCTCTGGTTGCTCGATGATCTTGGGCCACAAGACTTGCACTTTCTGAATCGTTTTTCCTACTACTAACCGTTCCAATCCTTTACGAACGGTTTCTACTTCTGGTAATTCTGGCATTTTTTCTTTTCACCTTCATTATATTGCTCTGTCTTAAACAGTATTTATTTTGCTTCGTACCACGTTTTTCCCCAACTGCTGTCAGTGATCAGTGGTACATGAAGAGAAACAGCTTGTTCCATAACTTCCTTCACCAATTTATCTAATGATTCAAGTTCTTTTTCAGGTACCTCGAAGACAAGTTCATCATGAACTTGTAACAGCATCGTAGCTTGAAGACCTGTTTCTTTTAATCGTTTATCCAATTCGATCATCGCGATTTTCAAAACATCAGCAGCACTTCCTTGAATTGGTGTATTGATAGCTGTTCGTTCCGCAAAAGAACGGATATTGTAATTTCTTGAATTGATGTCTGGCAAATATCGACGGCGGTGATACAGTGTTTCAACGTAGCCTTGATCTTTTGCTTCGCGTACGATTCTTTCCATATATTCTTTGACACCTGGGTATTTTTCAAAGTACGTATCGATGTATTGCTGTGCTGCTTTTCGGCTGATGCCTAAATTTTGTGAAAGTCCGTAATCAGAGATGCCATACACGATACCAAAATTCACTGCTTTTGCCTGCCGACGCATATTTGGTGTGACATCCTCTGCCTTTTCGATTCCAAATACGCGCATCGCTGTGCTGGCATGGATATCTTGACCTTCTAGGAAGGCAGCTTTCAAATGTTCATCATTTGAGATATGCGCAAGTACGCGTAACTCGATTTGTGAATAGTCAGAAGAATAAATCAACCAGTCTTTTTCTCTAGGAACAAATGCCTGACGTATCTTTCTCCCTTCATCTAATCGAATCGGGATGTTCTGCAAATTAGGATCAACAGAGCTTAATCGTCCTGTTTGGGTCAATGTCTGGACATAACGGGTATGCACTTTTCCATCTGATTGGATCACTTTCAGCAGTCCCTCGACATAGGTAGATTGAATTTTTGCAATTTGACGATAGGTGAGGATATCCTCTACGATTGGTGCTTGTTCACGAAGCTGTTCCAGTACATCTACAGCTGTGGAATATCCAGTTTTTGTTTTTTTGATAACGGGTAATCCCATTTTTTCAAATAAGATCACTCCTAATTGCTTTGGTGAATTCAAATTGAATTCTTCGCCGGCTTCTTCGTAGATTTTTTGTTCGATCTCTCTTAAGCGAGCAGAGAACTCGCCCTTCATTTCTTGTAAGCGAGTCGCATCTACTTTGATCCCGCTTATTTCCATCTCTGCCAAAATGATAGACAATGGCAGTTCCATTTTCCGGAAAAGATCTTCTTGGTTTTTATCTGCCAGTTCTTGGCTCAATTTTGGTGTCAACGCATTGATTGCAGCTACTTTTCGCGCTAAATGAGCAAAAAAGAGTTCCTCTTCTTCTGGTAAACCTTTTTTCGCCCCTTTGCCGTATACAGCTTCATCTGATTGGATATCGTTGTATCCGTAATGAGCAGCTATTCCTTCGATATCTGTGCTTTTTTCATTCGTATCGAGAAGGTATGCACCTAGCAAGACATCAAAATCGATTCCTTTCGTTTTTCCAGTATAGCGGTTTAAAGCAACATAAGTTCGTTTCGCATCATATACTTTTTTCAGCCGAGTCGGATCAGTGATCCAAGAATGGAACGCTCGGTTTTCGAATACAGATAGATCGTTCGTGACATAAATTTTCTTTTCTGTCCCCCACGCTACTCCGACGATTTCCTCTGTATGATAATTGTCGCCCATCATTTCCACGTACAACGCCATATCCGTAGTAAACATTTCCTCTTTGAATTCATGAATGACTTCAAACAAAATATCATCCATTTTTACTTCTTCTTCTACGATATTCAATTTAGAAAGGAACTGATTGAAATCCATTTCTTTATAAAACGGAACGAGTTTATCGAGATTTTTCCCTTCATACTTCAATGAGTCGATAGAGACATCCACAGGGGCTGAAGTATTGATGGTCGCCAATTTTTTCGATAAGAAAGCCTGCTCTTTGTCATTTATCAGATTTTCTTTCATTTTACTTTGCTTCATTTCATCGATATGTTCATAAATTCCTTCGACTGAGCCATATTGTTTCAATAGCTTGATAGCTGTTTTTTCACCGATTTTAGTCACACCGGGGATATTGTCAGAGGCATCTCCGGCTAGTCCCTTCATGTCAATAATCTGTTTTGGCGTCAACCCATCATATTTTTCCGCTACATGTTCTGGTGTATAGCTTTCGATATCGCTGACACCTTTTACAGTGATATCCACTTTTACTTCTTTACTAGCTAATTGAGTCAAATCCCGATCACCTGAAAGCACGACGACATCAAATTGATCTTTGTCTACTTTTTCTGCCAAAGTACCGATAATATCATCTGCTTCATAATTGGGCAATTCGTAATACTGTACCCCTAGTCCTGTCAACAAATCACGTATATATGGCATTTGTTCTTTGAATTCGCCAGGTGTTTTGGATCTTCCACCTTTGTACTCCGCATACATTTCTGTCCGAAAAGTCGTTTTTCCTGCATCGAACGCAACCAGAACATGAGTCGGTTGCTCTTTTTGCATAACATTTTCAAACATCGTATTGAATGCATAGATTGCATTTGTATGAAGACCGTTTCTATTTTTGAAACGTTCAAGAGAATTGTGAAGCGCAAAGAATGCGCGAAAAGCCACACTGTTCCCATCAACGAGTAATAATTTATTTTTTGTCATCTTCTTAACTCCTTACTGTAAAGTTCTTATTCATTCTAACAAAGAATCCTGCGGAATGCGAAAAGAAAAAGCGGGACCATACCAAATAATTCGGTATAGCCCCAACTGATGAATTTTTTTCTTTTTTAGTTGTTCCGTCCAAAGATTCTCAGAAACGCCAAGAACAAGTTGATAAAGTCCAAATACAGCTTCAATGCCATGAATACAGCAATTCCACTATGTGCTGTTCCGTTTGTCTGGACATAGATATTACGGATGCTTTGGTTATCATAAGCTGTAATCCCTGCAAAGATGACGACTAACAGTAGGGAGATGAACAGCTCAACTGCGCTACTTCTCAAAATGAAGATGTTCAAGACTAGTGCAATGATTACTCCGATTAAAGCTGCCTGTCCTGCTCTTCCAACCCCGCTAAGATCTCTTTTTGTTGTTACTCCGACAACAGACATCCCCATGAACATCAAGGTAGCTGTCAAGAAAGCTTGCGTTACTGTTCCAATATCGTAGTATGCAAGAGTAACTGCTAATGTTATGCCATTCAAAAGAGAGTAGGCAATAAATCCACCGATTGCTAAGCTCGGATTCTTTTGTGCTTTTACGCCTAGAACCATTACTAAAATCAGTTCAACGATCCACAGACCCACAAAGCCTAATGGAAAATTATTGATAAAAGTTGCTAATTGCAAAGGGAATACCCAAAGAGCCAAGTAAGAAGTGGCTGCACTAAGGGCAAGTCCCATACCTAAAAATCCATAAACTTTTGCATAAAAACGATTGATACCTGACATTGATGTACTTGGATTATTCATTCAATTCACCTTCACTTTCGATTGCTATTTCCAATTCAGGAACTTGTGGCGGTTGGACCATAACGACAGCATCCAACACACGATCTTCGTTCGTATTTTCCGCTTCTACAGAAATCGTCACCACATCCTTCATCTTATCTACTTTTATGACCTCAAACTGAAAAGTCAGTGTTTCATAATGGAAAACCGGTTCAATAAAATTGACAGAAAAATTGACAACATGTGATCCTGGTCCAGGAAGATGCTTTGAAATTGCACTTGTGATGATCCCCATCAGCATCACTGATGGAACGATTGGCTGTTGATATTCTGTTTTTTGTGCAAAGTCATGTTGGATATACAAAGGATTTGCATCATTCGTCAATCCCAAATACAGCAAAAGCTGGTTATCTTCAATAGATTCTGTTAAGGATAACGAGTCGCCTTCCTCGATTTCATTTATTGTTTTTCCTAGTTTTCTCGGCTTACCTATGTTCAAGATAGAAACCCTCCAGTTTATTTTTAATCATACATTATTGTACCAAAAGTAGCGTAAAAGGCAAGTTCTGCTCCCTTGATTTAACAGATTCCTATAGTTTACAGAGGTCGTGAAAAAGCTGTCCTGCATCAAGTAATAAGAACAGCCAAGAAAAAACAGCTTCTCATGTTTTTGATTTGGTTGGGCTTATTACCGCAGATGCAAGCTTTTGAACACCGTTTATCTGAGGTCGTGAAAAAGCTGCCCTGCATCAAGTAATAAGAACAGCCAAGAAAAACAGCTTCTCATGTTTTTGATTTGATTGGGCTTATTACCGCAGATGCAAGCTTTTG
>NZ_JAPMLH010000013.1:0-27837 GCF_035727065.1 Enterococcus sp. E4-223 | reverse complement strand
TGTAATAGACATGAGTTGCTACTACATCTTTATAGATTTGGCTACCAGAAGCATATGGTCTCATCTGCTTGATTGAATACTGCTGACCATCAAAAACAACATAGTTTTCATAGTCAATTAAATCAAAAGTTATTTGATTCCTTTTTGTCTCTGGTACAGTCACAGATAACTCCCACGTTTCATTTTGTTGCCACGAGACAGAAAAAGAATCCTTATCGTAGTTAATAAGGATTTCCTCTTTTGTTTCTTCATAATTGCGTATTAATATGTTTTTCAAAGTATCACCTACTTATACAAGAAACGGAAATCCCAAGAAGATTTCACTCTAGTAATATTTTGAATTTCGATTTCATTTACTCCTTCAGCTAAAGTGATTAGTCCATGGTTTGTATCAATACCACAGCTTACACCATTCAATTTTGGGTATACGCCATCCAAAACTAATGTCTGCCCTAAATTAGTTGAGAGAGAAGGATAATAAATGAAACGATCACCTGTGGTCTTGTTGAAAATAGTCACATTTCCTTCTGATTCTCCTTCTAGGGTAATACGTAAATCTGACTCTCTCGGATCAATTCCAAAACTGCCAGCATTAAAAATCTTAAAGAAACTAGTATTGTGCGTATAACTAAAGTCTTCAGAAACTAGACCTTGAGAAAACTGCCAATCCTCATCCAAACTGAAATCAGATAAAGTCGTTGCAATTGATTCAGAATATCCTTTATAGGCGGAAAATGATACAACACAATTTCCTTTAAAATATGCCTTTTTGGTTATAGTCATACTCTCAACGATCACTGGATATCTTTTACCAGGTTCTTTCGTATAGATAAAGTAGTATTCAGCTTCTTTATTAAATAGTTCTCTCAATTCTGTTTCAGTCAAAATAAGGTCATTCAGGTTGTCTGCAAAATAATCAAATTCAAGAGTAATAGGAAAGGCATCAAATGAGTGTGTCAGCAGCTTTTGTCCTACTGAACCTGCATAAGAAGAAAATTCGTTTTTCGGTACAGGCATACCAATATTAATATCAATGATCTTGATTCGATAATTTGCTAGTAAGTCAAATTTACCTGTACTAAATTGAAGAAATACTGATGTTTTATCATCCATTAAAATTCTTTCCTCTCGTATATAGTTTTCTTGCTAATGATGAACCAGTATATTCATCTACACTTTTGCTGACTTTCTTACCGTCTAGAATACTTTCGACACGCACTGGTCTTTCATTTAACGCTTGAACGATTGTTTCAATATCTTTTTTACTCATCGTTTTGTGCTCATTTCCGCCACTAGGATGTTGATTTGAATAAACTGCTTGATTTGTTTGTACGGCTGGTTTGTATCTCTCTCTTGCAACAATCGCTTTTTGAATCAGCATATCTGCACTTGGTTTTGCAGGATTGATGTTGATTTCATATGGATAAGCAGGGTCTTCACCAAACATAGCTAACTCTGGTCCAAATACTTCTCCCCCATTTGAGTAACCATGACCATGACCAATGACTGCGAGCATATCAGGACCATATCTTTTCAGTGCATATCTAATACCAGCAAGCATGCTATCAAAACCATTAAAAATATTTCCGTGGCCAGGAAACGCATTTGCTAAAAATGTTCCTTTCTTAGCTTGTATTAGTCCCATTGCTGGACCAGAGCCATCACCATCTGGGTCTATTCCAGGCTGAACAGCACGCTCATTGCCTCCTGATTCAGTCTCGATTTGCCTTAACCAAGCATTGACATACGAAGCAGTGGTTGGTAAACCATTCATTCGCAAGGCTTCTTTTAATTGGCTAGTCCACCTTGCAACGCCAGAACCTGTAGGCGAACCTTTTCCGCCACCTTCGCCTGCTTTATAAATATCACCAGAGCCAAGCTTACCTGTAATATGCAAATGGTCGTAGTGATCGTTATCTGGCCATGTCTCCCAATTTCCTGTAGCAGGTTGCCCTGATTGACCTGTTCTATCTCGAACTTTACCTTGAGTAATAACATAGCCAACCTTATCAGCAAAATGTTCAAACACCCAGTTCGCAGGATCGAAATACTTACTTGAACCATTCATTCCAGCAGGATAAGCAATATCAATCGCTTGGTGTTTTCCGTGGTAATAAGGGTCTCCTGGTCGATAACCCGAAGTGATACCACTCATGCCAAATTTACTTACTGTTTGATTTGCAATATCTACTAAATATTTATAGACATTGTCAGCCATCGCCCCGTCAAAACTTCCACCAATAGAACCAAAACTTGCTATTTTATCTTTGATCCAATCCATAACGCCATTTGTTACTTTCTTGACACCGCCTGTAGCAATATCAAATACTGGATGAGTAGCATCAAAATTCACATGTTCTGAAATAGCTTTTTTGACAAACTCCACTGGATGTTGAACTGCATCTAAAATATCAGAACCAATGTCTTTTATTCCGTTCCATGCAGACTTGAAGAAATCACCTAGATTACTTACGTTACCTTTTGCGTACATTGGAATACCAAAAGCTTCAGCAAACGATTTTGTTTGGCTATGATTCAATACTTGAGTACCAGCTTCTGCATGCATCAAAACATTTTTCCCTTTTGGAATTTCCATTCTTCCATTAGGATGTCGGACTAGTTCTTCTCCTTCGCCATCGTTAACAAGCATCAATCCACCTTGGTGAATACCACCTGTAGCAAATTTTGCAACATCCTTAGGTTTCCATTCGTCAATTCGAACTGAATCTGGTGCATCAACTTTTTCTAAAACCCAATTGATACCACCAATTACACCATTCACACCTTTTTTCAAAATATCTATCATGTATTGTGCTGCGGCTTTAACACCATCACCGATTGCTTCTTTTCCATCTCTAAAAGCATCACCAATTCGACCAGGAACTTTTTTAACATAATCAACGATTTCATCGAATTTTTCTTTGGTTTTGTCCTTTAGATCATTCCAATATTTTGATACACCAGAGTAAATCTCTCCAACTTTTTTTACTACCTTTTCATAGGCATCCTCTATCGGTTCAATTGTATAGCGTTTAATTGTATTCCACGCACTCTTAGTTACTGATTGGATACGTTCAAATATTTCCGCTATTTTTTCTTTTAATCTACTGATAGTCTTAGATACGTTTTCTTTAGCATCATCAACCGGTTTCTCCATCGAGGATTTTATTTCTCTCCATTTGTGCTTCGTAATATTGACTAAATCAACAAAGAAATCGACCACTTTATCTACTAAGTTACTAATTGTTTTAACGACTTTTTTTCGAACTGAATCCACAGGCTCAATAACATATTCAGTAAATAATTCCATTGATTTTTTTACTGATTTTGATAAAGAATTAAAGATTTTTTTTATTGTTGAAGAGATTTTATCGACAACCTTCCCAACTGCTTTCCCTGCTTTTTCAAGTTTATCTTCTATCCATTCAGCAACTTCATCGAAACCTTTTTTTATTTTTCTACCTAATAACCGTATTGGCCCATAGATAAGCCAAAAAATTACCTCTGTAGCTTTCCCAAGTTTCTTACCCGCTTTTTCAAGAGCTTTTTCTATTTTGCCCATCCATTTTGAAAAAGTTTTAGCTATTTTATCAATCAAATCTGTAATTGCATCGTATGGTGGATCAAGAACTTTCTTTTTAAAAGCTTTCAATCCATCTTTAATAGTATCAAGTAGATCATCTACCCACTTTTTAAACTTCTTATTGTGTTTGTACAATAGAGCAACTACACCAGCAATTGGATTTAGAATGAATGTTAATACTTCTTTCCAATCCTCTTTAAAAAAATCAATAACGGAGTTAAAAACTTTCTTGATGCTTTTTTTGATACTAGTCACTTTATCCGTAACTGAATCCTTAAATTCAACAAATCCTTCTGTAACATTTTTAAAAAATGATTTGATTTTCTTTAATGATACCTCTACAAAGTTTTTTACTGCATCGACAATCCCATCTATAAACTCACGAAATGGCTTGCTTGTCTTATATGCTTTATAAAACGCAAATCCAATTCCTGCAATTGCTGCAGGTATAAGAAAAATTGGACTAGAAAGTAATGCGGTTCCGCCGAATATATCAAGCAGTTTCCCAAAAGCCGAGACCACACCAACGATTTTTTTAGCAATAAATAAAGTAGCTAATGCTTTACCTAGAAGTGCTATTCCCTTTTCATGTTTTGACAAAGCACTTAAGACATCATCAAATCGTTGTAAGGGGTCTTTCGTTTTGCCAGTTTCTTTTGAAAGTAAACTAAAATTACCAGTGAGTTTTTTTATAATATCAAGAACCGCATCCCATGCAGCACCGAAAAATATTTTAGAAATCTTTTTCAAATTATCAAAGATACTCGATAATTTATCCTGATTATCGTTTAAATAATCTATGCCTTTCAAAATAGAATCAAATAGTTTAGTAGTATTGTCTGATATGAAGCTGATAATATCTGTAAGCTTATCTTTACCGATGCCATCAACGATCTCATTCATTTTAGTAACGATATTCGCTTGGAGGTTACCCATTGCGCCCTCAAAAGTCTTAGTAGACTTTGCAGCTTCTTCAGCTACATCAGTCATACCTAAGTCAACAATCGCTTTACTAAATTCTTCAGCTGATATTTGACCTTCTTCCATCGCGTCACGAAAGTTTCCAGTGAAAGCACCGTTATTTTTCATCGCTTCTTGCATTTTACCTGATGCACCGGGAATGGCATCAGCCATTTGATTCCAGTTTTCTGTAGTTAGTTTCCCTGCACCAGCCGTTTGGGTAAGCATCATTGCTACTGATTTAAATGTTTCAGCATTACCACCTGCTACAGCGTTTAAGTTCCCTGCTGCTTCTGTTAACTCTTGATAATTCCCAATACCATTTGCTGCTAGTTGTGCTGTAGTATTCGAGATATCGGACAATTCATATACTGTGTCATCTGCATATTTTTTTACAAATTTAGCAGCTTCTTTTGTTTCTTTTTCTGTAAAGCCAGCAAACTGCATCGTAGATTTGAATTTATCCATTGCGTCAGATGATTGAGTAGTTTCACCGATTAAATCTGAAAAACTACCTGTTAAAATCTGCAGTGCTTGTGAAGAAGCACCAGCAATCGCACCAATGGATAGTTTATCTTTCAAACTGATAAACTTAGATTCGGTTTTTTCAGCAGTATCACCGAGGTCTTTTGTTTCTGTTTTTGCTTGTGAAGCATCTGCGTTAAGTATTGTTTCTTTCCTGTTAGGTATCTTGCTTATACCCTCTTTTGTAGCTTTTATTTTCAGTGATGCTCCGTCATTATCCGCCTTCAGTTCAGTTATTTTGCTTTTCGGTATGCCTTTTAAAAAAGCCTTTGTCTCTTTGACATCTTTTTCAGCATCCGAATTATCAGCCTTGATTGTGAACTTAACTGGTTTATCAAAAGTTTGATCGACATCTTTTTTTGTTGATTTGGCAATTGTTGTAACTTTTGCTGTCTCGGCTTTAAATGAATCATCAATTTTTGATCCTGTATTCATTCCCAATTTTGTTAATACGTCATCAACAAAACTAACGTCTGTTTTAAATTTAGGTAAATTCGACAGCATCACATCAATATTTATTGTTGCATCTGCGCTCAAACACTCACCTCCTTATGATTTGGCTTGTGCTGCTAACATAGAAAACATATCGCCTAGTTGATCATCAAGACTGTTAACTGTTTTTTCAGAATCAAGAGCATAATAATTTTTCAGTTCTAATAAGCTATTTAGTTCTTCGCCTTCTAAACCAGCTATGCTTCTTGACCGAATCGCTAGTATCCGCTGAAATTGAGTGTCTTCGCTTAAACCAGACATCAACGCTTTGAAAGTTAGATAATGCATTGAACCTTGCTCATTTAACAAATCGATTTTGTAATCTGCCATAAACGAAGAATAAATAGCTCCAGCGTCTTGAGAATACGAATAATTCATATTTGAATCCTGACCAGTCGATTCTCCTTCACTTCCAATGCTTCCATATGGATTCGATTGAATATAGTCAACTATGTCGTTAATAGCTTGTTGCATTTCTTCAAAAGTGAATGTATCTTCTGCTTTTTTTGAATCGATATAAAACAATTTGAACCCAAGAATTATTTTTTCTATAGACTCCAAATTTTTATCGTCAATTAGTTCATAGAATCGAATAACAGTGTCAAAAGACAAATCAATTTGATACTCATTACCTGAAATAATCACTGTTGTTTCTGGTTTTCTCGTTAGATCAAACATCTAATCACTTCTTACGATTATTTTTGTAATGTTTTTTTGCTGTTTTACTACGTTCAGAAACAACTTCCCCCAACTCTTTTTCAAGCAATCCAATAATTGTGAAAAGGGCTTTTGTACTTTTGTTGTAAAAATTATAAACGCGATTACCTTCACCACTCCCAAGAATCACATCTAGAGTAGTTACAGCTTTATCTTTTAATTCATCCATTTCAGATTGAGTAAATTCTTTGAATTCTTTAGCTCCATTATCATCTTCATCCATTTTTTCAAGTTTTGAAGTCATATTTTTTAATTGATCTGGAATATCAATAGTCGTTAAATCGGTTAAAGTTTTGTCAATTTCATCTGAAATTTGAACTTCATATACTTTCCCTGCGATTTTCATAGATTTTGTTAGCGATAATTTAGCATCTAAGTCGATAATATTGTTAATAGCCATTCGTTTTCCTCCTAATAACCAGAGGCTTCATAGCCTCTAGTTATACATTCTCAATCTTTTTTTATGCAGCTGTAACGGTTACTGTGCATTTAGCAGTCTTGCTACCATCTTTAGTAGTCACTGTGATATCTGCAGTTCCAGCTTTAACTCCTGAAACTTTCCCTGTTGAATCAACACCTGCAATAGTTGCATCGCTTGATTTCCATGTCACTGTTTTATCTGTTGCGTCTGCCGGTAAAACGGCAGCTGTTAAGGTTTCGTTTGCCCCAACCACAAGTGAAGTCGTCGTTTTATTCAACGCTACACTGGTAGGGCTAATTACTCCCCCGCTTTCACCATTTTAGGTTTCCCATTGAATGCCATTGTGAAGCTGAAGGTTTGTTTAGCATTGGCTGCACCGCCAAACGGTACAATAGAAGTCAGTGTAACAACAGCTTGAACCTTATTCCCTTTGGCATCAGTCCATTGTGCTAACGTGCGTAATTCATCTCCGATTGACAAGAATTTAGACGCTACATAATCTTGAGCTGGATCTCCAAATACACGGTGTCCCGCAACTTGGAACGTGATATTTTTACCAGTTACAGTGGAATCAGTGAATCCTTCTCCATCGTAGTAAGGGGATGCATCTGTAGTGTCCGCTGCAGCTGGAGTAATAGTTGTGATCCCTGCTGCTAATGGTGCGAATTTAGCCGATGCGATTTGATCTAAATCTGTACTTCCTGAAGTATCGATTTCCAATTTGTTTTTAAAGTTTAGTAAAAATTCTTTACTATTTTCTGCCATTTAAATTTCCTCCTAATTTTTGAATTGATGAATGGTGATTTTGATACCTAATAAATAAGTTGAGTTCCCTTGAGTGTCCTGTTCGCTTACAAAAGGTGTCTCGCTTATTTCGATACCTAAAAAGACGAAACTCCCATCCTCTGATGCTAGAGTTGAAAGCTCGTCTAAATGATTTGATATGAGCCAAAGAGTTTGATTGGCTTTTTCTTGGTCTTTCGTGTTAAATCCGACCTCATAGAGCATTTCACGCTCTTTCGTACCATCAAAGTATTCTTCTACTGTCCGACTACCTGGCATCGAATAAACACAAAGCGTGTCTTCCCCATTAAGGAACCCCATTGAGCATGGCATTGGAAGACCCTGAATTGAATCTATTGAATCAGATAATCGTTCCCATAAATCCATTACAAGTTTCCTCCTTTGATAAATGCCCTACGCCAACTATCCATATGATTAGCTTTTGCTCTGAGGTCCCAACGTCGGCTTGTCCCTGGCGTTGTATAATTCTTAACTCTACTACCATTGACGATCCCTCTAAATTGAGGTTTAGCGTAAGGAACGGTATATGTGATTCGGTTCTTGTTAACAAATGATTTGTCTCTTAAATGTCCTTGCCGTTTTGGCGTATATAGGTTCATGTCTGGATGCATCTGGGCAGTCATATAGTACAGTGCTGAATTGATGTTCATCACTGACAACTTACGATCGACGCCATTTTTTTCAACCTTAACATGGAGCATTACAGCACCTCCAACTCATACGAGTAGACTTCGTTACTGTATGGATTACGGTTATCTACGATCGTCGTGATAGTGTAAGTCTCACCTTCAAAGTCAATCTTTGACCCAACATGATTTTTATTAATCACTGGCATCGGATCAGATACTCCAGCAAACAAAAAAGCGATAGCGTTGGCTACCACTTGCCGATTATTATTACTACCGCTGTACACTGTTTGAGGTTGGAAAATCATATGATTAATCGTGATTGGGTCTGAAAAGATAGGCTTTTGCCATTTGTCATGTCCATCAATTAACCATAATGTAATTGACTGGTTGCAATATTGCTTTGGCATTAATGGAATCATCTATAATCAACTCCTTTGTAAAGAAGCCCTGTATAAATCAATTCGTTATAAGCCTCTGTTGCAACCATCGTTCTGCCAACTGTTGCTGCATTCGTGCTTCCAGATTCAATACGCATACGACCAACGCTGACACTTGAAGGGGAAGCATTTAGTAAGTCTGATAACGAAGTAACTCCAACTGACTTTAAATATTCAATTTGGACAGCCATTGCGATTTTGAACTTATCCACTCGATATTTGAACGTGTCATCAGCTAAAGAATGTCTCATGTAAAAATCGCCTGTCACTCGATTAAGCTGACGTGCAGCACATTTTTCTAAGTCATCAAACTCCGAAACTGATACTTTGTTGAATCCTGATTTTAAATATTCATCGTGCGTAAGATAGCTCATAACTGCCTCCTTTCAATTAAAAAGGATAGTTTAGTAGCTATCCTTCGCTTGCTGCGGTTACCGTGACTTCACACGTAGCAGTTTTACCATTTACGGTTGTCGCTGTGACCGTCGTAGCTCCTACTTTAATAGCAGTAACCTTTCCTTGCACTGGCGTTACTGTTGCAATTGTTTCATCGCTAGAGGTAAATTTGACTGATTTATCAGTTGCCGTTTCTGGTGATACAGTAGCAGACAATGTTTCTGTTGCTCCCACCGTTAGCGTAGCTGTTGTTTTATTCAAAGTTACGCCGGATGGGGCTAAGCTTTTGGGGCCAAAGAGACAGATACACCTTCTTTTTGTTGTTCTTTGATAAAGCAGTCGTGGTATAAGCGGTTTTGATATAAGTAGCCATCACCTTGTGAATGTTCGCCCGGTGCAAACAAGAAGACAGTGTTTTCTTTAACCACGGGGATAACTGCTTGTTTAGCGACAACTAAGATATTGATGTCTTGTGCATCAGCGGCAGCAGCGTAGCCATCAGTGAAATCGAACTTAGTTTTGAAACGAGTATCGTCCCAAACTTCGACCAATAACACACCATCAAGAGAAGTTACCCGAGATTCTAGTGCCGTTTGCCCAACATTTTGATTAGTGATATTACGAGTAAATTCTGAAGAACGTTCTAATGCATCCATTACGGTCGTTGATACAAACGCTACTAGGTTTTGCGGGCCGAATTTACGTGCTGGTAAAATAGCAGCTTTAATTGCAGAGTAAGCATTTTTCTCAGTAATTGTTTCTTCCTTAGTCTTGCCTGCGCCTGCAGCTAAAGTAGAAAAACGATACGCATCGATTTCAGGCTGCACGTGCTCTGTAATAAATACATTTGAAATTTTAGCTACAGCTAAGTCTTGATTCGTTTCATCAACGTCTTGTTTATCGATGTAAAATTCAACGTCTCGATCTTGACCCATTGTGTAAACTTTTTTGTCATTTCCATAAGTACCGCTGTTGAATCCCTTGTTACGTGTATGGTGTTTCAAACCAGAAGTTGAAATAGTCGTTAATGTAAATGATTTACCACCGTTCACAAATTCAACTTGTGGAATACCTAAGATCGTCGTTAACAATCCTTGAGTGATCTTCTGATCGAAAATCCCATTGTCTTTTGTAATGTAATTAATTGCCATATTTTATTCCCTCCAAATTTAATTTTTGTTTGGTAAAACTCCTAATGCTTTAGCGAACACATCTTCTTCCACATTCTGGCCAGAACTAGCATTCCCAGAAAAGGTAGCCTTCTTACCATCGGGGTTAGGTGGAACCTGTTCAGATTGGCCAAATAAATAACCGTCGCTTTCTTTAAGTGCGGCCAGTTGGTCATCTAATCCTTTTAATCCCTCGTCTGTCAGTTCCAATGATTCGCTGTCTAGCAAGGCTTTAGCAGCCTTAATGTTTTTAGCCCCGGCTTGTGTTAGAGCTAAGTCAATCGCTGATGATTTTTTAAGATCAGCAATTTGTTGTTCAGAACTCGTCTTGATTTCATCAAACCTAGATTGTAAATCCTCTAACTGCTTAGTAAGATCTTCATTTCCTTTAGCGTTTGCTTTGAAATCATTCAGCTCATTTTGGTTTTTCTCTAACTGTTCTTGATATTGAGTGGCCTGTTGTTCCGCGGTAGACACCCGACTATTCAACTCGTTCACAGTCACACCATGCAAAGCCATAATTGATCCAATCTGTTCATCAGTTAAGCCAAGTTCTTTCAGTTCTTCACGTTTCATTTCATTCATCCTTTCGTTGTTTAACGAGGCTACGCCCTCGATGGATTGAACAGTTTAACGCCGTATTCAGGGCAAAATAAAAAGACTAGCGATTGCTAGGCTTAAATTATTAACTTTGTACTTGTTCTCTACTGTAATCACGGACCAAGAACTCATTGTCATTAATAAGTTCTCTTAATTGTTTCTGCTTGTTAGCAATCACTTGTTTGCACATCTGGACAGTTTCGGGATCTTCCAATTCTAACGCCGCATTCATTCGCTTCTTCTGATAGCGAATATCTCGTTCCAACTTTCGTTGTTGCTGTTGAATTTCAGCGTTTTCTTGTGCTTTTTCTGGATCGTATTGTGGCTGATTATTTGTATTCACATCAGGCCTACCAGGATAAAGAATATGTGTACAGTTAATTCCTTGCGTTCCACCGGGCTCGCCGTATCCGTGATCGTAAATAGATGGTAAATGCTTGAATTCTTCTGGCGCTTCATTTTTCGGCACAGTTAATACCCATCCGCCTTGAATTGGCGCACAGGCTTCGCGAGCTGCTGGATGACTACTCATTAATGCAGTGACACAGTCGAAGTCCTCCATTCGTTTCAAACGAAGATCATTAAACGTTCTGTGTGAGGTGGATTGAATCACTGTTCTCGAGTAAGCTTCCATCGACCACTCTCGACCAGCTTTATCAACAAAACCCGATTTAATTCCCATATCAACCATTTTGTAGACGTTATCTTTTACGGCTTTCTCATGCGTTTTAAGACCTGTCATAGATTCGATGGTTGATTGTTTGAGAATTGCTTGATAAGCTCTCATGACTGCATTCTCGTTGAAATTAGTAGTGATCAGCGTTTGATTGACATTATTATTTAAGTCTTGGAAAGTTTGACGAACCAAAGAGTCTAGAATTTTGTTTACGTCGTCAGATACAGGAACACTTTTATGGACCATTCGTTCTAACTCTCGATCAATTTCATCAACGATCTTCACGCCGTTTCCTTTAATCAATTGTTCAATCGCTTCTTGAGTTTCGCCAGTATAACTTGCTAACAAATCAATAACTTTATCGTTCAGTGTACCCATTTTAGAAAGTTGATTTACTTGCCACAAAAGCACGTCTTCTTTAGCTACATCTTGAAAACGAGATTGTTTTAACGCTTTGATTATGATGTTAAAGATTCGGTCTTCCAGTTCTGAATAGATATTGATAATTGAGTTTGCGGCCTTTTGCATTTTTTCTGGTGTAATCATAATTAATCACCTAAATCGAATAAGGCATCTTGACTACGCCGTTCGGTTGATCCCGCTTCTGGCATTTCATCTTTTAATGCAGCTAACCAATCTTCTAATTCATCTTCGTTTAGATTGTAATTACGTATAAGAAACTGTTTCTTAGGCATTACGCCAGCAGTTACAGCCTTTAGATCATTTTCTAATTGTTTGTTACGATCGACAAATAGACCATCCTCAAAACTAACTGTTACTAAATAACTATCATATTCAATAGAGAATAGTGGTTTCTCGCTTTCAAACATTTCTCCGTATCCTGCAAGTTCAAAAATAGAATGAATAAGCTCATTGATAACTTTTTCAACCATAGTCAAATAGCTTGAACGTGTCTGATAAGTCATGGAATTGTTAGAAACAATCTCAGTGGCCGTTTTAATGCCGTCATCCGCATAGTTCATCGAACCCACTGACAAACCAACCTGCACCTCGAACTCTTTAATTAGATGACTGATAGCGTCCTTATATTGAACTGTTCGTATTGCCGTAGTAATATCTTTTATTCCAGCATTTTCTGCCCCATACATCCCTACAAATACATTTTGATCACTATCAAACATTGGCGGATGGGCTTCATCTGTTTTGAGAAATTCAGCAGGAACCACGACACGCCTTTGTCCCATTTGTATTTCCCAAGCAAATTGGTCATGAGTATTGTTGATGGTATCTAAAATTTCTTTTGCATTATCAACGATTCCAACGCCTAATGGGCTCTCTAACGATTTATTGTTAGCTCCAGGCGTTCTGAAGTAAGCAAAAAGCGGTCTCTTCAAACCTTCTAGTGTGACTGTTTCAGCTAAGTCAGGATATAGAATCGACAGTGGAACTTGCTTTCCAACAACGTTACTGTTGTCAGATTTGTAAAGCTCATTACTGATAACATACTTTTCGTCTTGCCACTCATGAAATTCGAGGAGCGTGTAGTAGTAATTCGTGTCCCCTTCAGTTTGAATTGATTTAGTAGCAATAGCACACTCACTAATTTCGTTTGTATTTGAACGTAACGGGTAAAACTGATCTGCACGAATCCACGAGATTTTAATCTTATCTCCATCAATGTAAGGCCGCATAGCAAATCCTCCTGCAGCGATACCTTTCTCAAGATTCAATTCGAACAAATTATAGAAATTGTTGTCGTATAATGTTTGTTCCAAAAATTCAGATGCTTCTTTAATCTCTTTAGAAACATCCTTTTTATCAGTGGGATCGTTCAGCGTAACTTTACATTTTTCATTGAAAATGATACTAGCCAATCGTCTCGCAGCAGTCTTAGTCACGTTCAATGATTTAAATTCTCGTTTTTTATTGTCGCCAAATGAACTCTTATAGTTGACATCCGGAAATAAATTAGCATAATATTTGAAGTTCTCCGCTATTCGAGCGTACTCTAGCGAATCAATCCCAATTTTGGGATGATCTGTGATTTTACCAAGTTCTATGCCATTCAAATTCATATCTATTCGTTTCACTCCTTTCTTAAAAAAGTTTTTGATGCGCTGAATCCCACTCATTTTCTCACCTACCATTTCAGTCCTAAATCACTTAGATTATCTTTTACAAAATATTGGAACTGGTCACATGTATGGTCACCAACTTTGATAACTTTTGGATCATCAGATTGTAAAGTATCTTCATCCCATCGATAATCACGATGCTCTTTAATAAATATTCGATTTGCTTCCGTATCTAAATAAAAAAACCTGCCTTGTGCAAGGAGGTTCTGTACATAATCGATCATATCCACTTTTTTAGCTTTGGCCACTGCATGAAATCTCTCATTGTAATCTTTATAGTATTGATTCTTTAAAGCACCTTCTGCTGAATCAATCGTGATTTTATAGGCATATTTATTGTATTTAGATTGACATCTTTCAATGAAATCATGCAAATCTTTAGATAACTCGTCCGGTGCTTTCTTATTTACTTTACCTTCTGGAGAGTAGTAATAAGTATCTAGCAAAATGACATTTCTTTTTCTTGTAATGGCATAGCAACCACAGGTAGTCGCTGATATTTGGTGTCCACTATCGATTGAAAAGCAAATCTGAACGATGTAATCATCATCTGGTAACTCATCAAGCGGATGGAAATGATCCATGTTATAGATGAGCGTGCCCAGACCAATCACTTCGCCTAAGTAAAGCCATCGATAGTAATCTTCATCATTTTCTCTATACGTTTCTATCAGCTTTAATTGCTGAGGATCCGTAAAACCTAACTCATCATCTTTATAAGTCGAGTGGTCCACTAAATGATCATCTAGGCGTATGCATTTCTCTACCCATTCGTTAACCCAATCATATGGATTCTTGGGTGGATTCCATGAATAGTAAACTTGTACTTGATCTACCCATGGCGACCGTTGACGGATAAAGGTTGCATTCGTCTGGTCAAATACTTCTTCGCTTTCAAAGTTTGCGGCTTCTTCATACCACAAAGCAATGACATCACCAATTGCATTTGATTTGAGTTTTAACGGATCATCCACACCGTAAAAGTAGAACTTAGAGCCAGTCCGTTTATGAATGATGCGCAATGGAGAAGTACGAAACTTATATTCTTTTGAAATGTCAAGCATTGAAAGTGCCCACTTGATTTGTTCGTAGACAGCGTCTCTTAAATACTTATGTTGGCTCATCATACAGACAACATTTACTTTGTGCTTAGCTTGTGTGTGCTTCTTCATTTCTGTTGCTAATTTCAGACTGATAACAGATGATTTAAAAGAACCACGTCCGCCTTTCATTAAAATATAAGGATACTTTGCATGCCAAACTTTATAGAAATGCGGGTTAATCAAGTCCGTAGTTTTAATTTGAGTTTGTTTCTTGGCCATTAATGCCATTTGAACCAACCTCGCTTTCAACTAACGGAATGTCATCGATAATAACCGTTGATTCAGGCTCATCCTCACCGCCGTTTAGTTCTCGGATTTCAGCATTTAGCTTTTCAGCTTGTGCCGTCATTAAAGCAGCACGCTTGCCCTGTACGCTTAATTCTGATAACTGCTTGATAGCTCGTGACAACTGATTGCTGATGCGTGTCAATGAATCTTCAATAGATAAAATATCATCTATCTTTCTACGTGTTTTTCTAGTGATTTGAACATCTTGCATCACTTCACGCTTAATCTCAAGCTTTTTACCACCAACATCAAGTGGCGTTTTAATATTGCGCAGTTGCTGGAGACGTTCGACTTCTTCATCATTTAAACCAGCTTCGGCTTGTTGGATTCTCTTCATCATTCGAAGTTGCCTTATCTTAAGTAGCCGTATTTCTTCAGACAAAGCAAAAGAAGGATCATCATTCAAACTAGAATAGATGTCCTTCTCTTCATCGCTTAATGTCTCAAAAAATATTGTTTCATACTCTCCTGTTTTCAAGGCATTTTTATTACCTACTGGCGGAGAGGCTCGGCTATTTCCTTTGTTACCTTTAGCATTTTGATTACCAATAGGAGCGCCACCTTGATTGGTAACGTTACTTTTGCCATTGGTAACGTTACTTTTCAATTCAGCGCTCCACTTGTCTTGCGATTTCCATTTTCTAATTTGAGAATCTGAAACATTTAATTCAGATGCAATTTCTTTTAACTGCTTTTCTCCGTTAGATTCCAACCAAATTTTCTTGGCTTCATCACGTCTTGGATCACGTTTTCTTGCCATTCAATACACACCACCTCACATTCTGTTTAGGTTGAGTTTTGTTTTTCTATTCGCCTTTTTTCGCTCTGTCCCATTCTATTTTTAAATATTTACCAATTTCTTCACTTAATTCTTCGGAATTTTCATTTAGAATTGGACTTTTTTCATCATAATAAGTCTCACTAATATCCGGTCCATAAGCTTTATTGTATATATCTATAATTATTCCCTTGATATTGTTCAAGCTTTTTCTAATTTTTTCATGCTCTTTTTGATTAGAAAAGTACAATACTAATTGTTCTGAAATAGCTAAAGCTTTATATTTCTGATTTTCGAGTTCTAATAGTAGTTTCTTTCGTTCTTTTTCGTTGAGATCCGTTTCTATTGCGTATTGTTTATTGCTTTCAAGGATTTCTCTCGAATCTTTCCCAAGTGTACTTTGATTTCTCCTTATTTCCTGCTTTTTTTTAATATTATTTTCCTTCAGCAAAAATAACAATTCTCCAACTTTATGAATTACTACTAAATATTCAGAAACCAACCTTCTGACTTCGCTTATCCACTCTATTCTTGCTTTTGCTTTTAAATTAGCATCTATTTGTTGTTTAGCTATTTTTCTTTGTGTACATATATTCATAATTACGCCTACAAACACAAGAAAAGCAGATAAAGCTGAAACAGTAGCTGAAATAGCTGACCAAACAATCTCTCCATTTGAATCACAAAAAATATCTCGTAACATTTTATTACCTCTGTTAGTTTTATTTTAATTATCTACTAACTATCGATATCTTTCAACATTAGATCAGCTTCAATCAATATCTTTAAATCTGAAACTTTGTCTAACTTAATTTGTCCTGATTGGAGATTTTTAAACCATTTCTTGCATTCTAATCCCTCAAATTCTTGTTAATATTATTTTGAATGTTTGGTTCATCAAAGAAACCATGACCGCAATAAACGAGCTTGCATTTATCAATCTCTTTTGGTGTTGCTTCTCTGGTCATTTCAATGATGGAGTACTTCTTTTTTATTTGGACCGATTGGACAACCCTCACTGGATCATCAGTGTTCGGTTGCGGATATCGGTTTGTTAGTGATACATACCAGTAGTTTCTCATTATACAGCCTCCTTTATGTAAAGAAAAAGACCACTCAATGAGTGATCTTTTACAATTTTTTTACTTATTAACAGATTGATATTTGAAATTGATTTCAAATTGTTTCATATAACCCTTGATTTTAGAATCATTATTAACTGAATAATAGTTAGCTATTGCTTTAGCTGAAAAGATTAAGTAACTAGTCATAAGAGACTCTAACAATTTAATATCTAACGAACTCTCTAAAGCGAGTTCGTTTTTTGAAGCTTTAACATTACCAAAAGCAGATATTCCATGTACATCCATAGAAGATAGCCTATAAAAAAATTCATATTCTGCATCAGTCATATGTATTTCTTTCATTAAACTCCGCATGCCATCAATTTTCCCATTAATGTTATACCATTTTTCATAATAAAAATCTTTTTTATTTTTAGGATTATTTGGTTGAATATCATCATATAATTTTTTCAAATGAGAAATATAGTCTTCGATAGAATTTAATTGTGGATAATCCCGGTGAATTTCTTCCAACACTTTTTTTCTAATACTATCATTCTCACTTGTATCATATTCATCCATGTTTTCCATATGATTCATTGTAGTTATCATTTTTACTAATTTTTGTATTTTATAAGAATATATAAAAAGTTTAGCTTTTAATTTAGTTCGGCCTTTTAAAATATACATTAATGAAACATATTGTTCTAACATAGATCTCAGGATAATGTTAATTGATTGTATTCTTTTTTTATCAAGAAGATAATTTATATCTTTTGCTTTTTCTACTAAAGAATTTTGCAATGAAATAATAACTAGGTCTTCTGATTCTATCTCTTGGCTGTTCCCTTTTATCTCTATCGAACGTTTCATTATGCCTTCAGCAGCATTTATTATTCCTTTTTTCATCGACATCACCTTTTTTATTAATAATATCAGAATTGACTATAATAATACAATTGTATTGATGCTTTGAAGTGTTTTTTTACATTTTAGATACTTACCACGAAGTCAACATTCATATATCTAAATAGACAGCAGCGTACGAAGAATTCAGAAGGAGTTGGAATTCACATCCTTATTCTTAATATTTCCGTTGCTGTCTATCGAAGCTTAATTTAAAACGATGAGGGAGATTCCCTCCCTTGCGTTTTATTTTTGAAGAACAATTATTCAGAATAAAAGAATGAATAAACTTGTGAGTGTCTAATCTATTAATTGTCTTCACTTATAGGTGGGAATGGTTTACAAGTTTTAGCAAATTTCAAATAGATTTATTTGATGACCATATTCAAAATAATTGTCGATCTTATTTTTAATTCGCTGTGACATAGATTTAACAGTACCCACAGCTAGATTCATTTGTTCTGCTGCTTCTCCATAAGTACATAAATCTTTATTAATTAAATGAAATAATGTCAGTTCTTTATTAGAAAGCAAAGATTCTATCTCCGTCACTTGGAGCAACATCTCTTTTTTCTTCGGAGAAATCGTCTCTTCTGCTGGCTTTTCTACTTCCTGTAAATAAACTTGATAGCTCATAACATCTATATCTGCCAGTTTAACGGCTCTTCTATGCTTTGGTATCTTCTTGGCTTGCTCATCATCGAAAGGCTTCTCTCTGCCTGTTTCTAACCAGAATAAAGCGTACTCTGTAGTAGAGATAGCTTCTGCTATTACTTTTTGATCTGCTATATCTTGAGGAGAACGATCATCAATTAATTTATGTATCACTCTCCCATGTTCTTTGACAGGTGTGCGATATCGTTTATTTAAGATTTTTTGATGTTGCTTTTTCAACATTTTCAAGTCATTCTTGTATTCCTGAATTAAATCATTCATATAGATAGCCTCCTCAATAATTTCGCAAACAAAAAAGCGGACACAAATCAACAAGAAAGTTCTTGTCAACTTGTGTCCGCCAGTTTTCTGGTAGGACGATATTTAAAATAATTGTTTCACTTCTTCTTTAACTTGCTTGACTTTATTGCAATGGGATTCTATGACTATTGTTCCAAACGGAGGAAGCTTTACACTTTTCATTTGCCCGTTTGAAATGATGATTGCACAATGATCTCCTTGCATTTTTTCGATGTCACTTAACTCAATTCCTTTTAACTCCATAGCTGCCTCCTGTGATATAATAAACTTGTCGGATTTATTACATCAGTCGGAGCGATCCGGCTTTTTTATTTGTCATTGATTAGTTTAATATCCACCAATCTCACCACTGCTAAATTCTCTTTGCTTTTCGCTAATAACTTGTCACATTCCATCGTGTTTTCAATGCGAATGATCGCTGAGTTCGACAATACCTTTTCTACATATCCACGAAATGGATAGATGAATCCTTCTGCTTCGCAGCGAACCATGTCACCGACTTTGACTTTTGGTTTCTTACGTGTTTTAGGGTTCTTTGTCGGCATATCTAGCATTAAACCGCCGATACCATGACTACTAGCGTAAAATCCGTCTTTTAGTTTCATTCTTTTTCCTCCCATTTACGATCATCACTTAATATCGAAATTCCAAACTTACGAATAGCATCACTTGCATCAGCAACATACTGGCTTGCCACTTTATATGTTTCTTCTGCTGAAATTCCATATTCTTTTTCAAACTTTGTCTTTAGTACACTCAGTTCCTGTTTTCTTAGTTTTGTTATTCTGCGGTGCCTGTTGTTCATTTTCAATCAACTCCCTAATCTGAAAGTGTTGTCTATACTTGATCGAAATTCTTTTAAGTGGTTCTCTACCACAGAATCAGTCACGTTAAAACGATCAATTAATACTGGAGCTGCCATATCTTTCAAATAACTTTGTCTGATGACTAATTCAGTACCATCAGGAAGTTCTATGTTAACCTCCCGACCATTGATAATTGCTTGAATGCCCGCTTCACTTAGTGGTATTTCGTATTTCATTTCACATCCTCCAAATCACTCGACTTCACGAACACACCATCTACCATCTTCCCTGTGCGTCCTTTGATTTCGTTGTATGCTTGGTTCAGACACTCGTACAAATCCATATCATTTTGCATAGCTAAAATAATCAAGGTTACTACTACGTCTCCAATTCCGTCTCTTAAACCATGTTCATCTTTTCTAGCTAGAGAAGCGGCAACTTCCCCAATCTCTTCGATCGTTTTTAACATTTGCTTGCTGGAATCAGTTTGATCCAATCCCTTATCTTTTGCCCACTGCTCTACTTTTGTGATTAGTTCGTCCATTTTTTCTCCTCCACATACCTAAACTGTCGTCCTTTTGAATCAATCCATAAGCTCCTAGCTCTATCCCAGATAATGTTTTTGCTTAATCCAGTAATTTCAGATAACTGTTCAGCAGTACCTGTTACTAGAATTCGATCACCATGCCAGATTGCAATTTTTCTCGGCGTTCTCCGTTTGGTTTTTTCAGCCCACATTGATTTACCGAGCTTTTGGACTTCTGCAACTATTTCTTTGTCTTCTTGCCAAGATTCTGACTTGGTTAATTCAGCAATTCGTTTCATTGCTGCTTTCTTATCCACGCTCATTCCTCCAATCTACGAATTTCCCTTCTTAAATTCTCTATGTGCAAATCGATTGCCTTTCTAGCCGTTTCATTGACCATCACTGCCTTTGTTCGTTCCAGATCGTCAATCTCACGTTGAATGCTTCGAATACGCATTTGAATCACTTCTTCTGTTGTCATGATGGACCACCTCGTTAAAAACGCTCTTCCTTGAACGTATTCCGATATTTTTTAGCTAATATCAACGGCACTTGATATTGATGACAGAACAACTTTGCCTTGATCTTAAAGTCTTTTGTCTGCATTCCTTTAACATCTACGACTTTGACAAGTTTGCCGTTTTTATAAAATGTGAAGTCGGGAATATACTCGATCTTGCGATACTTCTTTCCATCTAGTTCAAATTTCGGCATCAGCTCAAATCGTTCCTGAAGTTTTACTTTCCAGCCGTTCGCTTCCGCTTGCCACAAAGCTAGATCGTAGTACTTCGCTTCTGCGATAGAATCAAACTTGATACCTCGATGAACAGTTTTTCGATTACGATATTTATTCATTCTCAAGAAGCGCCTCCTTCTTAGCCTGATAAGCAGCAAAGCGGGCTTCTAATTCTGCTTTTTTATCAGGATCTAGTGCCTTTTCTTCTTGAGGTTTGTTGACCCAATCAGGTAACTTTTCACGCCGTACATTGTTTTGACGTTTAGGAAGATAGTTTTGTTTTTTCTTGTTCTTAAAATCTTCTTGGGCTTTTTCTGCTGATTCCATTGTCTTAATTCCTTGATTACTCCATGAATTTAATATCGCTTCAACGTATTTTTTCAATCCTGGCATCTCAACGTTGTTTTCGAAAGCTAATTTAAAAGCAAAGAGAATCATATCTGCTCCCCAAGTTTTAATCATCGGTCCTAATGCTCCTTGCAAAAGTCCAGTAGGTGCTTTCCCCCAGTTTTTTTGGATGAACTCATACACGCCTATATCATCTTCTTTATTTGTCTTGTTTTGTTTTGTATTGTTTATATAAGCTGAAGGATTTACTGCAGAATCTACTGAAGGATTTACTTCCCTATTTACTTTCGAATTTACTTTACTATCTACTGGAATATTTCCAGTAGTGGAGTTTTCTACCGTATTATCTACTGTAGTTTTTACTGTAAAATTTCCAGTTAAATCAGAAAGGATATAAACACCAGCTTTTGTACGACCTCTCTTTTTATATTGAAGGAGTCCATTTTGGATCAATTGGTTTCGATTATTAATCAATGTTTTTTCAGACGTTTTAGTCATTGCTTGTAGCCTTGTATTGGCAATCGATAATTCGCTCTGCCATCCACTTCTGTTTGCTATAGCCATAAGCTTGTACCAAAGCAATTGGGGACCAGCGCCAAGCTCGTTATATTCAAGCCAATTGTCGAAAGCATTAAGCTGTCCGATATAATCCAATTGAGTCCCTCCTTTCGTTCTAGTAATTTGAGGGAGAAAACTCCCTCATTATTTATTTAACGGCGGGTTAGATGCATCAAATAATCCAGTTTGTACATCTTCATTTTCTTCAGAAATAACCTCTGCTTCTTTTCTTTCAGGAATATCTTCTTCAACTTCTGTTTCAGCAATAATGCTGCCATCTTCTTGAACTCTTTGGACTCTCTCATCCGATGTGGTGGCTTCTTGCATTTCGATGGACAAGATCCCCCATTTAGAAAGAAGATTTCTCAGAACAGTTTTTCGTGCCATTGCATTGTAATCAGACGCCCACACACCACTTAACTTTGTTTTGTCGCGATCTTTATTGTTAGCAATTCGATGAGCTTCAATTTCTTGTTTGGTCCAATAGACAGTTTTCTTGAATCCATTCAGTAATTCAAAATAGCCAACATATCCAATGACTTCATCAGATGTTCTACCATTTGGATCAAACTCAAACTCTTCTGTCAGTCGGTTCCAGCTTTTTAGTTCTCCTTCGTAAACTTCAATCACATTTAATGCTTTGTATTTACCTGATCGTTGGGCTAATTGGATATATCCTTTATAGCCAAGCATGAATTGAGCTTTCTTTTCCCATTTTCCTGTTTGCTTGTTTTTACTATTGAATGGAACTAAATATGCATAACCTAAATTCTTATCTAGCCCAAGATTTAATGTTGCAGCAGTTAACGCACCACTCATGATAGACATTGGTTCACTATCTGCAAGATAACTGTCATTAGATACAAGAGTCATTACGTTAGACATGAAGGCATTTGCGTTATCATGAAGTACTTCTTCGAATTTCTTTCTCATTGTTGGTGTATTCATTAGAGCTTTAAGCCCTAACTGTCCTGGTGCAACTTGTTTCTGTGGCTTTTCTGCCAATTGGTTTTTTAACGATTCATTTGTTGCCATATTATTTAATCTCCTTTTCGGTTAGCCTTCTTGATTCAGTAACGTTATAAATCTCTTCATCATTTGCGACATCTGGATATTTCTCTGCTAGTTTCTTCGAGCTTATACGTTTCGTACGGACAAGTTTCCAACTGATGATGTTTTTTTGAGTGACCCCGATACTAGCTTCACGTTTACCTAATTCACTGATGAACTCGTTGTCCACCTGTCGAATAGCCGATTCAATTTCTTTCTTAGTCCGTTTGAGTTCGTTTTTCTGTTCAACTAGTTCATCAAAACGAATTGGCAACGCCGTTTGAGCGTCTTCAACATCTGCATACTTTTCTTTCAAGAAATCAGCTGTCGCTTGACTACCGTCAATAACTGGCTCGATGCCTCCAAGAACATTCGTTTCCCAAAACTCTACTAATTGTTCAGTGATTGTATCGATCAACTCTTGATCTCGTTCAATCCGCTTCCAGATAAATTTTTGACCACCGATTAAGACAGCGATGTAACAATAGTCTTTGTTTAGAACGTTCATGTAATGTTGAACTTGGCAGAGATAACTGAGTGGTACTTCTTCACCTTCCCACTCATTGCCGAGAAATTGATTGGCTGTTTTGCATTCCAGAATGGCATTTTCTCCCACTACATCACGATCAATATTCGCTCTTAGAAACGGATGCAATGGATGTTCAAAGACTTGGTTTCTTCTGCGAACCTTTTTACCTGTACGTTCTTGAAACTCTTTAGCAACCACTTCTTCTAAAACATTACCCCAATAAGCGGGCTCACTTCCTGATTCTTCAAGTACTATTTGTCCTGTTTTTTCTAACCATAGTTGATAAGGAGATTTCCATTTATTCAATCCTAAAATTGTTCCAACATCCGAGCCTCCGATGCCTTTCTTACGGTCTTCAAGCCATTCTTGATGGCTCATTTCTAAGGTAGATTTACTCATCGTCTTCCTCCTCCTTATGTGGCGTGCCCCATTCAGGAGTAGTTAAATACTGATCTAATGCTTGTCCAAAATCATTCATTGTTTTAGCCTTCCTTTCGTGCTAAAATACAGTTAAGTTATTTTGATATGTTGCCGATTAGCGATTGCCGTCGCTGGTCGGTCTTTTTTGTGTTGGCATTTTGAAACTTTCTCTTACAGCAGTAACCGTTACTAAGGTTCCCCAATAAATAAGTGCATATGCTGGATTAATACTTGCCAGTACGATTGCTACTAGACTCATAAGCAAAGCGCTCTTGACAGTCATTTTAAATACAGTTTTCATTTCTTTCTCTCCTCTCTATATTTAGCAATTTCGCTAGCAAGATCTTCATTCATATGATTCTCTAAAAATCGAGCGACTTCAGTTTTAGGAATTCTAATTTCACCGAGTTTCAAAAAACCGATGTATCCCATCTCAATCAAATCTTTAACATTTTGAGGATTTGTTGTTATAGCTAATGCCGCTTCAGTAACTGAGTATGTTAATTTTTCAATGTTTCTTTTACTGTTGCGCTTCAAGACAACTTTTTTTGGAAAAATATTTTCCAATGTTTCCATTTCCATCATCCTTTCATATATCCTTGTACCACCCAGTACGATAGCCGTTCCTCACTAAGCTTGCGAATATCGATTCCAAGTATTTCGCACAACGCACTTATTAATGTCACTTCCACCATAATCTCGTCTAAAAATTCATAAGCATACGCAATGATTTGTTGACGATCATCAACAGTTAAGTAATTTACTTGTTTAAGAAGAATTTTTTCTACTTCTTGCTTCTTCTGTTTCCGCTCATCTGATTCAATCATTTGCAACTTATCAAGTGAAGATGGATCTCTTCTATAAACATCACCATCTATTGATTTAAATAAACCAAAGAACTCATGAATCACTTGAAGCGTAAAATCAGAATCTCTAAAATGATCCGTTAACGCCTGAGCATTTTCCAACGTCACGGGCTTCGTGTTAAGTAATGTTGTCCAATCGCTTAATGACTGTTGAGAGACGTTGATTTGTCTTGCTATTTCCTTTTTGGTCTCACCACTCTTATTAATTACTTCGACTAACGATTCTCGAATAACACTTGATTTTTTTAACAGTTTAAACACCTCATATTCTTATTCGCCCGTATATCAATACGAGCAATTTTTTTATACTATTAATTTAAAGAATCAAACGAAAGCTGCTTCATCTAGTTCACGTTCAAGCTCTTTTTGGACTTCTTCAACTAGACGATCGAGTTGATCATCATTTGCACATTTGATGATGTGGACTAGTCTAGGTCTAGCATCAAGTACGATGTTTATTTTTTCTTGTCGTGTCATTAGAATCATCTCCTTATTTATTTGATATAATCATCTCGAAAGCGAGGTGATTATTATGAAATTTAATCTATCAATTACAATTTCCGTAATTGTTGCTTTAGTGGCCCTTATTTCACCGATTTTAACTACACTACTTAACAATCGGTATTTACTGAAAGTAAAAAAGTTAGAAGTTCAGCAGAAAAAATATGAACAATACTCCAGCCATGTTCGAACTCTATTCGAAGACTTTCTCAAATATTACGGGGAATATATGGGCAATACACTTAGTACTAAATCTGAAATGGCATTAAAATCTTCCTTTTATAAATGTTTACCTTATGTTCCAGAAAAAGCTTACGATCATTTTACGGAATTCTATGAATTAGTCGTTAGTGGCGACGTCAGCAAGACTAGCTTGTACATGAAAGAAACACTTTTGTACGATATTAGACGGATAATAGATAACTAGTAATTATTAATAAAACTAGCAATGCGTAGAAAGGGTACCAACTATTCCTAGGTTCTAATTTACGCATTGACTGAATACAAAGTATTCCAAATATCCATATTGCTATTATTAAAAATTTCATTTAGAAACCTCCTGTCTGTTGTTTTTTGGCAATACTTCACTAAAAATAAAAAGCTTATCAAAATCTTTCTCAGATAAATCAAAAGCTTTAAGCAATTTCGGAATGAGTTCACCACCGATTCCGCGATCTCCGTTTAAAATTCTATAAATTGTTGACGGAGCAACATTCATTCTTTTAGCAAGTGAATATGGATCATCTCCTTTTGATTGCATCAAGGAGTAGAGCTTTTCTTGCTTAAGCAAAGTTTTCATCTAATACACCTCCATTGCCTTATGACAATACTATAATACTTTTTTTGTCACTTGGCAACACTTTTTGTTGTCAAATTGCAATTTTTTTTGCTTTTATTGCCACAAGGCTATATCATTTATTTAGAAAGGGGTTTTATCATGGAATTTGGAGAAAAACTAAAAGAATTGAGAACCTCTAAAGGATTAGGAGTTAATCAGTTAGCGTTAAAATCTGGAGTAAGTGCTTCTCAAATATCTAGATTTGAAAAAGGTGAACGGAAAGATCCAACCTTGGAAACTTTAAAAAAACTATCAGTAGCTTTGGGCGTTTCTATTTCCTATTTTGAAGAAAATTCACCTATTAGTGCCAGTAATATTCCGGAATGGGCTGACGAAAACGATTTAATTGAACTTGATAAGCTACTTGAATCAAATGCTAACATGGCTTATGGAGGCGAAACTTTAACACCCGAACAGCTTCAAAGAGTCAGAGATGTTTTAGCAGGCATGTTTTGGAAATTCAAAAAAGAAGACAAGGACAAAGAGAAGTGATTGGGTATGGAATTGGATGTTATCAATTTAGTTGAGAACCTAAAGCGGAAGTATCAATCCGCTAATCCATTTTATATTTGTGAAAAAATGGACATTCAAATTGAATATGTTCCTTTTATTGATGATCCTAAAGGTCAATTCCAAGAGATTTTAGGTCGTGCTGTCATTCTTTTGAATGACGAATTAAAGGATTCTGAGGAAAGATTTTATATTTGCGCCCATGAGCTTGGTCATGCCATTTTCCACAAAGGATTATCAAGTTATTACGTCTCTACAAGAAATTCTAGAAGCAAGTCTGAAAGTGAAGCAAATTGTTTTGCTGCTAATCTTATAGCCGACTTATATAAAGAAGACACACAAATGTATCCGAGAAAAATTGAAGATTTATCTCGTTTATATGGTCTTCCAGTTTCGGCTTATAGATTCTTAATTTAGTTAATCATGAATTGTGCTTTTGCTTTGTGGGGAAAGCGTGAACGGTATAGTTCTTTGATTTGGAGGCGACTATCACTGCCTGCCTTAAGTGGGAGTAATAATATTTTTTTGGAGGAGAAATAATGGCAAAGAAAAAGGTTACAGGAGAAGATGGTAAAACATATGTTATGAAAGAGAAAAAACCATTCTATAAGAGAGTTTGGTTTTGGATTCTAGTGGTAATCGTTGTGTTCATCGTTGGTGGTGCGCTAGGCGGTGGCGATGATAAAAAAGAAACTACTTCTGCTAAAACAGAAAAAGTAAGTAGCAACGATTCTGCTGAGAAAGATACACAGAGTTCTAGTGATCCTTTGAACCAGGACTTTGCTGTTGGAGATACTGTGAGCTACGAGGGCTATGAAATTAAAGTTAATAATGTGCAATACAGTAGCGGTAGTGAGTTCGATACTCCTGATGATGGAAAACAATATGTTATCGCAAACATTACAATTACTAATAATTCTGGTAAAAAGCAGTCCTATAACCCTTATGACTTCAAGCTAAATGCAGATGGTAATGCCACTGATATGGATGAAATCACTACATTAGATAATATTAACCAATTAAATAGTGGCGATTTGGATGATGGTGCTTCAGTTACTGGTGATTTGGTTGGCCAAGCTGATACAAATGCCAAGTTAAAGCTTCAATATGCTACATCTATTTGGAATGATGAAACAGTTGATATTTCTTTAAACTAATAGATCAAAAGAACAGCCTTCGGGCTTTTCTTTTTAAGCACCAAAGAACATAAGTTCGTATGTTTTATTTATGAATACGATTTTTGCTCTATCCCCTATCAGATTAAAAATAAATATTATAAAATTTCTTACTATTACAAATCATCTACGAAAGGATTGATAACATGCGTGGCGGTGTGAGAAAACGTGGAAAACGTTGGTATTATTATTTTGAAGACATCAATGATGATGGCTCAAGAAAAAAAATGGAGAAAGTTGGCGGAGACACCCGACCAGAGGCCGAAGCTGCTTTACGAAAAGTTTTATCAGATATTGACGAAACAGGACAATACTTTTTAGGTACGGATACTCGAGTAAAACAATACCTTGATTT
>NZ_JAPMLH010000012.1:0-29108 GCF_035727065.1 Enterococcus sp. E4-223 | reverse complement strand
TCTTTGTCAACACGACACCGCCTGGTGTAAGTCGATTTTCTTTCGTCAATTCTACCACCGCTGTCTGACTTCTTTCGATCTCAAACTCGATCGGTGTCGCATCTAATTCATACCCCGTTGGCGCTTGGGTTTCTACCAGCTGATATGCTCCTGGTGCTAAACCTTCAATTGCCAGTTTTCCATCTGCTCCTGTGGTTAAACCTGACTGCAGAACGGTTCCATTGGCATCTTGTAACTCAAAAACAGCTCCTTGCAGGATTTCCCCGCTTTGGTCGTCGATCTTTGTCAACACGACACCGCCTGGTGTAAGTCGGTTTTCTTTCGTCAATTCTACCACCGCTGTCTGACTTCTTTCGATCTCAAACTCGATTGGTGTCGCATCTAATTCATACCCTATTGGCGCTTGAGTTTCTACCAGCTGATATGCTCCTGGTGCTAAACCGTCAATTGCCAGTTTTCCATCTTCTCCTGTAGTTAGACCGGTTTGTAGCGTTTCTCCTTCTCGGTTCTGTAACTCAAAAACAGCTCCTTGAAGGACTTCACCACTGCCTTCAGCATGTTTAATTAGTTCAACACCACCCGTATCAAGGATGTTTTCAATGGTTAACGTCACTTCTTCTATGGAGTATTCATTTATAAAAACATCATGTACCGTCGCATCTAAAAGATACCCTTCCGGTGCTTCTGTTTCTCGGACTTGATAGCTACCTACAGGAAGCGGTTCACTTAAAAATTCTCCGTTTTCTGCCGTTATACCTTCTTGTATCACTTGTGAATCGCTTGATAAAATTTCAAATTTTGCTCCTGCCAGCCTTTGGCCATTCTCATCAGTTTTAATTACTTTAATACGCCCATCGATTTTCCTTGTTCTTACAGTACTCGTATTCAATCGACTGTCACTATTCACAAGCGTTGCAAAGTTTAAAATTTGATCGCCGACTGCATACGCCTCTACATTGACCTTAAAAGAGAGGGTAAAACTTGTCGGCCCAACAATCATATTATTCGCACTGAAACGAACCATTCCATTATTGACTTCGGCATCAATGAAAGAGGGAATATCTGATAGAAATGACACAAATTCCATGCCTTCTTCCAAAACATCTTCAATAACGAGTGTATTGCTTGTTCCAGAAAACATCGAGACATGCAGAGTATACGTTAGTTCATTTTCATTGAGATTGATAACATTTTTGTCCACACTTTTTCTTAAAGAGATTGCCGGAAGATTACTTTCAGGGATTCTCAAGCGGTAGTTTCGGCTCATTACCTGATTATTGTAGGTCATACTCGCTCGATTCCGAGAAAACCCATCCTCTTGTCTTCCTTCATTGAACAAGTCGACATCGGTCACTTCAAGAGCATATTCAATAAAATACGATTGACCCTCTGCTAGATTACCAAAGTCCACAACAAGTGTATTCGTTTCCTTATTAAAAGATACTTTGTCCACAAATTCCTCGGAAACATAATGAGTTCTAACGTTTGCTTCACCTGGATTCGTTACTTCTGCGATCCGAACCCCACCTGAAATAGGTTCTCTATTTCCAGTGGAACTCCATGGAGTCGGATTCGGTGCCAAAGTTGTTCCTTGCGGTAGTACATCGGTAACCACTACACCGTCTTTTCGTGATCCTTCATAATTTACCTGCAAAATAAATTTATTACTGTTGGTCACGTCTTGCCCGTCAATCAGCAGATTCCCAAAATTTCCTTGGCTGTCGATTTCTCTAGAGCCATAGTATAATTTCGAAAAAATGGGTCTTGATGAAGGAATAGGTGTAATTGAAAATTCCGTGTTTACTACTCGCTCAGCATAAGTAAGACTCACTTGAAAGTCATTATTTGGCTCAGTACCGCCTGATTGAAAGAAAGCAACTTCAAACGTGATACTGAATGTATACAACTGAGCGGCTTCATTTAATCCTTCATAATCAAAGGTAAATGGAAAAACAACGTCTGTGCCTTCTTGGTAAAATGCCAGTGGCTTTAACGGAGAATCATCAGCGACCTCCACTCTAATGAACTCAATTAAGCCAATCGATGCTCTAGGAACTCGTACGACCATCTCCCCATATTCTTCAAGAATATCGCCAGCGCCTCCTTGAATGTATCCCTTTAACGTTTGTGTATGCCTGCTCGGCAAAGTGGGGCGCTCAACAGAGATGCCGATGTCATAATTCAAGTGCTCCTCTTGTCTTTCAATTTGAAATTCCTGCGTCATAGATGGCTCAGATGATCTCGCTTCATTAAAAGACTCACTTGTGCTTTCTTCTGGTACATTAAAAGACTCACTTGTGCTTTCTTCTGGTACATTGATTTCTATTGAGACCGTATTTGATTGAATATCACCGCTTCTTGCGGTCAATTCGTATTTACCTGAATGCTGGGAAGAATAAGTAATCAGACGTTCGTAATCATTGAGTTGCTTCACTTCCCCTTCAATCAAATCCTCACTCTTATTAATGACCAATGCATTTAGCAGGTCTGGTGTTCCTCTGACTCGCAACTGGAACTGCTCACCCAAAGCAACCTCCTCTTGATCAACTTCGATTGTCAGCGAACGCTCTGGCTGTTCTGCTAAAGACTCAGCTAGAACCGTTATGTTCCCAAATTGATTGATCACAATAAGCATAACTAGAAACATACTTAACAGTTTATGAAATTTGTTCCTCACTATTACTCCCCCTTATAATTTTGACTAAACAACAAGGTACCCGATAATTTTCTAAAAAGATTCCCCAACTCAAAATGGCTGCGTTACCTCCCTCGTATTTTCGGTTCAACTCAAGCGTTGCAATGTAAGCTGTAAACAAAGCTAATGATTGCCGATTGTCTTCTGTTGATTGATTCGATAGCTTTGTATGACTTTTAGTTGTCCGTGTGGCTTAACCATAATTATGATTTCACGATTCCTCCTGCCAGTGCCTTGCACAAGCTGGAGCGTAACCCTAATAGTTGTTTTGTTAATGTACTTATATACTTTTCCATTAGAAACAATCACTAAATCGTTGATACCAAGGTCAGACTCTAGAATTTCATCAGTGAGTCCCTGTATTGGTTAACCTTCATCAATCCCAAAAAAATATATCAATGCTTAGCATCAAAATGAATATATAGTTTAGAGTACTTGGGATTCATCGATAACTGATCGCTTATTTGGCCATATTATTTGGCACTTGGTTCAACTAAACGCATTTAGGATGTTCCTTCATTCTCATCATGGATGTTCTCAAACCGTCATTACTAATAAACTGTCCACCGAATCGATGGTTCATTTCTTGCATTTTCCACGTCCAATTACTCTTTTTGCTCCTTATTTAGGCGTAGTTTTACTTTCTTAACTTGTATCGTCTTCCATCAACTCCTTAATCATCTTCTTAGCTTTATTGGCTCGGTTTCCTTGTAAAAGGTATCTACAAATAGTGACAATCTGTATTAAATCTTCATAATTTTCTGTAATGTCAATAATTTCTATATTCTGTACCATATATTGCAAAGGGTTTCACTAAGTTCATAACCGAAGCGTATTAAACAAATTTTGTATAGAATAACTACCTTTTCTATTTTTCCATTGGTAATTCTGTCTATTAATTGGTTTAATCCTTTTGTTATAGTTGATTTCACTACCAAGATGATTCTCTCGAATTTTAAAGCTTGAAGATGTATTGCTATTTTTGCTAACTGGCGTATTTGCAACTATTTTTCCCTTCTATTCTTCCTTCATTGGTTCCCCTCTAAAATTACTATCCATAAAAAATTGCATAAATGACAATAGTATTTATATTAGTCATACTGCTTTTTAACGCAGCCAATTCCAGAAAAACATTCGTTACATATTTGTGAATTTTTCCAAAAAATAACATTTTTATAAAAAGACGAAAAATAAATCACTACCAGTCAACTTCTATAATATTACCAAATAACAAACTAACTATCCATCAATAACGTGTTTTATTTTTTAAAATTTCTATAAAAAAATAATCATTATTAAAAAGAATATCTAAAAATAACAATAACCTTTGTGATTTTTCTTGTTTGAAGAATGTTAGAAGAAAAGTCTCTAAATACTTATAATTATTTTATAAGCGAAAAAAATGCTATCGGTAGTATCACCGATAGCTGAGGAAAGTCACAGTAGGGACTATTTGATTAAAAAATATGTTTATTCAATCCATCTATTTATTTTTGCCTTATTAACATATTGTAATAATGTAAGCAACAATGTATTTTAAGTGTAATGCTTTTATGCACCTATTTAATTTATCATTCTCATCTGATACAATCTCACTCATAACAATATGAATTTTTCTTCTCATTAGTCTCAGTTCACCATGAATTATACATAACACCCAATACAATTATTTTTCCATACTTTTTTAAGAGGACAATTACATCGTATATATCGCTAAGAATTGCAACCATTCCATTTTTAAAGACATATTTCCTCTAAAAAACTAAAATTCTATCTATCCACGACTAATAATCCCCCACATTAAACCCGTAATCGAACCAGAAAATTTTTCTTTATAACTAAAACAACCATCATTTTCGAGTTATCTTAAACACATATTTCCTATTTTTTCATTTCTATCCATGCATGATAATATTCAGTTCTGATATTGTTTTCATCCGTATTCGTCAATAGATACTGGCCGATCACTTCTCCTGTTTTCCATCCTTTTTCATACATTCTTTCTCTGATTTCTAAAATATTATTACGTTCCGCATGGTTCATCTCGGATTTCAATAAGAATCGACGATAAACAGCCGTATCTTTTTTCTCCCAAATCACGTCTTGAGTAAATAAATGTACTTCACTAGGGTCGATAAAAAATCCATACATCGTCTGTGAACTGGAAGCTGGCATACTCATCATCCCAAAGCTTGAATAGTTAGGTAGAAATTTTTTGATTTCCACAATATCTTCAAACTCCGTTGAGATCATACAGTCAAAAGGGATCTCTTCTACAGGAAACTCTTCCTCGTTTGTATCGATCATCAATTTCAACTGTTTTTTTCGCGCCCTTATCTCTTTCTGTTTTTGTTTCATCACCACCAGTTCTTTATGGATTCTTCTTTCTGTTTCATCAAGTGTCTCATATAACTCCGTCAATGTTTTTCCATATAAATTCTTCATCTGTTTGATCGGTATATCTAATTTTCTATAAAAAACGATATCATAAAGCATAAAAATATCATCGATATCAAACAATCGATAATCATTCTCTTCTTGTCTACTTGAACGGATTAATCCTTGTTCATCCCAATAGCGGATCGTTGATTTTGGCAAATCAAATAGTTCCGATACTTGGCCAATCGTATACATTTTTTTCATTTTTTCTCACCTCTTTTTCAGTTTATTCTTTTTTCTATTGACCTTCAAGTTACTTGAAGGTATAGAATCGAAAAGTATCAGAAAAAAAGGAGGAATAATATGTCTATCTTAAAAACATTCTTACAGAAAAACAAAGGACTAGCTCTCCTTACCTTTGTGATGATCTGTTTACAAATCGCCGGTACATTAGGTGTACCAAAATTAGTAGCAAAGCTGATCGACACAGGTATAGCAAGTGGCGAAGCCTCAGTTATAAAAAAAATCGGAGTTGAAATGCTGCTTGTAGCGTTTCTAGGAACGATTGCTGCGGTTGCCTCTAGTTACTTTTCAGCATTGGCATCCGCTAGGTTTGGATTCCAAACGCGGGAGAAATATTTCCGTAAATTCCAACAGCTGTCAATGAAGGATATCAGTCGTTTTAGTTCTGGATCTCTTTTGACAAGAATGACGAATGATGTCGATAATGTCCAGCAAATGATTGTTTTATTTTGCCAAATGATCTTACCAGCACCGGTTATTTGCGTTTTCACCATTCTCATGATGTTTCGTTATTCTCTATTACTAACATGGGTTACATTGATCTCTGTTGTTTTTTATGTATGGATTGTTTATCGACTGATGAAACGAGGGGCACCTTTATCTTTGAGTATCCAGCCAAAAATGGATCGGATCACCATCACATTGAGAGAATTCTTTACTGGGATTAATATGATCCGTGCCTTTGATAATCAATCATATGAAGAAAAGCGAACGAATAAGAGCTTTGCTGACTATGCTAATCAAATGATCAAAGTGAACCGAATATTTGCTTGGGTCACTCCAATTGCTTTTTTGCTCATGGGAATCGTTTATGCTTCTATTTTGTGGTTTGGCGGAAATCTTGTAGCAGAAGGAGCATTACAAATCGGTGTCGTGACTGCTGTAGTCGAATACTCTATGCTGACACTTGCTTACTTGATGATCGCAGCTATGGTATTGGTCATTATCCCTAAATCGTTTGCCTCATTACGACGGATAGAAGAAATACTGCAAGCAGAGATCGAAATTGAGGAAGAGACGATCAAAACAGTGGCTGAACCAACCTTTGATCAGACAAATGCAGCTGCTTTTGAACATGTCACATTTAAATATACTGAAATCTCTGATCCAGTTCTAGAAGATATTGATTTCACAATACCTAAAGGAAAAACAACAGCGATCGTTGGCGGGACCGGATCTGGAAAAAGTAGTTTGGCGAAACTTCTCTTGAGACTTAGTGACCCTACGATAGGAAAAGTAACCCTTGGTGGTATTCCTCTTACTCAAATGACTCAAGAACAGATCCGCTCCCACATCAGTTATGTCCCTCAGAAGGCTTTCTTATTCAGCGGGACAATTTTAAGCAACTTGCAGATGGGAAATGAATATGCCTCAACAGAAGAGTTGTCTAAAGCGATCAAGATCGCTCAATTAGAAGAACTAGTGGACACCCTTCCTGACGGATTGGACAGCTTTGTTGCTCAAGGCGGTTCTAATTATTCAGGTGGCCAGAAACAGCGGATATGTATTGCTCGAGCGTTGATCAAACCAGCAGAGATCTATGTATTCGATGATAGTTTCTCCGCCTTAGACTATAAAACAGATGCAGCATTAAGAGCAGCCCTTCATAAACACATGTCGGAGAAAACTCTCGTGATTGTTGCTCAACGCCTCAGTACAATCCAACAAGCAGATAACATCATTGTTTTAGATGAAGGAAAAATCGTTGGACAAGGTACTCATGAAGAACTACTGTCTAATTGCCAAACTTATCAGGAGTTTGCAAAATCACAAGGAATATAGAAAGAAGGGATTCGATGGAAAAGAAAAAAACGTTGAACACACGCGCTTTGATACGTTTTTGGAAAATGATCAAACCTGAACATAAATATTTTTACGGATTGTTTCTCTGTAGTTTATTGGGCAACCTATTAGTTGTAGCCATGCCCCTGATCATGGGAATCGGGATCGATGATCTCTTATCAGAAATAAGAAAAACAGGTATTGGACAGCTTTCTTTCAGTGATATCAAACAAGCATTGCTGTTCCCTGTCTTATTGCTGATCGGCTGCTCAGTCCTAAGCAGTATTGCTTCATTTATCCAAGAACGTACAATGGCAGCATTAAGCGAAAAGATCACATTGAGGGTGCGAAAAGAAATCACAAAAAAATTCAAAACGTTACCGATGTCGTTTTTTGATAATCATCAAGTCGGCGACATCATCAGTCGAACGACTACCGGACTCAATCAGCTTTCTCAAGTGTTATTGACAGGTATCAATCAATTTTTCACTTCTGTCGTAACAATAGCTGCTGCTGGTCTAATGCTGTTTTATATCGAAAGCAAGCTTACTTTGCTCGTCTTATTGCTGATCGTTGGCAGTTCAATTGTTACAACTAAGATTGCGAACAAAAACAAACAGATTTCTGAACAGAATCAGTATGAACTGGGTGTTTTAAATAATCGAATGGAAGAAATCTTAGCTGGTAATCTAGTGGTCAAAACATTCAATCAGCAAGCTCATGCAGAAGCTGCTATACACGAAGTAAATAAAAAGCAATACAACGCTTTTAAACGTGCTCAATTTATGAACTTTGCTATCTATCCGGCCATTCGTTTCATTAATCAACTCGCCTTCATCATAAGTGCGGTATTCGGTGCTATGCTTGTTCTATCTGGTGGTGTGACGATCGGCTTCTTACAAGCTTATCTTCAGTACATCAATCAGATTTCTGAACCAATTTCTACCGCTTCTTATGTGATCAACTCGATCCAATCCGCAATGGCAGCAATCGATAGGATATTTGAGATATTAGATGAAACAGATGAAATTCCAGACCTTCCAGATGCAAGACTTTTAGAACAACCGAAAGGAAAAATAGCTTTCAAAAATGTACAGTTTGGTTACACATCAGATAAAATATTGATGAATCAAATCGATTTTTCAGTAAAGCCAAAACAAACGGTAGCGATCGTTGGTCCAACTGGTGCAGGAAAAACGACTTTAGTCAATCTGCTGATGCGTTTTTATGAACTGAATAAAGGAAAGATCGAATTCGACGGTCTTGATATTACCAAGCTTTCACGTGGAGAACTACGTCGTTCTTTTGGGATGGTTTTACAAAATACCTGGCTGTTTGAAGGAACGGTAGCTGATAATATCGCCTACGGGAAAATGGATGCCACAAGAGAACAAATTATCAAAGCGGCTGAAATCGCGCAATGTGATCACTTTATTCGAACACTGCCAGACGGATATGATACGATCATTTCTAGCGAAAACGGTACGTTATCTCAAGGACAGCAACAATTATTGACAATTGCGCGAGTCATTCTAGCGAATCCTCCTGTCGTTATTTTAGATGAAGCAACTTCTAGCGTAGATACACGAACAGAAGCATTGATTCAGCAAGCAATGGAAGCTGTGACAAAAGATAGGACAAGTTTTGTGATTGCACACCGATTGTCAACGATTGAAAATGCAGACATGATCCTTGTAATGAAGAATGGCGATATCGTCGAAAAAGGAACACATTCTGAACTACTCCAATCACCAACGCTTTATGCCAGTCTTTATAATAGTCAATTTCAGATAGCGTAACAAACATTATCTAAAAAGCTATCGATCATGTATGATTAGTCCATGATCGATAGCTTTTTTAAATGTACTAGTGGTGCCACTAGAAACAAAAAGAATAATACTAATGATACTTTTTGGACAACTCCTTCAGTTTCGTTCGGTAAGTAGTGACAACAGACTTGTCACAATCCCTTTTTACGAATAAACGGCGTTCAAGAGACAACCTATCGGCAATAAGACACGATCTTGTAAAATACGGGAAGCTATTCTTCAAAATCGCTTCTTGTTGCTCTTGCCAACTCCGAGTCACGAGTTACACTATTCAACAAATATGAGAAGCTGTTTTTTGAATTTGTTTCTTGTGACTCGGAGCTGAACGTCAGGCTCACAATCTCTCTTCTTTAATCTCCTTGTTCTACTTGCGATAGTTGCTGAACGAATTGCCATGTTTCCCCGTTATCAGTTGAACGGAAGAGGCAGGCAAACATTTTCCCTGCATCGATTGGTCCTTTTTTCAACAAATAAAATTTTGTCTCTAACGTATTCGCGCTTATTTGAGTAACTTCATTTGGTGATTGAAAAAGATCTATCCCCCCTGTCTGATAGTTTTCCGGAATCGACAGAACTGATTCTTTGAATGAGCGTCCTCCGTTATTTGTATAAAACAAACTTTCACGTGTCGAAACAAAACCTAAAGAAGTTGTAACGAAGCTGACATTTTGTACTGGCTGATTGATCATTGTACTTCCACTTTTTATCCAAGTGATTCCGCCATCCATAGTAGTGTAAATGTACAAAGTTTCTGCAGACATCCCACTGGCTGATGTACAGATAAATAGACCATCGTTGCCATAAAATACCGCTTTTCGATAACGTATCGGCTGAACTGATTGAGTGATAATAGACGTTTGCCATGTTTTACCATTATCTCTTGAAGTCAGCAGACGTACATCATCCCCAGAAGAATAGATAAACCATGAGAAATCGGCGGAAATATCATATGTGTTGTCCATCCAATAACCTTCAGGAATCAGCCCCGTTGTCAGGGTGTATTCGCCAAAACGCAACCATTGCGAATCAATCGGCACAAATACCCAATTAGCACCACTATCTGTTGTCATATAGAGAGAGTGCGTCTCTGTATCAAGTTTGAGATCATTTATCTTTTGTGTTGTCAAATTTACCTTTTGCTTAGGATCAGCTAACAACCCTTCATTTGTCTTTTGTATATGCGTATCGTTAGTTGAGTTCATTGTCATGTGAGAAGCAGCATTTATATGAGAAGACATTTTTGGCTGAGTGTATCTCCCATAATAGATTGTTCCAGCTAAAAGAATGAGGAAAAAACCAGTGACTAATGTACTCATCTTAGTTGTCAGGTATCCACCAGGCGAAGACTGGCTTTTTTCCCATCTGGGTTCGTTTTCTAGTAAAAAAATATGGAATGTGTTCATTCCGAATTTTGATTTGCTTTCGCCTAAGTAGACAGGTAAATCATCAAGTGATCTCAGCAATAACTGGCAATCACTTTTTTGTATCCTAAAAGATTGGCTCGTCGAAGTCTTCTCAAAATAAAGATAGTCATCATCTTGAGAAGTTGGTTTATTATGTAAAAACTGTTGTGCTCTTTGACTAAGCCATTGATCGAAATGACGCGACAATTGATGGTAACGGAGCCAAATAAGTAGAAGAAAAACAATAAGCACAACAATTGTTATTCCGCCAACTCCCCACGAAAAGTGATACAAATTATTTAATTTTTGCATCCCTTCAGCTGAACGGACTACTGCACTCATATGGCGATATAGGAACGATACAGCTCCGAAAAAAAGCAAACCAGAGAAAAATACTAAGCTTAAAAGCTTGAACATTATTCTTTTCGCTCTTTTTTTCGCTTTCTCGATAATTTTTTGTTTAGCTGATAATACTTCGATAATAAATAGTTCTTGATTCATTTGTCTCTCCTTTTCTCATACTTCATTCATTGTGCGTCAAAATCCATACAATCACTAGTCCCACTAATAAAAAATTTATGAATTTGGTATGTACTCTCAATTTCAGGTAGTGTATACATCAAAAAATACTAAGATTAATAGACAAAAATTTGATGATTACAGAGATCTCTTACAAGACCATTCAGAAGAAAAAGACATTGAACGTGTTTGAGAACATGAAAATCAAAACCTTTTTGATCAATCAATTAATCAATTTGAAATAACAAAAAATCTGAGACAGAATGAAGTTCATTCTGGCCCAGATTTGATTTTGCACAACTCATCAGTCCTTATTGACAAAGAGCCAATTAATTAGCAACGATATTGACTAACTTGTTTGGTACCGCAATAACTTTTCTGACTGTTTTGCCTTCAATGTATTCTTGCACTATTTCATTGGCTAATGCTGCTTTTTCTAGCTCATCTTTTCCTAAGTCTTGGGGAACATTGCTTTTCGCACGAACTTTACCGTTTACTTGGAAAACAACTTCTACTTCGTCTTCAACAAGTGCTGCTTCATCGTATGTTGGCCATGGTGCGTAAGAAATACCACCATCATTTCCAAGGATTGCCCATAGTTCTTCACCCATGTGAGGAGCAATCGGTGCGAGTAGTTGAACAAATCCTTCGATATATTCATAAGGCAGAGCGTCCACTTTATAGGCTTCATTGATAAAGACCATCAATTGGGAGATTGCTGTATTGAAATGAAGATTTTCATAGTCTTCTGTCACTTTTTTCACTGTTTGATGATACACTTTATCAAGCTTGCCATCATTCAATGTAGTGATACGGTCACGCATTTTATTGTTCTCATCAACGATCAAACGCCATACACGATCCAAGAATTTACGGCTTCCTTCTAAGCCATTTTCGCTCCAAGCAATCGAAGCATCTAATGGCCCCATGAACATTTCGTACATGCGCAGTGTATCTGCACCGTAAGTTTCGACCACATCATCAGGATTGACTACATTACCACGAGATTTTGACATTTTTTCGTTGTTTTCGCCTAAGATCATTCCTTGATTGTATAGTTTTTGGAATGGTTCTTTTGTAGGAACAACACCGATATCGTATAAGAATTTATGCCAGAATCGTGCATATAGTAAATGAAGTACCGCATGTTCTGCTCCACCAATGTAGATGTCAACTGGTAGCCAACGCTTCAACTTTTCATAATCTGCTAGTTCTTTTTTGTTATGAGGGTCGATATAACGCAGGTAATACCATGAGCTTCCTGCCCATTGTGGCATTGTATTCGTTTCGCGACGGCCTTTTTTACCTGTTACAGGATCAACGACATTGACCCACTCCTCGATATTTGCTAATGGAGATTCTCCAGTACCGCTTGGCTTGATGTTTTTTGTCTTAGGCAACCGTAATGGTAGCTCTTCTTCTGGGACAGCTGTGACTGTTCCGTCCTCCCAATGGATGATTGGGATTGGTTCACCCCAGTAACGTTGACGGGAGAATAGCCAGTCACGTAAGCGATAGCTGACTTCTTTTTTCCCTACGCCATTTTCTTCTAGCCATTCATTCATTTTATCGATTGCTTCTTGTTTGTTCATGCCGTCTAGAAATTCAGAGTTGATGTGCGTACCATCTTCTGTGTAAGCAACTTTTTCAACATCTCCACCTTCGATAACTGGAAGAATCTCTAGTCCGAAAGTTTGAGCGAATTCAAAGTCACGTTCATCATGTGCTGGAACAGCCATGATGGCTCCTGTGCCGTATGAAGATAATACATAATCGGCGATCCAGATTGGGATTTCCTTGCCATTAACTGGATTGATTGCATAAGCACCAGTAAATACTCCTGTTTTTTCTTTTGCAAGATCTGTTCTCTTTAGATCTGATTTTTTAGCTGTCTCTTCGATATAAGCTTCTACAGCAGCTTTTTGTTCAGGGGTCGTAATTTCTCTAACAAGATCTAGTTCAGGTGCAAGAACCGAGTAAGTTGCACCGAATAGAGTATCTGGTCGTGTCGTAAATACGGTATAGGATTTATCCGTACCAGCCACTTTAAATTCAATATTTGCTCCTACTGAACGACCGATCCAATTTCTTTGCATTTCTTTAATGCTTTCTGGCCAGTCAACTAATTCTAGATCATCCAATAAGCGATCAGCATAAGCAGTGATTTTCAGCATCCATTGGCGCATTGGTTTTCTGACTACATCATAGCCACCACGTTCACTTTTCCCATCGATCACTTCTTCATTTGAAATAACTGTTCCTAATTCAGGTACCCAGTTTACCGCTACTTCTGCTTCATAAGCTAGACCTTTTTCATAAAGCTTCGTAAAGATCCATTGTGTCCATTTATAATACTCCGGATCAGTTGTATTCACTTCGCGATTCCAGTCATAACTAAATCCTAAAGAATTGATTTGGCGTCGGAATGTTTCGATATTTTTTTGGGTAAACTCAGCCGGATCGTTTCCTGTATCTAGCGCATATTGTTCAGCAGGCAGACCGAATGCATCCCACCCCATTGGATGCAGTACGTTGTATCCTTGACTTCTTTTCACACGTGAAAGGATATCCGTTGCCGTATAACCTTCAGGATGCCCTACATGTAGCCCTTGACCGGATGGATAGGGAAACATATCCAGTGCGTAAAATTTTGGCTTTTCAGGATCATCATGGGTGTTGAAAGTATTCGTTTTTGCCCAGTATTTTTGCCATTTTTTCTCAATTTCTTTATGATTGTAACTCATTTGCTGTCCTCCTGTTCTATTGAAAACACTTGTTTCTATTATAAATATAACGAAAAAACCGGCAGAATCTGTTTATTTTTATTTCCTTTTGCTTTGGTTTCTCAAACTTCACAAAAGAAATAAAAAAATCCTATAAAAAGATTGCTCTTTTTATAGGACGTAATCTACGCGGTACCACCTAATTTTACCTTAGTGAAAAGGCCTCGAACGTTGTAACGGCCGTCACCGCCGCTTGCTTACTCGGGTATTCAGCAAGGGCAACTCAAAGGCGAGTTCAAAAGCATCCGTGCACATTCTCACCAGCCATGCGCTCTCTGAAACTTCAGTCTTTTTACTACTTCCTTTTCAAGTGTTGTCATATTTAAGTAGCCTTATAGTAACAAATATTTTTGTGGAATTCAATCGTTATTTCTTCGAAAAGCTATTTTATTTAGCTACAATCAATGTTTGACCTGGATAAATAAAGTTGTTCTTAATATTGTTCCATTCGATTAGTTGAGCCATTGTAATTCCATGACTGTCAGCAACACTCCAAACAGATTCTCCAGATTTCACAGTATAGGTTTTCGAACCAGTAACTGATTGTTGGTTTGTTGATTGAGATGAACCTTTCTTCACAATCACTTGCTGTCCTGGATAGATAAAATTATTTTTGATATTATTCCATTCGATTAACTGATCCATCGTGATATGATGTTTGTTCGCTACGCTCCAAACTGACTCGCCCGCTTTCACGGTATACATCGTATTACCAGTGGATGATGTACTTGTCGTAGCAGACGTATTCGGTGTATTTGGTTTCGCTGCAGAAGTAGTTGAACCTGTATTTGTATTTGCCGAAGTTCCACCTTTAACGATCAATTGCTGTCCTGGATAAATGAAGTTGTTTTTGATATTATTCCATTCGATTAACTGATCCATCGTGATATGATGTTTGTTCGCTACGCTCCAAACTGACTCGCCCGCTTTCACGGTATACATCGTATTACCAGTGGATGATGTACTTGTCGTAGCAGACGTATTCGGTGTATTTGGTTTCGCTGCAGAAGTAGTTGAACCTGTATTTGTATTTGCCGAAGTTCCACCTTTAACGATCAATTGCTGTCCTGGATAAATGAAGTTGTTTTTGATATTATTCCATTCGATTAACTGATCCATCGTGATGCCGTTTTTATTTGCCACGCTCCAAACAGATTCACCTGCTTTCACGGTATAAGTGCCTTGAGACGAACTGCTGCCAGTATTAACTGAACTGCTGTTATTTGTATTGGTTGACGAACCTGTATTACCTGACGTGCTGTTTGTTGATCCACTGTTTGAAACAGTCAGTTGTTGTCCTGGGTAGATAAAGTTATTTTGGATATTGTTCCATTGGATTAGCTGAGCCATCGTAATTCCGTATTTATTTGAGACGCTCCAAACAGAGTCTCCGGCTTTAACTGTATATTTCGTTCCTGAAGCTGTATTAGAAGAACTTGAGCTGGACGAACTAGAGCCACTTGTATTCCCAGTATTTGAGCCAGTATTTGCTCCAGCATTAGAAGAACCGCCATTTGATACGATTAGCTGTTGTCCTGGATAAACGAAATTGTTCTTGATATTGTTCCATTCAATCAATTGAGCCATCGTAATTCCGTGATCATTTGAGATCTTCCAAACAGAATCACCAGATTGAACAGTGTATTTCGCACCAGTTGTTTGTCCTCCGTTTGATGTACCAGCATTTCCTGAAGAATTGGTATTGTTACCGGAATTATTCGTCGAAGAGCCATTTTCCTGGCTACCTTTGATTGTCAGTTTTTGTCCTGGATAAATGAAATTGTTTTGGATGTTGTTCCATTGGATCAATTGATCCATTGTGATACCGAATTTATTTGAGATTCCCCAAACAGAATCACCAGATTGGACAGTATAAGTGGTCGAAGTTGCTGAACCTGAGTTTGTATTACCAGAATTGCTTGAACCGCCAGTACTACCTGTACTTCCAGTATTATTGCCACCTGTAGTCGCTCCACCGCCTGCGTTTCCGCTAGCTGGTGTATCATATTGGGTCAATCCGTAAGTTGCGATGATATTATTTAATTTGCCTGCGTAACCAGGATCAGTCGCATAACGCCCTGTCAAACAAGCTGTCGCATCTGTATAGGATTTCGTGTTGCTCTTCCAAGTACCGGCATAGTAATAACCGTTGCCAAATGAAGTATTTCTAAGTACATAGGCATTGTCATTGAAAGATTCAGCAAAAGAAGGATATTGTCGGAAAGGCTCCTTTTTATTTACCCATTGATTATTTAAAAATTCAAGCGTATCCATGTAGACGGTTTGTCCTTGATAGCTGCCTTTTATCCCAAAAAGATTATAATAAGGTGCTTGAGATAACGCACTACTGCCCCAACCGCTTTCTACAACTGCTTGTGCGATCATCACTGATGCATATAGATCGTTGGCTTGAGCGATTGGTTGAGCATAAGTAGCAATTTCTGTGATAAATGCCGCTGTATTGATTCTTGCGCCGAACTGAACAGGTGTTTCATCCGCTTGAACAGGAACCGGCTGTACTAATGGGGCAGCGACAGAACAGCCTACCATCGCAGTTCCCACGATTGCTGCCCCTCGTTTTGCTTTTCGAAAACGTTTGGTCTGTTCTAAACGTCTCCGTTCTTTTCTTGCAATGTTTTCCATCTTCTATCCTCCAACTTCAATTTATCTATTATTAATAATTATAACTTCTCTTAATATTTATTAAAAGTTATTTAAGAGCTTTGTTGTTTTTTGTAATCATATTGTAATTTACCGTAATGAACAACTTCTGTTCATTTTCAAGTTCTTCCTACGTCTACGTTCTTGTTTAAAAGGATTTCGAAAAACACTGATTTTATTTCCTTAACATTTCATTTGCATTACCAAAAAATGTCTTTCCGATTACAGTTATTTTTTTATAAGAATATTGGTTATTCAAAGAGGAATCATACATTGGTTTTATCTCTTTACCGTTTTTTTCGCTGGACCAAAAATGCTATAATAAGTCATTGCTTCAAAGGAGGAATTGTATGAAATATAAAACATCATTTCAGGTGGCTGGTAGCTTCTTTCTTGTCCTGTTTTTCATTTCGGGCTGGATCGTAAAGTTCCATCTGTCGTGGCTTTCTGGTTTCGATCAGTGGTTTACAGGCATTGTCAGAGCTTCTTATCCTGATCTGAACAGCTACCAACTCTTTATGACTAAATTCGGTAATCCTCTTACCGTCATCATTTTATTTGCTTGTGCGGCTTTATGGATGTGGTATAAGAAAAAAAGGGCAGAAACATTTTGGTTCGTTTCTGGATTTATTGTAATTGCTGGAATCATCAACCCGGTGATCAAACTATTTTTCATGCGAGAGCGTCCTTCATTGGCGCACTTAGTAGTTGAAACAAGTTACAGTTTCCCTAGTGGACATGCAGCAGGCAGTATGATTCTTTACGGTTCTTTACTATTTCTGCTTCCAGCTTTTGTTCAAAAAAGAACCTTACGCACATTGCTTCAATTGCTGATGGTGTTTATTATAGTAAGTGTCGGGATAAGCCGCATTTATCTGGGCGTTCATTTTCCTACTGATATCATCGGCGGCTACTTACTCAGTCTTTCTTGGCTGTGCCTGACTTATCCAGTGTATAGAGAAAAAAGAAAACAAATAGATAACTCTTACAGAAAGAAGGACTTTTAATGACTTTTCCTTATTCAGAAGGAAATAAAAGATATCATTCTTGGAATTACGCTTTACGAAATGAGTTTGGCGGGAAAATTTTCAAGGTGCCTATCGATGGAGGGTTCGACTGCCCGAATCGAGATGGGACTGTTGCCCATGGCGGATGTACTTTTTGCAGTGTATCTGGTTCGGGTGACATGATCGTTGCACCTGAAGACCCTCTTCCAATCCAATTCCAGAAAGAAATCGACATGATGCATCAAAAATGGCCTCATGTCCAACAATACATCGTTTATTTCCAAAATTTTACAAACACCCATGCGCCAGTTGAAATAATTAAAGAACGATTTGAGCAAGTAGTCAATTTACCAGGTGTCGTAGGATTATCAGTCGGTACACGACCGGATTGTCTGCCAGATGAAGTAGTTGATTACCTTGCTGAACTGAACGAGCGGATGTATTTATGGGTAGAACTTGGATTGCAAACAACTTTTGAAGAAACTTCAAAACTGATCAACCGAGCACATGATTATCAAACTTATTTAGATGGCGTGGCTAAATTACGCAAACATAATATCCGTGTTTGTACGCATTTGATCAACGGATTACCAGGCGAAAGTTTAGAAATGATGAAAGAAAATGTCAGACGCACCATTTTAGATTCAGATATCCAAGGAATCAAGCTCCATTTGATGCATCTGATGCGCAAAACGAGAATGTTGCGGGACTATTATGAAGGTCGCCTTCAATTAATGAGCCGTCCTGACTATGTCAATGTCATTTGCGACCAGCTGGAAATGATACCAAAAGAGATCATCATCCATCGTTTGACAGGGGATGCGCCGTGGGATTCCTTGATTGGACCAATGTGGAGCTTGAAAAAATGGGAAGTCTTGAATGCAATTGATGAAGAACTTCTTCGCAGAGATAGCTTCCAAGGAAAATATGATGTACGGAAAAAGGTGAGCGTCTGATGTTGCAAACTGCTTTGCATTTCAGCCATACATTACTGCAAGAAATCTTGCAACCAGGGGATCACGTCGTAGATGCAACGATGGGCAATGGCCACGATACGGTTTTTCTAGCAGAACACATCGGAAAAACTGGTCATGTCTATAGTTTCGATATCCAGCAACAAGCAATCGATGCTACTCGTGAAAGGCTAGAACAGCGTCAGTTAGAAGAACGTGTCTCATTGTTTCTACAAGGTCACGAAACGTTAGGAGAAGTGATAGCTGAACAACAAAATCTCAAAGCAGGGATTTTCAATCTAGGGTATCTCCCAAAAAGTGATAAAGCAATCATCACTATGCCAGAGACTACACGCACAGCTATGGAAGAAATATTGAAACGACTTGTGCCTCGCGGACGATTGATCCTTGTCGTCTACTATGGTCATGAAGGTGGAGAAAAAGAACTGGATATGGTTGATTCTTTTTGTTCCAAACTGCCACAGGAAACATACAATGTGCTGAATTATCGGTTTATCAACCAAAAGAACCAGCCGCCTATTTTATATTGTATTGAGAAAAAAAGATAAATAAAAAACGCAAAACATAAATGATATGTTTTGCGTTTTTTTCTCTAATACTCAGGTTAGAGCGTTGATTTCACAATCTCTTTATTCACGGTGCTCAAAAGCTTATATCTGCGGTAATAAGTCCAACCAAATCAAAAACATGAGAAGCTGTTTTTGATTGGCTGTTCTTATTACTTGATGCAGGACAGCTTTTTCACAACCTCTTTATTCAAATACAAATTGATTATGATAAAGTTCCGCATAAAATCCATTTTCTGCTAATAACTCGTGATGACTGCCTTCTTCAATGACTTCCCCATCACGCAAGACAACGATTCTATCTGCATTCAAGATTGTTTTCAGCCGGTGAGCAATCACAAAGCTGGTTCTTCCTTTGATTGCTTCATCCATTGCTTTTTGGATCCTTGCTTCTGTTACCGTGTCTACATTACTTGTTGCTTCATCCAAAATCAATAAAGATGGATTTGTGATGATCGTTCGAGCAATACTGATCAACTGCTTTTGACCGGTACTGAATAAGTTATTTTCTTCGGATATCTCTGTATCATAACCTTTTTCTAACGTCATGATGAAGTCATGAATATTCGCTTGTTTTGCTGCATTGATGACTTCTTCATCTGAAGCGTCCGGTTTGCCGAATGTGATATTGTCTTTGATCGTTCCGGAGAACAATACAGATTCTTGCAAAACGATTCCTACATGTCTACGTAATGCATCAAGATCATAATCTCGGATATCTATTCCATCGATGACTACTGAACCATCATTGACATCGTAAAAACGGTTTAGCAGATTCATGATCGTCGTTTTCCCCGATCCTGTTGGACCAACAAGAGCAACCATTTCTCCTTTGTCCACATTAATCGAGACATCTTTCAAGACTAGTTTTTCTGGAGAATAACCAAAATCTACGTGCTGCAACGCAAGACCTTTTTCAACACCATCAAATGCTTTACCGTTTTCTGGTTTGACTTCATCTTTTTCATCAAACATTTCATTCAATCGTCTTGCCCCTGTAATCGCTAATTGGATCATGCTGTATCCAGATGAAATCTGCATCAGTGGTTGGTAATATTGTTGTGAATACTGGACGAATGTCACAACTAAGCCTAATGCCACCGAACGTTCCAAATCACCATTTAATGCTAACCAGCCGCCGAAAAAGATAACTATCGCTGTATTGACCAGTGACATTCCTTGCATCATCGGAAATAGTAGACCAGAATAAGCTTGTCCTTTGAAGGTTGCTTCGCGAACACTTTGATTATGCTCTAAGAATCCTTCAATCGTTTCTTCTTGTAAGCCATTTGTGATGATGACACGTTGTCCGCTGATTTTTTCATCCATATAACCATTTAGTTTCCCCACTTCATCTTGCTGAAGATCCACATATTTCCGTGCTTTGCGGATAATCAAGACAGCTATCAAAACGGCTACTGGAGTGGAAGCAATTGTAGCCCAAGCTAACTCTACATTTTGGCGGAACATCATGATCAAGATCCCGACAAGTAAAACAGCATTCGTGATGACTTGAAGCAAAGCTTGGTTCAAACTATTTTGAATATTATCTAAGTCACTGGTAAAACGACTTAAAATTTCACCGTCTTGATGAGAATCAAAGAAACGGATCGTCAATTTTTCCAATTTGTTGAATAGACCGATACGCATTCGGTTCGTTGACTTCCCTACTACTTGTGTGAACAAAATACTATAGATAAAGTTGGCTGCACTAGCTAGTACATAAAACAGCAAGAGTTTCCATATTACAGAAACAAATTTGCTTTTATCGTCTACGCCTTGCATCAAGCCTCTTACGTAATTAGCTAATTCTTGAAAAGCTTCCCCGATGTATTGAGGTGCCTTTACTTGTAGATAGGTAGCAATGATCACTGTGATAAAGATAAAGAAAAAGGAGAGTTTGTACCGCTTCAAATAGTGATAGAAAAATTTACTTGCTTTTATTAGATCAGTCATACTTACTCCTCCGTTCCTTTTTGAGTTTCAAAGATTTCCTGATAGACACGGTTTCCAGCTACCAATTCCTCATGGGTTCCTTCGCCGACTAATCTGCCTTCATCCAATACTAAGATGCGGTCTGCTTTGACAACAGAAGCAATTTTTTGTGCGATGACAATCGTCGTTGTTCCCTTCAAATCTCGATCGAGTGCTTCTCGGACCAGCTTTTCAGAGCGAGCATCCAGTGCACTCGTACTGTCATCTAGGATCAAGATCTTTGGATTACCGATAACGCCACGAGTAATGGATAAACGTTGCTTTTGACCACCAGAAAAGTTACTGCTACGTTCTTCTACTGGTGCTTCGTAACGATCAGATAACTTTTCGATGAATTCTTTTGCTTGAGCAATAGAAGAAGCATGTTCCATCTCTTTTTCTGTTGCATTCTTTTTCCCTTGACGCAAGTTTTGAGCAATCGTTCCTGAGAATAAAATTGCTTTTTGCAAAACAAAGGAAACCGTTTGTCTTAAACTCTTTTCATTTACTTGACGAAGATCTACACCACCTACTTCAACTTTGCCTTCTGTCGGATCAAATAGACGAGGGATCAATTGTGCTAGTGTTGACTTCCCGGCACCAGTCGCCCCGACGATACCAACCATTTCTCCAGGTTTGATAGAAAAGCTGATATCTTTAAGCATATCTGTATCCTCACCAGGATAACGAAAAGAAACATGGTCAAAAGTGACAGAACCCGTCAACTCTTGTTCTGGAACGTCTAAATAAGTAAGATCTGGTTCAGCATCTAAAATTTCCGCAATCCGCTTCAGCGATACGGCTGCTCTTGAAGTCATCATCATCATCATTCCGCCAATAATGATTGCCATCATAATCTGCATCAAGTAGTTCATGAATGAAGCAATTCCACCAATTAACGTAGGATCATCTTTAACAAGATCGCTCACAAAAAAGATCGCCCCAACCACAGCCAAATTGGCAGCCAGCATGAAGGACGGGATCATCACAGAAAATAATGTACCGACTATGATGTTGTGTTTTGTTAAGTCCTCACTTACTTTGCTGAATGTCTTCAATTGGTTTTCTTCCTGTACAAAAGATTTCACCACACGAATCCCTAGTAAGTTTTCTTTTGCAATGCTATTCACACGATCAATCAGTTTTTGAATGATCATGAAGTGCTTGCCCATCCTTGTAAATGAAAGTGCCGTAATCAGAAATACCGTAACGATAAGCGCTACGATGATCCACCATAATTGCGGCATCGTGATCATAGCTAAAATGAAGGCACCAATAAATAGAAATGGAATTCGAAAAAGTGATTGCAAAGAAATCATCACTAAATTTTGGATTTGCGTGATATCATTTGTTAGACGAACAACAAGATTTCCAGCAGAAAACTGTTCGATATTCCCAAATGAAAATGTCTGGATCTTTCGAAAAGCTTCCTCTCGGATGTCTGCACTTACGCCTTGAGCTACTTTCGCAGAGAAAATCGTGTTCGTTACACCTGCGGCTAATCCTAGCAAAGCCAGACTGATCAGGTAAATACCAATTGTTTTCATTTCATCATTATCTTCTGTAATAATAGCTTCCAATACTTGCTGTAGTAACTTAGGTTGCCATAATGCTGCTGCAACCATGACTGCTACGGACAGCAAGGAAATAAAAACAGCTACTTTATATTTTTTCGCATGTCGTAAGATTAATTTCATTCGTTGATTACACCCCTTTGTTTAAATTGACAGGACTAATTTAACACTGTAAAATTAGACCGACTAACAATTTACCATGTTTAAAAAGATAATGCAATACACGAGGTTGATAAAATGGAAATAAAGCTTTCTCAAGCAATCATCATTCAGGCCGCCTTTGATATCCTGGCTGAAACACAAGCTCTTTCGCAGCTTTCCATGCGAAACATCGCAAACAGAATTCATGTTCAAGCACCTGCTTTATATTGGTATTTCAAAAACAAACAACAGCTCTTGCAAAAAATGGCTGAAACAATGGAAGAAGAATTAGCGCTTCCAGATCCAACTTTGCCTTGGAATGAACAGTTGCTGCAGTATATGGAAAATTACTATGACCTTTATACACGTTTCCCTTGTGGGGCAGAATTAGAAATCAATACTGTGCCCGCTTTTCCGAGTCGATTAGAACATTTGGAGCAAATGATCCAATTACTTGTTCGTGAAGGATTTTCAGTCACCCAAAGTCATCAGGCCATTGCCTCTCTCCACAATTTATTGATTGGACAGTTAATGGATCAGCAGCATGAACAGCAGCTTCGACAAAAGATTATGGACGGAAATGAATTTTTGAAAGAAACAGTTCTATTTATGCGTAATTATGTAGTTGAAAATCAATTAGAGGGATTTAAAGAAAGTATGCAGTCCCATGCAGAATTGAATGAAAAAGCACTCTTTCTAACGAGTGCACAAACCTATATTGAAGGCTTATGCCAACAAAATAAAAGAAGAGAAAACGAGCAGTAAAAAAGCTCCTATAGAGATCACTATGTTTGTGATCTCTATAGGAGCTATCTTTTTAAGACTCTTTTTTTATTTTTCTTCCATTAGCCACGCCAATGCACGTTGAATCCATTGGTCCCAGAAGATCCAGTTATGATCGCCAGGTCCTTGTTCAAAGGTGACCGCCAAGCCTTGTTCCTGCATAGCAGATACCATTTCCTGATTTGCCTGATAAAGAAAATCAGATTCCCCACAAGCCATATAAAATCTTGGAACTGGTTTTCCGCTTTTTACTAGTTCTTTCAATAAGTATTGCGGATCATTTTTTGAACCTTCGATTTGATCCAATGGTCCAAAGATCCCTTCCCAAAAAGCTGCTTTACGAACCATCAAAAGATCATCCATTCGATTTCCTACAGAAACAGCGCCTGAAAGAGAGATTACTGCTGCGAAATTTTCTGATTTTGCAAGGCCTAGTTTTAACGCGCCATATCCGCCCATCGATAATCCAGCGGCATATGTTTTTTCTCTTTTTCTTGTTAATTGCGGGAATAATTCATGACAAATCTCAGGTAGCTCTTCTGCAATGAATGTCCAATACTTCATGTCATAAACTGTATCTGTGTACCAGCCAAGATCAGTAGATGGCATGATGACAGCTAATCCGTAGTCTGCTACATAACGTTCAATCGACGTACGTCTTTCCCATACACTATGATTGCCACCCATTCCATGAAGTAAATATAAAACAGGTATATCCGTTGTCTCTTGCTCTGAACTGGTGCCAATCACCTTTTTTGTTGTTTGCGGTAGTATCACATTTAGATTGACTTCCATTTCTAACACATTCGAATAAATATTTGCTTGAATAAATGCCATATTTTCGCCTTCCTTAGTAAGAAGTTATTTTTGAATAACTTTAAATTTGAATGATTCGGCTACGTACATATCTTAACCGAAACTACTGTTTTATTTTACCACTTTTTTCATGAACGAAAAGCGTTAAGACCAAAGCAATGATCACGAGTAACAAGCCAACTAGATAAACGGAATGTAACCCATCATAAAGAATTTTTCTTAATGGTAACAAAATATCCGCATCAATATATTTAGCCGTTTGTGGATTCACCAGTTTATTCATGATATCTGCATCATTTGTTAAATTTGCTGCTGCAAGTTCTCGTTTAGTTACCCCATTTATCAATAAACCAAAAATAGAAACCATGACTGTTTGACCAATTGTTCGAACTAACGTATTAAAAGAAGTTGCTACACCAAGCTGGTCACGAGATACACTATTTTGTGCACTGACAGTCGAGGTAGTCATGGTCACACCTAAGCCTATACCGATGACCGTTGATATAGCAAAAAACCATAAATAGTTACTTCTGAAAGGCATAAGATACAACCAAGCGCCCCCAATAGCTGCGATTAGTAGTCCAATTCTCAAGACCCAATGAGTTTTCATTTGAGTCATCCACTTGCTTGCAAGGAAAGAACCGACCATCCAGACTAGTGATAATGGTGCTAATACCAACCCACCAATTGCTGCATTCAGTCCTAATACACCTTGCATCCACATAGGAATATAAACATCGATTCCCATCAAAAAACCACTAGCCAATGCTGCAGCCAAGTTTACCACAACAAATAGTGGATTTTTGAATAAATGCATCATGATGACAGGATCTTTAGCTCTTTTTTCAGCAAAAATAAAAACGCCCAACAGTACGATACTGCCTAGCAACAAAGCAGAAACAAGCGGACTCATTCCCTCGTCTCCTAATAATTGGAACCCTAACAGCAATGAGACCAGCATAGCCATCAAACTAAAACTACCAAAAATATCCATTGGTTTAGACTCATGCATGATTTTTGGTTCATTTAAATATAGCCAAATCAAAATAATTAATAGAATACCGATCGGCACATTGATAAAAAAGATCCAGTGCCAGCTGATCGTTTCAACGATGAATCCTCCCGCAAGCGGTCCAAAAACACTGGCAATCCCCCAGGCTGAACTATTCAAACCTAAAACTTTTGCTCGCTTTTCAATAGAATAAAGATCGCCGATGATCGTCAAAGCTACTGGCATCATTGCCCCAGCACCCATCCCTTGAATCGCACGAGCAGCAATCAACCCAATCATGCTTTGAGATAAACCGCAAAATAACGAACCGATAATAAACAATAATGTCCCAAAAATAAAGATTGGTTTCCGTCCCACTTTATCCGCAAGTTTTCCGTAAATCGGAGTAAGCATAGCGTTTGTCAGTAAATAAATCGAAAATACCCAGTTCATGATTTCCATTCCATGTAATGAACCGACAATCGTTGGCATAGCGGTTGTTACGATTGTACCTTCAATAGCCGTCATGAACGTTGCAATGAAAATACTCACTGTGACCAAAGTAACATTTGTTTCTTTTTTCATCTTATTCCTCCCTTTCATTATGACAGGATCTAAAAATAGATAAATAATTACTATCTTTTTCAAGAGGTTAACTGCCATAAAAAAAGCTGGAACAACCACCACTTGGCGATCGTTCCAGCTGAATATAACTTATTTTGCTAAACTTGCTTTCAACGCATCTACTTTGTCCGTATGTTCCCAAGGCAAATCTACATCTGTACGACCAAAATGACCGTAAGCAGCTGTTTGTTTGTAAATCGGACGACGCAAATCAAGCATCTCGATGATTCCTGCTGGCCGAAGATCGAAGTTTTCTCTCACTGCAGCAATCAGTTCTTCTTCCGGAACCGTTCCAGTACCGAAAGTATTGATTGAGATCGAAACAGGTTGAGCAACACCAATCGCATAAGCTAGCTGTACTTCTGCTTTGCGAGCAAGCCCTGCTGCAACAATGTTTTTAGCAATATAACGTGCAGCATAGCTGGCAGAACGGTCAACTTTTGTCGCATCTTTACCAGAAAAAGCACCGCCACCATGACGAGCATAACCGCCATACGTATCAACAATGATTTTTCTTCCTGTTAATCCGGCATCCCCTTGAGGACCACCAATGACAAATCGGCCAGTCGGATTGATATAATATTTCGTTTGATCATCTAATAATTCAGCTGGAATAACTTCCTTCACTACTTTTTCGATGACATCATGACGAATTGTTTCATTATCTACTGCATCATCATGCTGTGTTGAAATAACGATTGTATCTACGCGTTCCGGTTGTCCTTGATCATCATATTCAACCGTTACTTGAGATTTTGCATCTGGACGTAAATACGTTAATTCATTTGATTTACGCAAATCTGCCAAGCGGCGTACCAGACGATGACTCAAAGCAATTGGTAAAGGCATCAATTCTGGTGTTTCATCTACAGCAAACCCAAACATTAAACCTTGGTCGCCAGCACCAATCTCATCTAATACGTCTTTTTTATCTTCATCCCGGATCTCAAGTGCTTCATCAACTCCTTGAGCAATATCAGGAGATTGTTCATCAATCGCAACCAATACAGCTGCTGTATCTCCATCAAATCCGAATTTTGCACGTGTATAACCAATTTCTTTTATTGTTTCCCGTACGACTTTTTGAATATCTACATATGCCGTCGTAGATATTTCTCCAAATACTAAAACAAGACCAGTTGTTACAGACGTTTCACACGCTACTCGTGCTGTTGGATCTTGTTTTAAAATTGCATCCAAGATTGCATCACTGATTTGGTCAGCAATTTTATCTGGATGTCCTTCAGAAACAGATTCTGATGTAAATAAGTGTCTTTCTACCATTATAATGATTCCCCCTAGTTAAATTCGGTTACAAGGCATCTCCGTCCTGCGGATCCTTTCGGGAACTTGCAACGAACCAAGTATAGCAGATAAAACAGTTTTCTGCTCGTATTTTTTCATTTTTTTGCTTAAAAAATATAAAAATATTTTACATTAGAACTGTCCAAAAAAGCTTAGCACAATCATCCATAAAGATAACTCTGCTAAGCTTTTTAAAATCATTCTTTCAGATAAAAAGAAAAAGATACTCAAAAAGTATCTTCCATGACCCGTACGGGATTCGAACCCGTGTTACCGCCGTGAAAGGGCGGTGTCTTAACCGCTTGACCAACGGGCCAATAAAATAAATGGGCCTAAATGGACTCGAACCATCGACCTCACGCTTATCAGGCGTGCGCTCTAACCAGCTGAGCTATAGGCCCATAAAAACTAAAAGCGGGTGACGAGAATCGAACTCGCGACAACAGCTTGGAAGGCTGTGGTTTTACCACTAAACTACACCCGCATAATGGCGCGGGACAGAATCGAACTGCCGACACATGGAGCTTCAATCCATTGCTCTACCAACTGAGCTACCGAGCCAAACGGTTCCGACGGGAATCGAACCCGCGATCTCCTGCGTGACAGGCAGGCATGTTAACCCCTACACCACGGAACCAATGTTTTTAGTTTTTAATTGCGGGAGCAGGATTTGAACCTACGACCTTCGGGTTATGAGCCCGACGAGCTACCAGACTGCTCCATCCCGCGATAATATGAAAAAGGAGGATAAGGGATTCGAACCCTTGCACGGTTTTACCCGCCTGACGGTTTTCAAGACCGTTCCCTTCAGCCGGACTTGGGTAATCCTCCATGTAAAACTATATTAAATTAATGACCCGTACGGGATTCGAACCCGTGTTACCGCCGTGAAAGGGCGGTGTCTTAACCGCTTGACCAACGGGCCAGGTAAAACAAAATATTGAAACGGAGAAGGAGGGATTTGAACCCTCGCGCCGGTTTCCCGACCTACACCCTTAGCAGGGGCGCCTCTTCAGCCACTTGAGTACTTCCCCAAAACCAATAAGATTTTGTACTAATGGGCCTAAATGGACTCGAACCATCGACCTCACGCTTATCAGGCGTGCGCTCTAACCAGCTGAGCTATAGGCCCATAAAAAACTAAAAGCGGGTGACGAGAATCGAACTCGCGACAACAGCTTGGAAGGCTGTGGTTTTACCACTAAACTACACCCGCATGGCGGTTCCGACGGGAATCGAACCCGCGATCTCCTGCGTGACAGGCAGGCATGTTAACCCCTACACCACGGAACCAATGTTTTTAGTTTTTAATTGCGGGAGCAGGATTTGAACCTACGACCTTCGGGTTATGAGCCCGACGAGCTACCAGACTGCTCCATCCCGCGATAATATGAAAAAGGAGGATAAGGGATTCGAACCCTTGCACGGTTTTACCCGCCTGACGGTTTTCAAGACCGTTCCCTTCAGCCGGACTTGGGTAATCCTCCATATGAAACTTACAACGCCACAATGGACCTTGTAGGACTCGAACCTACGACCGGACGGTTATGAGCCGTCTGCTCTAACCAACTGAGCTAAAGGTCCAGGCTCTTAAAAATCGCGGCGGAGGGGATCGAACCCCCGACCTCCCGGGTATGAACCGGACGCTCTAGCCAGCTGAGCTACACCGCGAAAAAGATATTCATTATTTAAATGAAATGGAGCCTAGCGGGATCGAACCGCTGACCTCCTGCGTGCAAAGCAGGCGCTCTCCCAGCTGAGCTAAGGCCCCGTGTTTAAATTTATAATTATCGGGAAGACAGGATTCGAACCTGCGACCCCTTGGTCCCAAACCAAGTGCTCTACCAAGCTGAGCTACTTCCCGTTTAATTAACGCGCCCAAGAGGAGTCGAACCCCTAACCTTTTGATCCGTAGTCAAACACTCTATCCAGTTGAGCTATGGGCGCATATTTGAAATGCCGAGGACCGGAATCGAACCGGTACGGTGATCACTCACCG
>NZ_JAPMLH010000011.1:0-31127 GCF_035727065.1 Enterococcus sp. E4-223 | reverse complement strand
AAATCAAGGTATTGTTTTACTCGAGTATCCGTACCTAAAAAGTATTGTCCTGTTTCGTCAATATCTGATAAAACTTTTCGTAAAGCAGCTTCGGCCTCTGGTCGGGTGTCTCCGCCAACTTTCTCCACTTTTTTCTTGAGCCATCATCATTGATATCTTCAAAATAATAATACCAACGTTTTCCACGTTTTCTCACACCGCCATGCATAAAATCAGTCCTTTCATATTGCTATGTCATTAGTACGATAGTTAAATTCTTTTGGTACATATAGAGAGGGAATAGATGTAAAATCCGTATTTTCAATAGAATTATACGAACTTATGTTCTTTTGCGTTTAAAAAGAAAAGCCCGAAGGCTGATCTTAAACTATTACAATGCAACTAATTAGGGACGAGCGTATTGATTCCCTCGAGGGGCACGACTATACCCAGCATTATCAGCATCTATTTGAGTCATGTATTGATAATTATTTGGATTTGTAACACGAGAATAGTACTTTCCACTATCTGAACGAGCGAAAACCATACCATTTGCAGCGATAGACCACTGGCCATCAACAGTGTATGAATTATTTTGTTGTTCAGCTTGACGTTGAGCTTCAGCAGCTTGCTGTTCTTGAGCCTGACGCTGAGCTTCAGCAGCTTGTTGCTTTTGTCGTTCTGCTTCAGCTGCCTCATTAGATTTTATAGTTGAATCAACATTGACTAAGCGATTTAATAATTCTTGGTTTCCACCAGGTATAGATTGAATAGCTGATAATGCTGCATTGTAGTTATCTCTAGTTGGATTAGCTTCAGCTTGTTCCAGAATGGTTTTAGCTGTTGAAGTTTTTTGATTAATTTCTTCTTGGCGTTTTTTCTCAGCTTCTTTAGCTTTTTGTTCTTCTTGGCGTTTTTTCTCAGCTTCTTTAGCTTTTTGTTCTTCTTGGCGCTTTTTCTCAGCCTCTTTAGCTTTTTGTTCTTCTTGGTGCTTTTTTTCAGCCTCTTCTTTAGCTTTTTGTTCTTCGGCCTTTTTCTTTTTAGCTAATTCTTTAGCCTTTTTTTCATCTTTTTCTCGGCTTTCAGAAGAGACAGATACACTAGAAGATGAAGATTTAGCGTCTTTGTGTACATCTGCTTGTCCAGTTGTTGGTGGAGCAAGAGCCCCTCCGATTACCATAACTATAAAAGCTACTAGAATTCCAATACTAATCTTTTTCTTTGAACGTTTCTTCTTGGAGAAAAAAGAATATACTAAAAAACATACTCCAAATAGAAAACCAAAGAACCCAACTAAAATTAAAAACGTACTCATTTATTCCTCCTTGTTGAATATATCACTGGGTAAATCAAGTATTTACTCCCACTTGAAGGCAGGTAGTGATAGTCGCCCTTAATAAAGCCTTAACAAAAAGAAAGCCGGAAGGCCAACCTTTTTTAATTAGTAGGGATAGTTTTTTCAAAACTTCCATTATCCATAAAATCTTTCATGATAATAGGAGAACCTGGATAAATAATTTCTACACCAACAACTGCATCAACAGTAGCATCAGGCTTAACATCTGTATCGCCCATCTTTACAAGATCTGGTTTGTAGTCTTGAGGGAACAAGCCATTTGCTCCATTCAATAGTTCTTCGGTTTTATCTGTTTCCTGTATAGGTTTGATTGATGTAGCGAATGCCATCCAAGGACTTTGAGCTTTGTCAGATTTATTAGTATATTGAATTTCAATAGCTAATATTTTTTTATTTGGATCATATTGGCTAGATAATTCTTCAGTGTTTTTTATTACAATCTTTGATGAATCGTCTTCAAAAGTTGTATCACTTGTAGATTTTTCTTCAGTACTTGAATCCATAGAGTTGCTGCTCTCTAAAGTAACCATTGTAGAAGTATTAATAGTCGTTTTTTTAGGCACATCAGAGTTTGAATCGTTGTTACCACAAGCACCTAATGTGATACTAGAAAACAAGATTAATCCTAACCCAACTATTTTTTTCATATTTTCCTCCAAAAAATAAAATAATTTACTCCCACTTGAAGGCAGGTAGTGATAGTCGCCAATTTTAATTTAAAAATTTGTACACGTTTTCAGGTAGCCCATACAAATTTGTCAATTCCTCAACTTTTCTAGGGTATTGATCGTTGTCTTCTTTATAAAGAGAAACAATGAGATTAGCAGCAAAGCAATTCGCTTCGCTTTCTGATTTGCTTCTGGATGTTCGTGTGGATACATAATAGCTAGATAACCCACGATGAAAGATGGCGTGACCAAGTTCATGAGCACAAATATAAAATCTTTCCTCAGAATCCTTTAATTCATCATTCAGTAGGATGACAGCACGACCTAAAATCTCTTGGAATTGACCTTTAGGATCATCAATAAAAGGAACATATTCAATTTGAATGTCCATTTTTTCACAGATATAAAATGGATTAGCGGATTGATACTTCCGCTTTAGGTTCTCAACTAAATTGATAACATCCAATTCCATACCCAATCACTTCTCTTTGTCCTTGTCTTCTTTTTTGAATTTCCAAAACATGCCTGCTAAAACATCTCTGACTCTTTGAAGCTGTTCGGGTGTTAAAGTTTCGCCTCCATAAGCCATGTTAGCATTTGATTCAAGTAGTTTATCAAGTTCAATTATATCTTCTTTAGTCGCCCATTCTGGAGTTTTATGATTACTTAATAGATAGTCAGTACTAACGTTAAATAGATGAGCTAATTTAGTTAGTGCTTCTGAATTAGGTTCTGCACGACCTACTTCCCAACTTCCTATAGTTTGTTGGGACACGCTCATTTTTTTTGCTAGTTCTGCTTGGGTCCAGCCATGTTGCTTTCTTAACTCTTTGATTCGATCTTTTAACACAGCAAGTCCTCCTTTTAATAAAATTATATACTACAAAGCGTAGTCGGTACAACGAAATTTAGTTAATACAAAAAAAAGTAGTAATAATAGTTGACTTACTAAATTTTGTAGTATATTATAACTACATAAGGTAGTAAAAGAGAGGCGGAAATGTATGGAAAACAAAATGGGACAAATAAGATCTAGAAAAGGGATCTCTCAATCTCAACTAGCGTCTTTATTAAAAGTATCCCAAAAAACAATCAGTTCTTGGGAGGTAGGACGTACCTTGCCTAAGCCTTCCCAGATGCAACATCTAGAAGATATTTTTCATGTTCCTAAAGAAAAAATTTTTTTTATGGCTTTTAACTACAAAAATGAGTTAAAAACAAGGGGGACTTCCAAATGACACGACAAGAAAAAATAAACATCGTACTTGATGCTAGGCCTAGACTAGTCCACATCATCAAATGTGCAAATGATGATCAACTCGATCGTCTAGTTGAAGAAGTCCAAAAAGAGCTTGAACGTGAATTAGACGAAGCAGCTTTCGTTTGATTCTTTAAATTAATAGTATAAAAAAATTGCTCGTATTGATATACGGGCGAATAAGAATATGAGGTGTTTAAACTGTTAAAAAAATCAAGTGTTATTCGAGAATCGTTAGTCGAAGTAATTAATAAGAGTGGTGAGACCAAAAAGGAAATAGCAAGACAAATCAACGTCTCTCAACAGTCATTAAGCGATTGGACAACATTGCTTAATACGAAGCCCGTGACGTTGGAAAATGCTCAGGCGTTAACGGATCATTTTAGAGATTCAGATTTCACTCTTCAAGTGATTCATGAGTTCTTTGGTTTATTTAAATCAATAGATGGTGATGTTTATAGGAAAGATCCTTCATCATTAGACAAGTTGCAAATGATTGAATCAGATGAGCGGAAACAGAAGAAGCAAGAAGTAGAGAAAATTCTTCTTAAACAAGTAAATTACTTAACTGTTGATGATCGTCAACAAATCATTGCATATGCTTATGAATTTTTAGACGAGATCATGGTTGAGGTCACACTAATAAGTGCATTATGCGAAATACTTGGAATCGATATTCGCAAGCTTAGTGAGGAACGGCTGTCGTACTGGGTAGTACAAGGATATATGAAAGGATGATGGAAATGGAAACATTGGAAAATATTTTTCCAAAAAAAGTTGTCTTGAAACGCAACAATAAAAGAAACATTGAAAAATTAACATACTCAGTTACTGAAGCGGCATTAGCTATAACAACAAATCCTCAAAACGTAAAAGCTTTGATCGATATGGGGTACTTGGGTTGCTTAAAGATTGGAGAGATACGGATACCCAAAGCTGAAGTTAACCGTTTTTTAAACAATTATATGAACCAAGATTTGGCTAGTGAAATTGCTAAATATAGAGAGGAGAGAAAGAAATGAAAACTGTATTTAAAATGACTGTCAAGAGCGCTTTGCTTATGAGTCTAGTTGCAATCGTACTGGCAAGTATTAATCCAGCATATGCACTTATTTATTGGGGAACCTTAGTAGCGGTTACTGCTGTAAGAGAAAGTTTCAAAATGCCAACACAAAAAAGACCGACCAGCGACGGCAATCGCTAATCGGCAACATAACAAAATATCTTATCTGTATTTTAGCATGAAAGGAAGGCTAAAACAATGAACGATTTTGGACAAGCATTAGATCAGTATTTAACTACTCCTGAATGGGGCACGCCACATAAAGAGGAGGAAGACGATGAGTAAATCTACCTTAGAAATGAGCCATCAAGAATGGCTTGAAGACCGTAAGAAAGGCATCGGAGGTTCGGATGTTGGAACAATTTTAGGATTGAATAAATGGAAATCTCCTTATCAACTATGGTTAGAAAAAACAGGACAAATAGTACTTGAAGAATCAGGAAGTGAGCCCGCTTATTGGGGTAATGTTTTAGAAGAAGTGGTTGCTAAAGAGTTTCAAGAACGTACAGGTAAAAAGGTTTGCAGAAGAAACCAAGTCTTTGAACATCCATTGCATCCGTTTCTAAGAGCGAATATTGATCGTGATGTAGTGGGAGAAAATGCCATTCTGGAATGCAAAACAGCCAATCAATTTCTCGGCAAAGAGTGGGAAGGTGAAGAAGTACCACTCAGTTATCTCTGCCAAGTTCAACATTACATGAACGTTCTAAACAAAGACTATTGTTACATCGCTGTCTTAATCGGTGGTCAAAAATTTATCTGGAAGCGGATTGAACGAGATCAAGAGTTGATCGATACAATCACTGAACAATTAGTAGAGTTTTGGGAAACGAATGTTCTTGGAGGCATCGAGCCAGTTATTGACGGTAGTCAAGCGACAGCTGATTTCTTGAAAGAAAAGTATGCAGATGTTGAAGACGTTCAAACGGCGTTGCCAATTCGTTTTGATGAACTAGTTGAACAGAAAAACGAACTCAAACGGACTAAGAAAGAAATTGAATCGGCTATTCGACAGGTGGACAACGAGTTCATCAGTGAATTAGGTAAACGTGAAGCTAGTATCGGGGTCACTCAAAAAAACATCATCAGTTGGAAACTTGTCCGTACGAGACGTATAAGCTCGAAGAAACTAGCAGAGAAATATCCAGATGTCGCAAATGATGAAGAGATTTATAACGTTACTGAATCAAGAAGGCTAACCGAAAAGGAGATTAAATAATATGGCAACAAATGAATCGTTAAAAAATCAATTGGCAGCAAAGCCACAGAAACAAGTTGCACCAGGACAGTTAGGTCTTAAAGCTCTAATGAATACACCAACAATGAGAAAGAAATTTGAAGAAGTACTTCATGACAATGCTAATGCTTTTATGTCGAATGTTATGACTCTTGTATCTAATGACAGTTATCTTGCAGATAGTGAACCAATGTCTATCATGAGTGGTGCGTTAACTGCTGCAACATTAAATCTTGGGCTAGATAAGAATTTAGGTTATGCATATTTAGTTCCATTCAATAGTAAAAACAAGCAAACAGGAAAATGGGAAAAGAAAGCTCAATTTATGCTTGGCTATAAAGGATATATCCAATTAGCCCAACGATCAGGTAAATACAAAGCATTAAATGTGATTGAAGTTTACGAAGGAGAACTAAAAAGCTGGAACCGACTGACAGAAGAGTTTGAGTTTGATCCAAGTGGTAGAACGTCTGATGAAGTTATTGGATATGTTGGCTATTTCGAGTTACTAAATGGATTCAAAAAAACTGTCTATTGGACCAAACAAGAAATCGAAGCTCATCGGATTGCTAACAATAAAGATCGCGATAAGACAAAGTTAAGTGGTGTGTGGGCATCTGATTACAATGCAATGGCACGAAAAACTGTTTTGAGAAATCTTCTTTCTAAATGGGGAATCTTGTCCATCGAAATGCAAGAAGCCACCACATCGGATGAGAGAGTCCAAAGAGTTCAAGAAGACGGCAGCATTATTGCTGAAACAGAAGTTGAAGAAGATATTCCTGAAAGAAAAGAAGCAGAGGTTATTTCTGAAGAAAACGAAGATGTACAAACTGGATTATTTGATGCATCTAATCCGCCGTTAAACAAATAATGAGGGAGTTTTCTCCCTCAAATTACTAGAACGAAAGGAGGGACTCAATTGGATTACATCGGACAGCTTAATGCTTTTGACAATTGGCTTGAATATAACGAGCTTGGCGCTGGTCCCCAACTGCTTTGGTATAAGCTAATGGCTATAGCAAACAAAAGTGGATGGCAGAGCGAATTATCGATTGCCAATACAAGGCTACAAGCAATGACTAAAACGTCTGAAAAAACATTGATTAACAATCGTAATCAATTGATCCAAAACGGACTCCTTCAATATAAAAAGAGAGGTCGTACAAAAGCTGGAGTTTATATTCTTTCTGATCTAACTGGAAATTTTACAGTAAAAACTACAGTAGATAATACGGTAGAAAACTCCGCTACTGGAAATATTCCAGTAGATAGTAAAGTAAATCCGAAAGTAAATAGGGAAGTAAATACTTCAGTAGATTCTACAGTAAATCCTTCAGCTTATATAAACAATACAAAACAAAACAAGACAAATAAAGAAGATGATGATATAGGCGTGTATGAGTTCATCCAAAAAAACTGGGGGAAAGCACCTACTGGACTTTTGCAAGGAGCATTAGGACCGATGATTAAAACTTGGGGAGCAGATATGATTCTCTTTGCTTTTAAATTAGCTTTCGAAAACAACGTTGAGATGCCAGGATTGAAAAAATACGTTGAAGCGATATTAAATTCATGGAGTAATCAAGGAATTAAGACAATGGAATCAGCAGAAAAAGCCCAAGAAGCTTTTAAAAACAAGAAAAACCAAAACTATCTTCCTAAACGTCAAAACAATGTACGGCGTGAAAAGTTACCTGATTGGGTCAACAAACCTCAAGAAGAAAAGACGCTAGATCCTGATAAAAAAGCAGAATTAGAAGCCCGCTTTGCTGCTTATCAGGCTAAGAAGGAGGCGGTTCTTGAGAATGAATAAATATCGTAATCGAAAAACTATCCATCGAGGTATCAAGTTCGATTCTATCGCAGAAGCAGAGTACTACGATCTAGCCTTATGGCAAGCTGAAGCGAACGGCTGGAAAGTAAAACTTCAGGAACGATTTGAGCTGATGCCGAAATTTGAACTAGACGGAAAGAAGTATCGCAAGATCGAGTATATTCCCGACTTCACATTTTATAAAAACGGCAAACTTGTCAAAGTCGTAGATGTTAAAGGGATGCAGACAAAAGACTTTAAGATCAAGGCAAAGTTGTTCTGTCATCAATATCAAGTGCCGTTGATATTAGCTAAAAAATATCGGAATACGTTCAAGGAAGAGCGTTTTTAACGAGGTGGTCCATCATGACAACAGAAGAAGTGATTCAAATGCGTATTCGAAGCCTTCAACGGGAGATTGACGAACTGGAGCGGACAAAGGCAGTAATGGTCAATGAAACGGCGAGAAAGGCAATCGATTTGCACATAGAGAATTTAAGAAGGGAAATCCATCGATTGGAGGAATAAACGTGGATAAGAAAGCAGCAATGAAACGAATTGCTGAATTAACCAAGTCAGAATCTTGGCAAGAAGACAAAGAAATAGTTGCAGAAGTCCAAAAGCTCGGTAAATCAATGTGGACTGAAAAGCCCAAACGGAGAACGCCGAGAAAAATCGCAATCTGGCACGATGGCAGAATTCTGGTGACAGGAACAGCTCAAGAACTCTCTGAGGTTATTAACGTGGACAAAAAAACAATTTGGAGCAGAGTTAGACGTGGAAACGTTGATTCTAAAGGTCGTCAATTTAAATACTTGGAGGATAAATAATGGATCTCATTACACAATACAGTGACATCATCCTCAAAAAAATCATGATAAAGATTCAGAAAGATAAAAAAGCAAAAGAGCGAGCTGAGTTAGTTAAGTTGGAAATGGCTGAAACGGGTTCAGGAGTTCGAACATCAAGACATTGGAAAGCCGCTGCAAACATTGAATTTCGTTGAGTATCAAGGAAGAGGCGCGTTGATTATGCCTGACTGTAATAAAGAGATTAAGATATTTGATTCGAAATCAGATGCCGAGCGTACTGCTCAGACAATCGGTGGAACAGTGGAAGAGGTGGCGGAAGGATGAGCAAAGCGTTGAAATGGTTAGAAGCAGAATGAACAACATCCAACGAAACATGGAGGGGAAAGAATGAAACTAAAAGATGGATTTTACAAAAGCAGTAACGGAATCGGTGGATTAGTACTAGACATGCCAACGAAACGACCTAAGAAGCGTAAGAAACCAAAAGTCAAAGTTGGCGATATGGTTCGCTGTGAAGCAGAAGAGTTCGTTTATCCCTTCAGAGGATACGTGAAAAAGATACTGTCAAACTCAGCAATCATTCGTATCGAAAATACAATGAAGTGTGATCGTGCAACTGCAAGACACAAGCATTATTTAGCTGTTGCACAGTTGAAGGACATGGAAGTAATCGAGAGCAAATAAAAAGCCGGATTCCTCCGACTACGAATAATATTACTGACACAAGTATTATATCATAATTGGGGGAATCAGGATGGTACTTTTCGATGTAAAGAAATATGAGACACCAAGCACGAAAGATGTTGATATGGACCGCACAAAACATAATGTCGGTGTTTTTCTTTCAGCATATCTATCAGCTAGATGTAGAGTGGGACAGCCTCGTGAGCCAAAAGTGACAGTATCATACTCCTTGGTTCCACCATCTACAGCTAATCATGATTTTGAAGCCGAAAGAATGTTGATTGATAAAGAAGAAGCACAAGAAGAATTTGAGTATTTGCATAAATTGTTTATTAGAGGATACTCTGCTATACAGCATCCGCACAAACCCGATGTGACCGAACGACGAAAAAAAATATTTTATGATCGATACATCAATGGTCTGTCGATTTATGTAACTGCTCAAAGAAATAATACTAGTGAAGAATCTGTCAAACTAGAATCAAACAAGATTATCATCCAATTTGCTTCAGCATTAGAACTGGTTGCTTTTAAGTAGCCAGTTTTTACACTTTTTATACCCTTTTATTACCCATTTGGTTTCTTTTTTATGCCTTTTTTATACCAATCAATTACCTGTTCAATGATGTATTATGATAGTGTCGAAAGATTAGGAAATAGGATCGACAAAATAAAATGTAAGGAAGGAAATCTCCCTCATCGTTTAATTAAGCTTCGATAGACAGCAGTGGAAATATAAAGAATAAGGATGTGAATTTCAACTCCTTCTAAATTATTCTTATTATCTATCATCCGTTGCTGTTTATTGCTTTTTGATTTATTCACATGATTTATCGTAAAATATACAATGGGTGATAAATTTGAAAAACATAAAGTGGAAAGATGTAATAACGGTTAGTATATCAATTATTTCGGTACTCATAGCTCTGTATAATTGGAATGATTTAAGGAATATGAAAACAAACTATGGTAAATCAGTTAATGAAATACTAGTCAACTCTAACAGACTAGCAATACAAGACTTAGATGTTCTATATGCTACTATTGAATCATCGAAAAATAAACCTGTGACCAGAAGTAATCTCAATATAATATTAGATAGCCTAGAGAAAAACTATGAAAAATTAAATGAAATCAAGTTGACTGATATTTCGAGTAAAGAACGCCTAACTTACCAATCATTTAGTAACGATTTATTCTATGATCATAATGCATTAAAGACTGAAATCGATAATGTAATAGAGATGAACAATGAGATAGAAAAGAGAATGAGCGATACTGAAAAAACAAAATTAGATAAAACTAAAAATTACTATGATCAGTTGTTGATATCTGATGAATCCCGAGAAGGTCTATTAGAAATAATAAAAGAGATTAGAAAAGATGCTCTCTGGAATATAGATCAATTAAAAAATAAAAAATTTATTTCACTTAGGTCGTTGGAAAAAGCTGATAGTGAATTTGCAGAAAAATATAACTTAACTAAATAATTAAAAAGGTGGGTGAAGAGAAATGACGGCGTTAATAATTTCAATTTTTGCGCTCTGTCTTAATGTCTATATGATTGGATTTAAAAATGGGCAAAATAAAAAATAGTAGCAGCCAAGAATAATTTTATAGTGTCGCTGTGGCGAAAGTAGAGAGACGCAAAGGTGAAGGTAGGTTGCGTACGGCGCACTACTGGAACCTTGTACAAAACTAGAGCGGACTAGTGCATGAGTGGTGCAATCCCACTCCAGCGACTTTGGGTTTGCGGTACAAGATCCCGAAAGTAAAACCGCATTGAGATTGAGTAGCAGTGGAGGCAATCAGACCCATATACTATTCTATGGCTACTACAAGATGAATAGGCAATCTCAATTATATAGCATGCTAGAGCTATACCTCATGAGCTCCTCTGAGGCGTAGTTTTTACATATGAGATCACTCGGTGAGTGGTCTTTTTATTTTAAAAAGAGAGGATTTTGAAAAATGGAATTGATTGTATTTACTAATAACGGACAAACATATCATTTTTATGAAGTGGAGAATTTTAAGCCAACAACAACAGGATTTAGTTTTATTTATACTGGGAAGGCTACGGGAGTTAGTCGTTCAGCTACGTTTAACAATACATCAACAGCTGGTTATGCGCTTGCGGAGGTACAAAATGAATCATGAGAAGTTTATCGAAAAATGCAAGGCTATTGTGCGCGAAAGAATTGAAAATGAGATTGCAGACCCAAGTGGTGCAGTTCCTCAGTTTGATATATTCGTTGTATGGTCGTGTAAAACACTACAGAATAGCAAATCATTAGTTAGCGCTAGCTTAAAAGGAGCACCGTATTTTGAAATTACGTTGAACGGGGACAAAGGTGAAATCTATGTAGATACTTATCTCAAAAAATCAAATGAATGTATTAAAGTCTAGCACACGCTAGGCTTTTTCTTTACATAAAGGAGGCTGCATAATGAGAAACTACTGGTATATATCACTATCAAATAGATATCCGCAACCAAGCGAACAAGATTCGGTTCGGTCAGTTCAGTCAGTCCAAATCAAAAAGAAATACTCCATCATTGAAATGACCAGAGAAGCAACACCAAATGAGATCGATAAGTACAATCTTCGTTACTGTGGCCATGGATATTTTAGTGAGCAAAATATACAGACAAATATTGAGAGGTATTGTTAATAAAATTGAAAGGTGGTGTCAAAAAGATTAGAAATGAGGTAAATACTCTGGTGGTTGCCTTTTTGTTTATTCAATTCTCTCGCTTTTCCTGTTATTATATAGAAAATGTAATATTGAGAAGGAGAGATACTTAATGGCTAAAACTGAAGAAAATAAAAATTGCTTCATCATAACACCTATCGGCAATGATAATGGGCCGGAAAGAAGGTTTGCTGACGGCATTACGGATGCGGTTCTTCGTCCTGTTTTGGATGAGTTTGATTTAAAACCTGTGGCTGCTCATGATATTAGTGCTACTGGATCTATAAATGATCAAGTCATTCAACATATATATGAGGATAAACTTGCTATTTGTAACCTTACCGGTTTGAATCCCAATGTCATGTATGAACTTGGTGTAAGATTTACAATGAGAAAGCACACAATTCTTATTTGTGAAGAAGGAATAAGGCTGCCTTTTGATATTATTGCTGAACGAACTATTTTTTATAAAAATGATATAGCGGGAAGTGAGGAACTTAAAGAAAAACTTAGAAGAATGATTGAAGGAATCGATTATACTAAGGATCCAGAAAATCCAATTTTTAAAGTTTTAAAATTTGGTCAAGCTATGGGAAATATAGAAACTGATGATCCAAGTAATGCAATTCTTGAAAAGCTTCAGGAGCTAATTCAAAATAACTCGACTACTATTAATACAGGCAATAACTTGAATGTCCCGTACACCGCAATTCTTGAGAAGCTTGATGGAGATGGTTTCACAGAATCTGAATTTAGGACACTAGCTTTAAAAATTCAAAGTGTAAGTAGTAATAATGTTTACATTACGAATTCACAATGGACATCATCTCAAAAAGTTCTGGCTATAAATTTCTATTCTAATATACCATTTGAGAGTGCTATTGGGATAATTAACCAAATTATTTCTAATACCTTCCATAGTAAAGTGGAGTTGATGTTTTTAAATAATCTTTCTTTTAAGGGTTAAATTAGTATTGATAATTGTTTTGCAGTTTCCAATCGGAGGCTGCTTTTTATTTTGCATAAAGGAGATATGCATGTATCAATTAGACAAAGATAGGAAACGATTTGCAGAAACAAAAAGATTGTCATTTTGGAAAAGAAGAAAATGCGCTTATGATTATGTGTTCTTATACATACGAAATTGCGACAAAATATGGGGATGCATAAAATGTGGAAAAACGGAATGGCGCTAGGGATCATCTCAATTGAGGTGGTTTTTTTATTTTACATAAAGGAGGAACGATCTCATGAAAGAATATACTGCTAAAGAATTTGAAGAAATGAAGCAATTAAAGAAGGACTTTGAAGAAGTTGGTCAAGGACAATCATTTACGATTGGAACTATTCAACGTAGATTACGTTTCGGGAAAGAACGAGCTACTGCTCTTTATAATGATCTGATCTCAGATAGAGAGAAGGTCACATGATGAGGAACTACTGGTACGTATCATTGATCAACGATTATCCAAGATGCAAAGATTGTCGTGATAAAAGAGTTGTTCAATCTGTTCAAATGAAAAGCAAATATTCTGTTATAAAGATGATCAGAGAAGCTACCCCAAAAGAAGTTGATAAATACAAGCTTATTTATTGCGGTCATGGTTTCTTTGATGAATCAAACATTCAAAATAATATTAACAAGAATTTGAGGGATTAGAATGCAGATTGAAATAATGAAGTTGGCAGATTTGAAACCTGCTGATTATAATCCACGAATTGAACTTACTCTAGGAATGGATAAATATGACAAACTGAAACAATCCATTATGATGTTGAAAGAGTTTGAACAATATAATTTTTTCTTGATATACTGTGATTAAACAGTATGGAGGAAAAGTAAGATGAGTAATGTAATACAATTTTTTATTTCTAGAGATATGATAATAGTTTATTCTACAGTCATTATAGGAACAATACCTGGTTTAGTTAGGATTGTTTATCAAAAATGTAAAGTATTTAAATTTCAAAAAATGATAAAACAAATTTACGTAGTTCCAATATTTGAATGTGCTAAAAGAAATAGAGATCTAAATGAATTAAGTAAAATGGTGGGTAAAAGCATGGAACGTTTAACATATTTAAAGGAAAAAGAATTAATTTTTATAAACGGAAGTATGCAATTTGAAATGATTAGAGTAGTAGAATTTTCGCTAAGTTTAATAAAAAAAATAGACGATTTAAGCAAGGAATATGGTTTTAGAGATACAGTAGTTAATGAAAATACTTGTATATTCAATAACGAACAAATAAAACAAATTAGTTACCTTGAGAATATTTATGATGAGAAAATGAATAAATACAGAATGTTATCTATAGATGAATTTTAAATATCAAAAACAAAACTCAACCTAAACAGAATGTGAGGTGGTGTGTATTGAATGGCAAGAAAACGTGATCCAAGACGTGATGAAGCCAAGAAAATTTGGTTAGAATCCAACGGAGAAAAGCAGTTAAAGGAAATTGCATCTGAATTAAATGTTTCAGATTCTCAGGTTAGAAAATGGAAATCGCAAGACAAATGGAGCGCTGAATTGAAAAGTAACGTTACCAATGGCAAAAGTAACGTTACTAATCAAGGTGGCGCTCCTATTGGTAATCAAAATGCTAAAGGTAACAAAGGAAATAGCCGAGCCTCTCCGCCAGTGGGTAATAAAAATGCCTTGAAAACAGGCGAGTATGAAACGATATTTTTTGAGACATTAAGTGATGAAGAGAAGGACATCTATTCTAGTTTGAATGATGATCCTTCTTTTACTTTGTCTGAAGAAATACGGCTACTTAAAATACGGCAACTTCGAATGATGAAAAGGATTCAACAAGCCGAAGCGGGGTTAAATGATGAAGAAGTCGAACGTCTCCAGCAACTGCGCAATATTAAAACACCACTTGATATTGGTGGTAAAAAGCTTGAGATTAAGCGTGAAGTGATGCAAGATGTTCAAATCACTAGAAAAACACGTAGAAAGATAGATGATATTTTATCTATTGAAGATTCATTGACACGCATCAGCAATCAGTTGTCACGAGCTATCAAGCAGTTATCAGAATTAAGCGTACAGGGCAAGCGTGCTGCTTTAATGACGGCACAAGCTGAAAAGCTAAATGCTGAAATCCGAGAACTAAACGGCGGCGAGGATGAGCCTGAATCAACGGTTATTATCGATGACATTCCGTTAGTTGAAAGCGAGGTTGGTTCAAATGGCATTGATGGTCAAGAAACAAACTCAAATTAAGACTACGGACTTGATTAACCCGCATTTTTATAAAGTTTGGCACGCAAAGTGTCCTTATATTTTGATGAAAGGCGGACGTGGCTCTTTTAAATCATCTGTTATCAGTTTGAAATTAGCAACAGAAATGAAGAAGCACACACAAGCTAAGCACAAAGTAAATGTTGTCTGCATGATGAGTCAGCACAAGTATTTAAGAGATGCTGTTTATGAACAAATCAAGTGGGCACTTTCAATGTTAGGCATTTCAAAAGAATATAAGTTTCGTACTTCTCCTTTGAGAATCATTCATAAACGTACTGGCTCTAAGTTCTATTTTTATGGTGTTGATGATCCGTTAAAACTAAAATCAAACGCAATTGGTGATGTCATTGCTTTGTGGTACGAAGAAGCCGCAAACTTTGAAAGCGAAGAAGTATTTGACCAGACGAATGCAACCTTTATCCGTCAACGGTCGCCATGGGTAAATCAAGTACAAGTTTACTATTCATGGAATCCACCCAAGAATCCATATGATTGGGTTAATGAATGGGTAGAGAAATGCATACGCCTAGATGATCATTTAGTGGACCACTCGACTTATAAAGATGATGAGTTAGGTTTTACGGATCCGCAACAATTAAAGCTGATAGAAACGTATAGAGAAAATGATGAAGATTACTATCGATGGCTTTACTTAGGCGAAGTGATTGGTCTGGGTACGCTCATCTATAACATGGATCATTTCCATCCGCTTGATGAGCTACCAGATGATGATTACATCGTTCAGATTTGTTTTTCAATCGATAGTGGACACCAAATATCAGCGACTACCTGTGGTTGCTACGCTATTACCAAAAAGAAAAATGTCATTTTATTAGATACTTATTATTATTCTCCTGAAGGAAAAGTAAATAAGAAGGCACCTGATGAGCTTTCTAAAGATTTGCATGATTTTATTGAGCGATGTCAAACAAAATACAATAAGTATGCCTACAAAATCACTATTGATTCGGCGGAAGGCGCTCTAAAAAATCAATACTATAAAGATTACAATGAGAGGTTTCATGCAGTGGCAAAAGCTAAAAAAGTAGATATGATCGATTATGTACAGAACCTCCTTGCACAAGGCAGGTTTTTTTATTTGGATACAGAAGCAAACAAAATATTTATTAAAGAGCATCGTGATTATCGATGGGATGAAGATACTTTACAGTCAGATGATCCAAAAGTTATCAAAGTTGGTGACCATACATGTGACCAGTTCCAATATTTTGTAAAAGATAATCTAAGTGATTTAGGACTGAAATGGTAGGTGAGAAAATGAGTATGATCCAGCGCATCAAAAACTTTTTTAAGAAAGGAGTGAAACGAATAGATATGAATTTGAATGGCAGAGAACTTGGTAAAATCACAGACCATCCTAAAATTGATATTGATCCATATGAATATGAGAGAATCGCTGAAAATTTTCGTTATTATGCGAATAATTTCCCGAAAATTAAATATATAACCTCTTTTGGTAAAGAAAATAAACGTCCATTTAATCCGCTGAATGTAACCAAGACTGCAGCAAGAAGATTAGCGAGTATTATTTTTAATGAGAAATGCAAAATTGCTTTAAGGAATCCTGATGATGAAGAATCAGATAGTTTAAAAGAAGCAAATACGTTCTTGGCGAAAACACTGTATAACAATAATTTTTATAATCTTCTTGAACTGAATCTTGAAAAAGGAATTGCTTCTGGTGGGTTTGCTATGCGTCCTTATATTGATGGAGATAAAATCAAAATCTCTTGGATCAGAGCTGATCAGTTTTATCCCTTGCGTTCTAACACAAATGAAATCAGCGAATGTGCAATTGCTACTAGGTCAGTTCAAACAGAAAATGATACAAATTATTACTACACGTTATTAGAATTCCATGAGTGGGTAGATGGGAAGTACATTATTTCTAATGAGCTTTATAAGTCAGAATTGGAAAGTTCTGTTGGTAAACAAGTACCATTAGAAACCTTATACCCTGATTTGGCAGAGGAAGTCACCCTAGAAGGATTGAGACGTCCTCTTTTTGTTTACTTCAGAACACCTGGTGCAAACAATAAATCTCTAGAAAGTCCGTTAGGCGTTGGAATCGTTGATAATGCAAAAGAAATCTTAGATACCATCAACAATACTCATGACCAATTTGCTTGGGAAATTCAAATGGGGCAAAGGCGCGTCGTGGTTCCTGCTGAGTTTCTCAAAACGGATGAAGCCCATCCCCCAATGTTTGATAGTGATCAAAATGTATTTGTAGGGATGTATGGGGCAGAAAATGCTGGAATAAAAGATATTACTACGGCAATACGAACAGTTCAGTATAAAGATGCCATTGATCATTGGATTAAAGAGTTTGAGGTACAAGTAGGGCTATCAGTTGGTTCAATGAGCTACGCTGATGATGGTTTAAAAACAGCAACTGAAATTGTCTCTAATAACTCAATGACGTATCAAACACGCTCTAGTTATTTGACAATGGTTGAAAAAGCCATTAATGAATTAGTCCATTCGATTTTTGAATTGGCAGGTTATGCAGAACTTAATTCAACTGGAAAACCATTGTTTGAATTAAATTACGATGATTATAAAGTCGATATCAGTTTTGAAGATGGTATTTTTGTCAATCAAGATAAACAACAAGAAGATGATTTAAAAGCTGTGGTTGCTGGCGTGATGCCAAAGAAACAGTTTCTTATCCGTAATTACAATCTAAGTGATCAGGAATTAAAAGAATGGTTGGATGACTTGAAAGAGGAAATGCCTTCCCAAGATGCAGGAACAGATGAACGAAATGCACAAGCTGCTATGTATGATGTAGGTGATTGAGTTGATTACTCCAGATAATATGCAAAACCAAGCGGATGCTATCACGAACATTTATTCAGAATTAGAAGATCGTATCTTTGAGTTAATCATCAAAATGATGTTAAAGAAAGACCTTAACAAAGTGAATAAAGAAAACGTGATGTTATGGCAGATACAGCAATTAAACTATATGGGCGTTTTGAACAAAAAGGTTATTAATCTACTGGCTTCCTATACTAACTCTACTCAAGGCCAAATAGAAAAGCTTATCAAAGATAATGGCATTCAAATTATCAATGAGATTGATCAGGAACTGGAAAGAATGGTACAAAAAAGCGTGCCGGTATCTGATGATGTCAATCAGATGTTGGACTCTTTCTTACATCAAACATTCTTAGACTTGAATAATAATATAAATCAGACGCTTATCACTACGAATTACAGCCAGAACTCAGCTATGAGAGCTTATCAGGCAATTCTTAAACAATCCACCCTAGAAACCTTAACAGGTCTCAAAACGCATGAACAAGCCGTAAGAGATAACGTCTATAAAATGGTGGATGAAGGAATTAAATCAGGATTCAAGGACAAAGCAGGACGTGAATGGACTCTTGAAACATACTCAAGAACGGTAATTGAAAGCACAACGCATCGAACATTTAACGATTTACGTCTGAAAAGAATGCAAGATTTTGATTGTGTAACTGCTCTAATGAGTAGCCATCTATCAGCTAGAAAAGCCTGTGCCGATATTCAAGGTGGATGGGTTCTCACAGTTCCTAAGTCCAAAGCACCACCAGAATTTCAGCATTTACCGTCTATTTATGATCATGGTTATGGTGAACCTTGGGGAACTCAAGGAACAAACTGTAAACATATTCTTTATCCTGGTAGACCAGATGTTAATACAAATAATCAGCCACAATATGATCCAGAAGAAGTACAAAGAAATGCTGAGATCCAGCAGAAACATAGAAGATTAGAGCGTGACATTCGTTATCAAAAGAAGCGTTTGTCTGCTGCAGAATCTTTAGGTGATGAAGTCATGCAGAAAAGATGCAAAGACATGATCCGTTTTAAACAAGGAAAGATTAGAGAATTAGTGAAAGAACATGATTTCCTTGTGCGGGATTATAGTCGTGAGAAAGCCTTAAACTAAAAACAACTCGGATTTAAATACCGAGCTGTTTTTGGATATATGCCAGAGCTACTTGTCCCATAATACTTATTGAGGCAGTTCCTACCAACGAAACTTTTTCTTTCACAACTTTCCAAACTTTTGGATCACGAATGTTTTCTAGATACTGATGACCTTCGTAAGTTGGAGATCCTATACACCACATGTAGGGTTTATCAGAAGCGTATTTGACCCATCCATTGATTAATTTAGCATCATCATCGCCCATTCTTGATATAGCGTAAATGATTTCATCTTGAGAATATTTTTCTCTTAAAGAAGATTCATTTATTTCATTTTGAAATGCGCTTTTTCTGAATGGCAAAGTTTCTGAATACAATAAAATATCTCTAATTAAATCAGGTTTTAATTCCATATATTTAGCTCCTTTCTATACAACAATTATATCGCCCTGAACATGGCGTTAAAAGGTTTATTTTTTATACTCTCGTGGTCGTTGCCACGTTAAATATTCGAAGGAGGACCAAATGAAAAGAGAACAATTAAAGGAACTAGGCTTATCAGATGAACAAATTGGCTCAGTCATGGCGCTACATGGAGCAACTGTTAATGAATTGAGTAGTAATGTTGCAGCTGCAGAGCAACAAGTAAATCAATACAAAGAGCAGTTAGATGCCAATCAAACAGAATTAGATAGCCTGAAAAAAGCAGCAGAAGGAAATGAAGAACTAACCACTCAATTGTCAGACCTTCAAGAAAAATACGATCAAGCAAAAGCTGATTCAGAAAGTAAGATTGCTGAAATCAAAAAAACATCCGCAATCGAACTAGCTCTTACTCAAGCAGGCGCTCGTAATATCAAGGCTGCCAAAGCTTTACTTGATAGTGAAAAGCTGGAATTAACAGATGAAGGAATCAAAGGATTAGACGAACAATTAAATACATTGAAGGAAAGTGACGGATATCTCTTTGAAGGAGAAACAACACCGCCACCAAATCCAGATCAGAAGAAAGCAACGTTTCAAGGCAATCCGTCAAACGCTGTCCCTCCTAATGATGAAACAGCGCAAATGATTGCTGCAATGACAAGCGACCTAGTTAAATAAAAGAAAGAAGGAAATTAAAATGCATAAAAATATTTTATCAATGAATCTGCAAATGTTTGCTGATAATGCAACTTTAAACTATGCAGAATCTTACCAACAAGCGCTACAAAAACGTTATTCAGAAAATGGGATTTTATATTCTCAAAAGCTTTGGAATTCCCCATCAAATAACCTGATCAAATGGGCAGGTGCAAAAACTGTTAAGCTTCCTAAACTATTAATTAAAAATGGACGGAAAGATCGAACACGCCGTTCGATTACAGGGGCTAGTGCCAACTACGAAAATCAATGGGAAACTTATGAATTAACAAATGAACGTTACTGGGATACATTGGTAGACCCTTCAGATATTGATGAAACGAACTATGTAACATCTATTGCTAATATCACCAAAGCTTATAATGATCTTGAAAAAATTCCTGAAAAAGACAAACAAATGTTTTCTTCTCTTTACACTTTGAAGAAAGCAAAAGATGGCGGTAAGGGAATCGTAGAACTGGAATTGACAACTGAAAATATTTTGACTCAATTTGATAAGATGATGACCGATATGGATGAAGCCGCAGTTCCAGCTGTTGGACGTTCTTTATATGTGACTCCAACTGTCAGCACTATTCTAAAAAATGCGCAAGGGTTACAACGTACGTTATCAGTACAAAATAATAACGGTGTGATTGATAGAGCAGTAAAACGTTTAGATGAAGTAACGATTGAACCAGCTGTTCCTTCTGCTTACATGAAAACTCTATACGATTTTACTACTGGTGCTGTTGCTGATCCAACTGCACAAACAATCCAAATGATGTTGATTCATATCCCTTGTATGTGTGCACCAGAAAAATACAGCTTTGTTGGTCTAGATAAACCATCTGCCTCAACTGCAGGTAACTACTTGTATTATGAACAATCATATGACGATGTCATTTTGTTTGAAACAAAAACGGATGGAGTATCATTTGTCGTAACACCATCTGCACCCTAATGCGCCCCAAAATCCAACAGGTAAATTTAATGGAGATGGATCAGTATCTGTCTCCTTTGATCCTGTGGAAGGGGCAAAATCATATGTTATCCATTACGCAAACGCTAATGAATCAGATCCACATAAAGCCAAAATGATGGGTTACAGTGAAAATAATAGTTGGACTTTGGCTGCAGAAAATGTTCCATCTTTAGTTGAAGGGGACAAGTTTTATTTATACGTACAAACCTTTAACGAACTAGGAGAAGGCTCAAATGAAATAGAAAAAGCTGAGTTTTTAAATGAAAACAAACTTGGATCAGCTTGGAGTGAGCCGATTATTTTAACCAAGGGAGGATCTAATTAATGAAAGCTAAAAAAGCAAATCGAGTCGTTGAAGTTCTTACTGATACGGACAAAGAATTTTATAAAGCCCAGGGCTACGATATTGTAGAACTTGATGCATCAGGTAAAAAATATAATATTGTAGAATCGGCAACAGGTGGAAAAACTTACACAGTGGTTCAATACAACGCACTGCTTGATAAAAATAAGGCGTTGAAGAAAGAAGTTCAGGAACTGAAACAACAACTTCAGCAATTAGAAAACAAAGAAGAACCAGATCGGGAAACTTTGAAAAAAGAATTAGCTGACTTAGGCGTTGAGTTTGCGCCTAACACATCGACTGCTAAACTTGTTGATTTGTTGAATGAAGCTAAAGGCTAAAACTATGAGTTATTTAACGTACGAAGAGTATGAAAAGCTAGGTTTTAGTAAAATTCCTGATCAAAAAACTTTCGATGAATTAGAACCATATGCTGAACGTCAGATTAATCGTTTGACTGCTGATTTCTACTTGAAAAATGACTTAATTCAAGATTCAAATGAATACAGGGTACAAAAATTTAAATTGGCAATGGCCATCCAAGTGGAATATCTGTTTTTAAATGGTGGGAAAACAACCTTACAAGAAATGCTTAGTGGTACACCAACTAGTGTCAGCATTGGAAGAATGCGAATTGAAGGTACCAGTGTTGGTTCAGCCACATATGGTAGAACAATGGTTTCATCAGAAGCCTATGCAGAATTGATTTATACAGGACTTCTTTATCGAGGAGTGAATTACAAATGATTCCACAGATGCCAAAAGATTATTGTAATCAGTCCATCATTTTCAGACGAAAAAAAGGAATTGATAAATGGCAAAAGCCGATATTTGATGCTGAGGTTACAATTGAAAATATGATTTTTCAACCTCAAACGATTTATAGTGGTTCAAATAATAATAGAAAAGTGGTAGCTAATGCTATCGCTTTTTTATTTGCTGGAGTATCCACTCCATTTCCTGAAATCACAAAGGAACATGTAGGATCAGAAATCATATTTGAAGGTACAGCCTATACTTTGGTGACTATAGTAGATAATCGAAATCCTTTCAGCAACGAAGTTTATTCGTATGAATTGGAGGTTTTATAATGCTGCATATCAAAGTAGAAAAAAACGGTATAAACAGAAAACTGTCTGTTATGAACATACAAAAGGCTACTTTTTTTATGACTAATCAGATGCACATGGATATGAACTTATATGCTCCAAAACGTCAAGGCCACCTTCGCAGTGATTCTTATGCACGGGAGAACCATATCGTTTATACAGTTCCTTATGCTAAAGCTCAATTCAGAGGCTTGATAGTGACGAAGTCAGGGAAAATTGTGCGAATTAAAAATTACACAACTCCTGGTACAGGAAGTAGATGGGATTTGCGTGCAAAATCTAAGCATATCAATGCATGGCGAAAAGCTTTCGTTGAAGGAGGGAAACTTTAATGGATCTCTTAGAAAGATTAGCTGATTCGATTGATTCAGTAGAAGGAATGCTAATGCCTTGTGTAATTGGATTTCTAGATGGAGAAGACACCCTTTGTATCTATTCTCTCCCAGGAAGTAGAACAATAGAAGAATATTTTGATGGTACAAAAGAAAGAGAAATGCTTTTTGAAGTGGGATTTAATACAAAAGATCAAGAAAAAGCAAATCATACTTTGTGGCTCATTTCTAATCATTTAGATGAGCTCCCATCCTTAGAATCCAGTAATGAAAGTTTTAAATTTATTAGTTCAGAAATAAGTGATACTCCTTTTGCAAGTGAACAAGATAATGAGGGGCAATCTACTTATTTGTTAGATATAAAAATAAACGTGCATCAATTCAAATAATAGGAGGAAACATAATGAAAAATATGTCAAAAACGAATCAACAGCAATTTATGAAAATGCAGTTGCAATTTTTTGCAGGAGAAACAGGGACAGGTGAGGATACCCACAAAGAATTTCTATTGAACTTTAAAAATAAAGTAGAAATTGATGTTTTAGGTCACACAAGTTTGGATGAGATCGAACAAGCGAACTTCGCCGTTCTTGCAGCTGGAATCAGTACTATTACACCTGCAGCGGCAGATACCACTGATGCAACAGCATATTATGATGGCGAAGGTTTCACTGATTCAAGCGTAACAGGTAAAAATATTACTTTTGCTTTATCTGGACATCGAGTGTTCGGAGATCCTGCACAAGATTATGTGGCAAAACATTTCTTGTCCATTGGCGATGAATTACGTACGCTTGCACGTTGGACAGATGCAAAAGGTAATAAAGTTCAATCTGTTGTTACTATGACAGCAATCGTTCCATTTGGGGGTGCTGCAAATGCAAAACAAACATTTAGCTTCACATTAGCATTCAACGGAAAGCCGGTCTTAGAAGAAGCGGGGGAGTAATTAGCCCCACAAGCGTAACGCTTAATAAAACAACGTTATCGCTTGTTGCTGGGGCAAATGAAACTCTTACAGCTACCGTTTTACCAGCAAATGCTACAAATAAAAATGTGACATGGTCATCTAGTGATTCAACCATAGCTACGGTTGATACCAAAGGGGAGGTTGTGGCTGTTAAAGCCGGAACTACGGAAATTACAGTTAACACAGTAGATGGTAACAAGAGTGCTAAATGTACTTTAACAGTTACTGAATCATAAAATTAGAATGATTAGAGCAGGTCACCCGATATTATGGTTACCTGCTCTTTTAATATTGGAGGAAAAACAATGGCTATCAATAATGTAATTGACTTAGATGCAAAATTATCACTAACTAAATCTGTAAAAATTGCAGGCAAAGTATATGAAATCACTATTTCTGATGAGGTTGATCAAGCTTTGATGGATTTAACTAGTGTAGATGTCCCATCGCAATTAGAACACCTGACAGAAAAAGCAGAGAAATTGGAAGATTTAGAAGATAAATCAACTGATAAATATAAAGAGTTTATTCGCCTAGAAGTTGCTAAATTGAAAGATCGTTCAATCGCTGCACTAGATAAAGTGTTGGGAGAAGGAGAAGGAACCCGTGTATATAAGAGTTACAGAAATAGTACAAAGGCATTATTAACTGTCATTGGTTTATTGCAAAAAGAGTTGGGTGAATTGATGATTGAACGTAAAAAAACCGCTGATAACTATTACAAAAACAAACATAAAAAGAAGTGATATAGATGTTTGATTTGGTTGAGGATTTAGAAAATACACTAATCATTGAAGGAGAAGAATATAAATTTGACCTTTCCTTTGATGTGGTGATTAGATTCTATGAATTGCTAGAAGATAAAAATTTAAAATCATTTGAAAAAATTAATAAAGCTTTTGATTTGTTTTATTTTGATGCTAAAGCTCCCATTAGTGATTTTACTTTTGAACAGAAGCAAGCAGCAATCGAAGAAATAAGTAATTATATACAAAAATGTCCATACGGAAATAACAATAATGATCAGGAATCCGGAGATACTGTGCCGGAAAAACTTTATTCTTATTCTCAAGATGCTGGAGCAATTTATTCCTCATTTTTAGCAGATTATGGCATCGATTTATTAAAAGAAAAAGGACGAATGCACTTTATCACGTTCAAAAATCTTTTGTTTGGATTAAGCGAAAATACTCATTTTCAACGAATTTTATCTATTCGTTCTAGAAGTATTAATGGACTAGAAGGAGAGACACTTACCAATCTATTAGAATTACAAGAATATTACGCTCTTGATGCAGAAAAAACAGTAAATAATCTAGACAATCAGTTAGGAAGTATGTTTGACATGCTAGCCGCCCAAGCAAAAAAGTAGAAAGGAGGTTAGAAAATGGCTGCAGATGCAACAATTAATATTGATGTTATGCTTTCTAATTTACCAAAATTTAAAACAGATGCTAATTTTATTGATGATTTGTTATCCAAATTAGGTGCCAATACTGGAAAACAGATGGATGATCAGTTTGCTATTGAAACAAAGGCAATCCAAGAAAAGGCAATCTCAACTAAGAAAAAAATAGATGATTCACTTGGGAAAACTACCAAAGTAAAACTAGCGGCAGATAATGCTGACATCAAAGAGAAATCTGGGGAAGCAAAAGAGCAAATAGCAAAAATCCCTGATAAAAAAAGCATCACTTATACAGCAGATACTACTCAAGCTAAAACAGAGACCAGAGAATTAGGCGAAACTGCAGAAAAAACTGAATCAAAATTTGTAAATTTAAAAGATAAACTTACTATTGGAGCAGTAGCAGGTGCGACTTCTCAAGCAGTTCAAGTTATTACAGGAAGCTTTACAGATTTAGTAGGAGAAGGTTTAGCAGCTTCTGATTCAATGGATAAATTCCGCTCTACTATGAAGCTCGGTAATTTTGGGGAAGAAGAAATTGATAAAGCAGCAAAAGCAGTAAAAAAGTATGCGGATGATACAGTTTATGATCTATCAGATGTTTCGAATACCACAGCACAGTTAGCAGCTAACGGCATTAAAAATTACACTGAATTGACTCAGGCAGCCGGAAACTTAAATGCTCAAGCCGGTGGTAATGCTGAAACGTTCAAATCTGTAGCAATGGTCATGACACAAACGGCAGGAGCGGGAAAATTAACAACAGAAAACTGGAATCAGTTGGCTGATGCCATTCCGGGCGCTTCTGGCGTACTTCAAGAAGCAATGAAGAAAAACGGTGCTTTTACTGGGAACTTCCGTGAAGCAATGGAAAAAGGCGAAATATCTGCTGATGAATTCAATACAGCCATTACTGAATTAGGTATGAATGATGGTGCGGTTAAAGCAGCTAAGTCTACTTCGACCTTTGAGGGTGCAGTTGGTAATTTACGAGCCAATGTTGTTTCTGGAATTATGGACATTATTAATCATTTAGGAAAAGATAACTTGACTGGCATGGTCAATAAGGCTTCTGATGCAGTGGTAGGTGTATTTCAACACATTGCAGATGTCTTTTTATATTTCCAAAAACATGAGGATACTCTTACGAATATTTCCAATAATGTAAAAAAAATAGTTGGAGCCTTGTTCTCAGGGGCATGGGAAGAAGGTAAAGATTTACTTTTTGATATCGCTGATCTTTTTGGATTGGTTGATGATAAATCTAAAGCATTAAAAGATCCACTAGGCACTATAAATGAAATTATAGGAAAAATAGCAAAACATAAAGATGAAATAAAGCTCTTTGGCGAAGCACTGGTTATAATGTTTGCTGTTAAAAAAGGCTATGAATTCATTAAAATGTTAAAAGAAGCAAAAAAAACTTTAACGGAAATGACTGCTATTGAAACAATTACTGATTTTTTAGGCGGTGGAGGGTTCTCGTTTGGCAAAAAGGCAAGTACTAAAAATATAGGAAATGTGGGTGCTGAAATTGCTGAAACAATCTTACCAAAAGGTGGTAAAGGAGTCGCTACTATTGCTGATGATGCACTAGAGTCTGTTTCTAAACTAGGTGGGTTAGCAAAACTAAGTAAAGGAGTAAGCAAAGTGCTACCTTTTGCTGGGGTACTTGCCAGTGCAACTGAACTGTTGGGTAAAGGATCAGCTTCTTCAAAACTAGGGGCTTTTGGTGGTTCTTTAGGCGGAAGTGCGGCAGGAGCAGCTATTGGAACTGCTATTTTACCAGGAATTGGAACTGCAATTGGTGCAGGATTGGGTGGACTTGGCGGAACTGAATTAGGCAAAAATCTAGGGAAAGATATTGGCAAAGGATTTAAAAGCTATGCACCTAATTTAACGAACCTTTTGGGAGATATAGGACATGATATAACTAAAAAATTTGACAAAAATGTAGGCACCAATGCCAAAGAATTATCGAAAACTTATACAAAAGAGATCGATAAATTAAATAAAATAGTAACGAAGCTTCCCAAAAATGATAAAGAAATTAAAGGTCAGCAAAAAGAAACTGAAAAATCTTTCGATAAAATGGGTAAGACTATTGATAAATACTACAAAAAGAAACAGAACTCTTCTGATGAGGACTTTAATTATTTCAAAAAAAATAATTTGATGAGCTCCAAAGAAACTGATAAAGCTATGTCTAACAGGAGAATAAATGATGCATTAGCAAAAAACGAGCATAAGAAAACCCTGAAACAAATGCAAAAAGATACGATTTCTCATTATAAACAATTGAGTAAAATTGAATCTGGTCAAACTGAAGATCTACAAGAAATTGCGAAAGAATATGGGAAAGATAGTAAAGAATATAAAAAAGAATTGAACAAAGAACTTGAAGAAGAGCAGGAAAAATATGCTAAAAAAATGAGAAAAGCCGAAACAAAGTTGAATGAACAAATCAGTACAGAAACAAAAATAGCTTCGGGAAAACAGCTAGATATTTTGCAGGATTTGAAAGACCATAAGGGCAAACTCTCTCATGAAGAAATGAAAAATGCTATCTTAAATTCTAAAGAACAACGTGACACGATCATTAAAGATGCAAAAAAAACAGCAAATGATTCCATTGATGAAGCAAATAAAAAATATAAAGAAACAGTCAAAAGAGCTGACAAAGAGCGCTATGAAAATGGCACTATAACAAAAGAGCAATATGATGAAATCGTAAAAACTGCAAAAAAAGAACGTGATGACACCGTCGCAGCTGCTACTGAGAAAAGGGATAAATCAATAAAGAAAGCCCAAGAAACTCATAAAGAAGTAGTAGATCAAGCAACCCAACAGGCCGGAGAACACAAAGGTGCTGTTGATGGTGAAACAGGTGAAGTTGTAGGCTCTTGGGATGAAATGAAAACAAACATGGGATCCATTGTTGAAGGTGTCGCACACAGTATTGGCCATTTGATACATGCATTGAACAAAGATTGGGGAAACGACCTTATTAATTTCAAATTTGGCGCTCATGCAAAAGGTTCTAGTGGATTGACCGAAGACGAAATTGCTCTGGTTGGAGAAGAAGGATTCGAGCTTGCTCATCATCCATCTAAAGGTATTTTCCCTGTGGGTGTTAGCGGTCCAGAAATTCGTCCTCTGCAAGCTGGTACTTCAATCTTACCCCATCATATGTCTAAAGAATTCTTGGCAATGACAAAGGGGCTACCCGCACACAAAGATGGCGTCTGGGGTACTATCACGAATATGTTTGATTGGGTTAAAGATAAAGCTAAAGATGTATGGTCTTTCGTTTCAGATGGTGCCGGCAAAGCTTATGATACGATTGCTGATAAACTTGGTGTCTCTGACTTTTTAGATAACCTTGGTGATTCAGCTGAATATAAAGTTGCTGCAGGTGGTATCTCTAATATAAAAGATAAAATTATCGAATATGCACAAAACTTCTTTGATAAGTTTAATGAAGAAAATGGTGGAGGCAGTTTCGATGGTGCAATGGCAGATAATGTCTATAAATACTTAGTAGATATTGCAAACCAAGCCGTTAGAAAATTCGGTATGAGCGGGATTACTTCAGGCTACCGACCAGGAGATCCATATTGGCACGGGAAGCATCAAGCGATTGATATTGCTTATCCATCAAGTATGAATGGTTCAAGCAAATATTTTGATCCTGCAAACTGGGTATTTGAGAATTTTGCTGATAAAGTTGGATATGTTATCACGCAGGGAAAAGTGCGTGATAGAACTGGCCAATCAGGTCAACCAGCAACTGGTGCATGGGATCCATGGCCAGATAATGATCATTACGACCATTTGCATATCACTGGTAAATTAGGATCAGGAGATATTTTCAAAGCAGGAGGCGGTAGTTCTCCTGCTGGTTCAGGTGCTGAAAGATGGCGAAGCCAAGTAATTGAGGCTGCAAAAATGGTCGGATTTCCAACAGATAAAGGGCATATAGACAGAATCATTAGTCAGATCCAAACAGAATCAGGCGGAAATGAGAAAGCTGTTCAAGGTGGTTATACAGATATTAATACCATTACTGGAGACTTAGCAAAAGGATTGATGCAAACAATTAGTGCTACTTTCAATGCTTATAAGATGCCAGGTCATGGCAATATTTTTAATGGATATGATAGTATCTTAGCCGGTTTAAGATATATCATGGCTCAATATGGAACAGGTGCTGGCTTCTTTGCAAATATCGGAATGGGGCATGGTTATGCTGACGGTGGAGAAATAAATGGTCCTGAATTAGCATGGATTGGGGAAGACCCTGCTTATCCAAAAGAATTTATGATAAATCCTGCTAAACCTTCTGCAGATGACTTGATTATAAAAGCAATCCACTCGAGGGAACAATTTAGACCTGCTTCAGCAAATAATGTATCAAGCAATTCGAGTGGATTTTTAACAAGCGAAATTTCAGAAAGTTCACTTCAGAAGCTGTTTCAAGCTTTGAATAATCGTCCAGTTGAGGTAATTAGTCATCTAGACGGTAAGAAAGTCAGCAAAAGTGTAGATGAATATACTGGTTCATCATTAGCAAGAAAACTATATACGAGAGGAAAGAATTTCAATGGATGATAAAACATCAGTATTTCTCCAATTTAGTACAGGTAAATTTGACTTACTAGCAAATTACCGAATAAAAATCATTGATATAAAAATTGGGATGCCAGTACCTAAAAATGAATTTTCTTCTTATGCAGGTTCAGTAGGAAAAAAGCTGCTGACACACTCATTTGATTCTTTTCCTATTACTTTTGAATTTGATTATTTTGCAGACAATCTAAATGATCTTATTTTGACTGAAACAGAATTGAGAGAACTATTTAATAAAGAAGCTGAATACTACTTTATCTATACGAAAGAACCTGGTAAAAGATACCCAGTGATCGTTGAGAGTATGACTGTAACCAAAAAGGCATATTTTAAAGGAAATTGCGTTGTATCATTTTCTGCCTATAAAGGATATTCTGAATCGATGGCAACGACTTTATCTGATTTCAGTTTGGATGAGGATTGGCAGTTTTCTCAAGGTCTAGTTTCTGAAGATTTTAGTTATACACACAATACTAGTTTCTTTCAGATTTTTAATGCTGGCAGTTTTGAAATTGATCCGAGAGAGTCAGATTTACGTATTACCCTCGAAGGAGAATCAGAAGGAAATGTGACTATTTTCAATAAGACCACAGGCGATCGTTTCATTTATTATCCTTCTCTCTCAACTAATTTAGGGCAGACGTTAGTTTTGGATGGCGTATACCCAAAATTGAATGGTGTAAGTTGTGGTATTGATACAAACCATGGACTAATCACTTTAGCTGAAGGGGTCAATGAAATCGAAATTCAAAATATTACTAGAGTGAAATCTTCTTGGGATTTCCGTTTCTTGTATAAGTAGGTGATACTTTGAAAAACATATTAATACGTAATTATGAAGAAACGAAAGAGGAAATCCTTATTAACTACGATAAGGATTCTTTTTCTGTCTCGTGGCAACAAAATGAAACGTGGGAGTTATCTGTGACTGTACCAGAAACAAAAAGGAATCAAATAACCTTTGATTTAATTGACTATGAAAACTATGTTGTTTTTGATGGTCAGCAGTATTCAATCAAGCAGATGAGACCATATGCTTCTGGTAGCCAAATCTATAAAGATGTAGTAGCAACTCATGTCTATTACACTATTCAAGATGGATGGCAATATGACACCATATCTGGAACAAAATCAATCAATGATCTTCTGACTCATATTTTTAAAGCTGGAAACCGAGGATTCAGTTGGGAAGTTGTAGATCCCAACAATGTATTTTTAAAAAAGGAACAGGAGAACTTTGGAAATGATAATTATTTAAATCTTATTAATGAAATTTTGGAAGATTACGGTGCCGTTGTGATACCAAACAATAAGCACTTAGTATTTTATCCCATTTCAGAATATGGAAATATAACTGAGCAACAAATCCGATATAAATATAATACAGATGAAGTGTCGTTTGATATTGATACTTATGCTTTGAAAACACAAATTAAAGGGTTTGGTAAGAAAAAAGAAGA
>NZ_JAPMLH010000010.1:0-59548 GCF_035727065.1 Enterococcus sp. E4-223 | reverse complement strand
AGAGAGACAAGCGATTGTCAACTCTTTTTTAAAAGTTTTTTTCGATTTCGTTTTTCGAAATCTTTCAGCAACTCATTTATCATAACTTATCGTTTGTTATTTGTCAAGAACTTTTTTGAAGTTTTTTTCGATAGAATCAAGCTTCGTAAGTGGTTCTTTTTAACGACTTAGTTATCTTATCACGTCTAAAAACATGTGTCAACTCTTTTTTGGAATTTTCATAAAATGTTTCAATGAAGCGCGACAACGTTGTTTAATATATCATTAAAAAAAATAAAGGTCAAGCTAAAATATTATTTAAGCTTGACCTTATTATAATTTCAACGATTGTCAAAAGTATTGTTTGCAGCTGTATTGCCAGTTTCTATAGATAAATCACAGCTTTTGAAACATAAGTTTTGTACTGCTTCGATTCGCCCGAATTCTTTTGCAGTTATTTGGCAATGAGAAAAGCAGACATCTTCTATAGGCTTTTCAGGAAATGCTACTAAATCAAAAGCTCGGGAAGGAAGTGAGTAACCTGGAGAAAGGCATGCCTGTACGTTTTTGATGTGTATGTCTTTGACTTTCGTCATTTGCTTTGATTCAGGTATTTCTTCAGCCACTGCTTGCCAACTTTCTGGCATTTGAGCAAGGTCATTGCTATTTTTTCTATTGTATTCATTATGCCAGTCCATTATCCAAGAAAAAGGAAATTGTACATCAATCATATTCAGATTTTCTACCCTGATATTTTCGATCACTCCCCCTCTTTCTTTTGAAGATTTCATTCGAATACCACAGTCTGACTGAAAAAAATCGATATCGTGAATATATACGTCACTAACTCCAGCACTAACTTCGCTACCAATAGTTACACCGTATCCTGAACGGATTTTACATCTAGCAACCTCGATTCTTGATGATTTTCGATTGACTCTTGCACCATTGCCATCTCTGCCAGACTTAATAGCAATACAATCATCACCACAGGCCAAATCACATTCATAGACACGCACATTTGTTGAAGAAACAATATCAATCCCATCTGTACTTGGTCCATCATTGTTGCGGATGATTACTTTTTCTACTAATACATCGTTAGAATAAGTGATTTGCAAGTTCCAAAAACCTGATTTCTGAAAAATCAAATCACGAACAACAACATGTTCTGCATGATACAGTAAACAAGCGCGTGGACGTTTAATAGCATAATCCGCAATCCAACGAAGTCCCTTTTGATCGTATTCAGCTCTTGTCCCGCTTTTTTGATCTTTTCCCCAATACAGCTCCCACCAATGGTCTCCTTGACCGTCGATTATTCTTTTTCCTTCTATAAGAATATCTTTCGCCGAGAGAACATTCAAAATCGCTGCTGGCCATTTCATTTCTACGCCGGCTACTCGTGTATCGATTTCTGGAAATGCTTCGATATCTGTTCTCCCCTTGAGGACTGCACCTTCTTCAAAGATAAGATGACTCTTATCTTTTAAAAAAAGGGCTCCGACTAAATAAATGCCTTTTGGAATAAATACAGGTAAGTGTTCTTTCGCACCTTGATCGATTGCTTTTTGCAGTATTATTGTATCATCTTGTTGAGTGTCGTTTGTTTTAAAGTTCAAAGCATTGATAATCCCTTTTTTTGTCCGCAATACGTTTCTCCCTATCTTTCATTGATTTTTTTCAATTCTTCACCAATAAATACAGTTTTTGAACGATTCAGTGGGTAACCTACTAGCAAAATGATTGCGGATACAAATAAGCAGAATGCTGGTAACAAGTTTGCCATCGTATAAATCCTTTCTTGTACTAAAACTGATTGGATGGCTCCACCTGTTGTAGACGATTGGTAACCAATGAGTGCCAGCATAAATCCGCCTACCGCTCCTGCACATGCTTGTCCTACTTTTCTCGCAAAAGAATTTACTCCATATACTGTTCCATCTTCTCTTAAGCCTGTCTTATATTGATGATAATCAATCACGTCAGTAATGAATGCCCAGACCATCAAATTGAATAAACCAGATCCTAAAGTAGCGATAAATAAAAGAATCAGATATACCCATGCATTTGTTATATGAAGGAAATACATCAGCAAGTACATACATGAAGAAGCAAGTAACGCAAATACGCTTGCTTCCTTTTTACCAAATAATTTTGTCAGCTTTGTAGCAAATGGTGCTAAAACTACTACTGTTCCGTAAGTAAATAAAAGAGCAACAGACATTGCCTGTTTATTATGGAAGTAATCATTGAATAAATAAGTCATATTCGTCCCAGCTAAAATCTGATTGATCACAATGAAAATGTCAACAATGACTAAAATAATCAGTGCTCGATTAGCTAACAAACCTTTTACCAACTGAGAAGCAGATACTTTTTCGTTTTTTACAACTCTTACTCTTTCAGTAGTCAATTTACAAGTTAACATATATGCGACAAATGCAATTGCAGCACATCCGATTGAAATCCAAAAGAAATGATTCCCTGAAACGACTTGTTGTCTACTCTTGTTATGGGTATACATTAAAATCGGAATGAAGAATCCTGTAGTTGATCCGCCAATCGCAGAACCAATGCTTCGGAAAGTGGACAACGAGGTGCGGTCATTAGGATTTGAGCTAATTGCTGCTGCCATTGCTCCATACGGGATATTGATCGTTGAGAGAAAAATCCCATAAACGATGTATGAAACAAAAATATAAGCAATCTTCACCGTCATTGGAAGATGTTGGACGAATGGCAAAAATAAAATGACAGTTACTAAGCAAAATGGATACTTCATTTTTCTGATCCAAGGAATAAATCGACCAGCTTCTGTTAACTCTGAGACATCACATAATCTTCCAACCATCACATCAGCAAACGCATCCAAAATTCTCGAAATCAAGAATAACGTACCTACGATTGCCCCTGAAACGCCAAGAACATTCGTATAATAAATCATCAAGAAACTATTGACTAAACCTAAAATAAAACAGTTACCTAGATCACCGAACATGTAGCCTATCTTATCGGAAATCCCAAATTCCTTTTTTTCTTTTTTTACTGTATTTGCTGTAACAGCATTTTGTGAAAGCATTTGAATTCCTCCTACCTCTTCTAGTAAACGTTTTCAAAATTATAACTCTTTTTTTCTTGTTTTTATATTCACAATGTTGGCTTTTTATTGCATTATCTTGACAGATAAAAAACAAAAAATAATCTAAAAACATTGATACATAAGATTGATAACTTTTTTTACATAACAATATATACAAACAAAAAAATTCACTAACTAGTGAAAATAAGTTAGTGAACCTCATTTATTAAAGAATTAAATTACAGATGATCTTTTCCATCATACTTGAAAAACTCAAAATCAGCATAACTTCCTCTTTTTTTATTTAGATCATGCACTGCTATCCCGATAAAATTTCCAGTAAACCCTCCTGAGAGTATACACATGTTTTTTTGCGGACCTACTTTCTTCCATTCTTCAGTTGATACGTCTTTCAAATGAAACTGTGCTGTCTCTTTCTTTACAGTGACTTTCAAAAAAGCCTTCTTTTCTGTGAGTGGAATCGTCCAATCTTCTATTTGTGCTACTCCGTTTTCTGATTCTATCATACGTAGGCATTTTCCCTTGTCCTCATTCCAAGTAACATAACAATAAATATAATTGGATTCATTTAAGTACAGTACCAGTCCAGCCATCTGATTAAAATTATTAGGCATGTATTCAAATGCTGTCTCCGCATCAAAAGTAAAATCCGTTTGCCGAATAGCTAACAAATGATGTTCGAAGGTAGATTGAAGAGATTCACCGGAAATCAGACGTAAAAAACCTGGTCTACATTTTGTATCACACCAATCAGCATTTGGCAAAATGCGTCTGGCATTCCAGTTCTTCTTTAGCTCTCCTTCAAATGTATCCATAAACTGATGATCTTTTTCTTGTTGTACCTCTTCATTTGTCTCAATCATTATTTCTTCCATCGGAGTTGTCTGGCTATCTTTAAGTCTTAACCAATCGTCGGACGTCCAATACACTTCTTGAATAGCGGTTTCTCTTCCCAAAATAGCCGCACCGTTTAATGGTCTGGTACAAAGATATGTCATGTACCATCTTCCTGACGGGGTTTGTACTAAGCTCCCATGTCCTGTACATTGCAATGTAGAAGCAGGTTTGTCACTAGCTGTCAGCATAGGAAAACCAGGATCAAGCTCGTAAGGACCAATAATATTCTTTGCTCGGCAAACTGTAACTGAATGTCCTCTTCCTGTACCGCCTTCTGCCGTCATCAAATAATAATACCCGTTACGAAAATACAAATGTGGTGCCTCCGTTTTCGCTAATTCTGTACCTGCAAATATTTTATAGATGGGACCATCAAGCTTCTTCTTCTCTGCATCATATTCTTGTAATACGATACCGCTGGATTTATTCGGTGTGTCCAGACGATAATCCCATAGTTCATTGACAAGCCATTTTTTTCCCGTTTCAAGATCATGGAACAAAGAAGGATCAAAGCCGTTACTATTTAAATAAATTGGTTCGGACCAAGGACCTGTGATCTCAGATGCAGTGATCAAATAATTGTGGACATCTTTAAACGGACGGCCTGCACTTTTGACATCTGTGTAAACAAGATAAAACAATCCATCAGCATAACTGATCTGTGGCGCCCATATACTTCCATTTGTAGGATTTCCTTGCAAAGATACTTGAGTGGTCAAAATATCCGTTGTATGTGACCAGTTGACTAAATTTTTCGACTCATATACTCGGATTCCTGGAAGCCATTCAAAAGAGGAGACAATAATGTAATACCGCTCTTTCACTCTTAATATATTAGGATCTGGATTGAATCCTCTTAAAATAGGATTTTTCACTTTGATAGTCTGCATGATTCAGGCTCCTTTTCTCATTCTTACTCGATATAAACTGAATGCCCCAGCTGCGAAATAAAAAAATGCAAAAGGAAACGCAATAAACTGAGTGCCAATCAACAATATGAATCCTGTTATAAAATACAAACCAGTGGCAGTTGTTAAGTATTTTCCTTTAGCAGTCAAAAACAATGCTACTGATAAAAAAGCAAGTGAAATAAACAACACAACGGCAAACAGACCAGTCATGTCCTGTAATAATCCAAATGTATTTTCTAAAGACAAAGTTGGATGATCTACAGCAAGCGACTGATAACTTTTTTTAAACTCTGACGCAGACATATTACTTAAAGTAACTGCTAACCCGCCAAAGAAAATCAAAGATAGACTGCCACCGACCATTCCTAGCAATAGTTCCCATTTTCTTTTCATTTCTGAACCCCCTGCTTTTCTAAATGTATCCATTCAGGTCTTTTGATCGATGTTTCATAATTGTTATTACGTTCAGAGAATTTGACAGTCTGTTCATTTTTCTTGTCATCCCAATTATCCCAACCAGTTGGGTGAACATGCCCACCTATCTTACACGCTTCAAATAAGACATTTGCATACGGACGCCACGGTCTTCCTAAATAGACGTTTCTAGTATTAGGTTCTGCAGTCAAGGTACAGCTTTCAAAACGATACCCTGTTTTTTGATTTTTCGGCGTAGATGCTGCTGTGATGTATCCAGGATTTTTACTGGCTAAGCTATGGATATGACACTGATGAAAAACGGCATCTGCCCCACCAAATATGAAATCCACCGTTCCTTCAATCCAGCAATATTCATAGGTCTGACGACAATACTCAGGATTGGCAGAAGCCGGTGTACAAAAAGGAGTACCATCTTTTTGCAAATCAGGCAACGGACCCGTGCATAAGGTATCCTGATAACCAGATAGTTGACAGTTTTTTAAAGATATGCGATCTCCTGAATTGAATAAAGCAACAGCCTGTCCTACCTTTTCTCCTGGACCTGCTGTATTTTCGATGTGAAGATTTTCTAATACGACATTCGATCCTTCTAAGAAAAAAGTAGCACTTCGGAAAGTCCCTAACTGGCTACCGTCAAGATACTCCTGTTTTGCAAAACGATTACCGGAGATCACTACTGTTCCTGCTCCCACAAGTTTAAAATTGGATAATCTGCTTTCTATATATTCATCATATCTTCCTTCTTTTACTATCAAGACCTTTGGATGGCTATCCGGCAGGCCTGCCAAATAATCGATTCCTTCTTGGATAGTTTCAAAATCCGTCGGGGTATCTATAGCATTCTTTCCAATTATCAGTTTGTCTTTCATCCTCATAAATGCTCCCTTATGAATTGTTTCCAAATATTTCTCATTTCTTGTGTTTCCATATGACCGCCTGTTAAAGAAAAAGAAGAAAAGTTTTCTGGACTACCCATTGATTGATACTTTTTGTCCAGCCCTTTTCTCAGCTTCAGTACGCCTTCGTCCAAGCACATCGTATCGTTTTTTCCAACTAAGCTAAGACGAGGGCGCGGAGCGATTTTTTCTTGGATTGCTAACGTTGTATAAGCTGTCAATAGATTTGGCACATAGTAATAAAACCCATGATGATCTAGGCGGCGATGTAGCAAAAGTGTTTCGATGTCCACCTGTGCCGCTAGATCAATACAAACTTTGACACGAGAATCCAATGCTGCCACCCACCAGCTTAATAAGCCTCCCATAGAAAGACCAATCGTTGCGAGCCGTTGAGTATCTGTGTCTTCCCTTGTCTCCAAATAATCGATCAAGCTGATCACATCATAAATACGCATTCCCCATAACGTTTTTCCTGTTAATAAAAATTGTTTGAACAACTCGCTTTCAGAAATACCTCCGCGTTCTTCAAATCCCCAAGCATCAATCGACCAAACAGCATATCCCATTCCTGTCAGTACTTCTGCAAAAGATGGAGAAGCTAAGTAAGGAGCACCATGGATCAATTCACTTTTCCCGACTGAAAAATCTCCGCCGTGAGAATGCAGGTAAAGGACCGTCGGAAACGGTCCTTCTTTTTCTGGATAAGCATAGAGGGCTGGTACTGTTTCCAATTCATTTAAGTACAATTGATAGTATTCAAGCATAAAACCGTTTTGTTTTTCTCGGTATAATCGTTTTCCACTAGGGGTACGTCTGCTAGATGGAGCACCTAAAAAATCATTCAACTGCATAAGCAAAGTTTTTACGAACAACCAGTTCATCCATATTTTCTGATTGATTTGATTGGAATTTCTCAATACTGATTTCTTTAGTATTTTCTAATAGAAATGCTGGTCCCTCGTGATTTTCAATCGACATCTGGTTAAAGGAAACCTTACCCGCAAAGCCAATATAAAATCCTTGTCTGCTTATTTCCTCTATTCCTGTCATCATAGCAGGAACACCGGGAACTGCATCTTGGGCCATCGAGACATCGATATTGTCAAATGTGATTTCTTGTATGAATTGTTCCGCTAATCCATAAATAAAACCTGCAGAAGCATGGACATTCCTTGCCGTGATATTCGAAAAATGGATCCTTCTGAATGCTGGTGTCCGTTCATCTATCGGATAAGCCTTTTTTTCCCATACGTACGGTTCTTTCCCTCGCGGACCACAGAAATAATAAAGATTCAGTATAAATGGACACATCACATTATCCATGACTATATTGGATACTCGAATATCTTCAACGATCCCGCCTCGACCTCGTCTAGATTTCAATCGTATTCCTCGATCAGTTTCTTGGAAGATACAATTTGAAATGGTAATATTACGAATACTACCACTCATTTCACTTCCTAATACGACACCGCCATGTCCATGGACCATCGTGCAATTTGTGATCGTGATATTTTCGCAAGCGATCCTTTCGTACGTATCTTCAGTCCCTGCCTTGATTGCAATACAGTCATCTCCCACGTCAATATGGCAATTACTAATACGCACATTTTTGCATGATTCTGGATCAATTCCGTCTGTATTTGGTGAATCCGCTGGGTTCAAGATCGTCAAGTTATCAAACGTTGCATTACTGCAAAGAATCGGGTTGATCGTCCAACTTGGTGACTGGATCAATTTAATATCTTTCACAGTAATTCGATGACAGTTATGGAAACTCATCAATTTAGGACGAGGATAAGCGAGATTATCTGATTCATTTCTAAAAGTATGCCACCATTTTTTTCCATTTCCATCTAATGTACCGAAACCAGTGACAGAGATGTTCTCTACATTTTGAGCATAGATACAGGAAGCATAAACTTTTCGATGGACTCCTTCCCAACGTGAATGAACAACAGGATAATCTTTTGGATCGTCAGAGAATTTCAGAACCGCTCCTGCGCTTAAATGAAGTTCGACATTGCTTTTTAAAAATAAAGCTCCTGTTAGAAATTCACCTGCTGGAACAACTACGGTCCCGCCTCCGTCACTTGCTGCAGCATCAATGGCTTGTTGTATTGCTTCAGTATTCAATTCATCAATTGATGCGCCAAATGTCAAAATATCATACATATTTATAATGCCTCCACTTCAATCAATGCTTGCAAGAATGCACCAACGCCTTTTTGATCATTACAAATAATTGGTTCACTGATGTAGTAAGCATATGAACCATCTCGCTGATCTGCTCCGCCTAACCCTGCTACTTGACAGTTTTTATTCAAGTTCAGCCAACCTTCTTTTGTTTCCAGAACAAATTCATCAAGTAATCCTTGATGTGATTTCTTCACTTGTGGAAGCCATTCTTCTTTGTTCAGCAGGCCCAAACGTATTCCTTTAGCCATTGCGTAAACAAACATACTACTGCCGGAAGCTTCCAGATAATTTCCTTTCCGTTTTGTTTCTGTTGTTACTTGATACCATGTCCCGCTGTTTTCTTCTTGATATGGAAGTAATGCAGCCAGTGTCTTTTCTAGAATTTCTTTCAGCAAAGAACAATCTGTTTCTTCATGAAGTAATTCATAGGTGTCTGCTGCAGCCATCAAATACCAGCCAATCGATCGGCTCCAAAAATGATGGGATAGACCTGTTTTTGGATCAGCCCATGGTTGGACCTTCTTTTCATCCCATGCATGAATCAGCAAATTTGTTTTTGGATCGAATAGATGTTTATAACTGATTTCAAACTGTCTCAAAACATCTTGGTAATCTTTTTCTTCACTAAAATTCTGGATAAATTCAGCATAAAAAGGAGAACCCATATATAAGCCATCCAACCAAATTTGATAAGGATAAATTTCTTTATGCCAAAAAGCTCCTTCGGATGTGCGTGGATGGTTTGCCAACTGCTGTGTAAGGAGTGCTGCTGCTTTTTTATATTTTTCTTCGCCTGTTTCTTTGTACAATAAAAAGAAAAGCTTTCCTGTATTTACATGGTCGATATTGTATTCTTCAACGCTGTAGCCACGGATCGTTCCATCTTCTTGCACGAAATAGTCGATATTGTCTTTTATGAAATCAAAATAATTTTTTTCTTGTGTTTGTTCCCAAAGCAATTGGAATCCTTTAAGTACGACACCATAGTCATAAGACCATTTTCCTTTATACCACTTTTCTTCATATAAACGAGGAGTTCTTTCCATGATGCTTTTTGCTAATTTTTTTGACCAGTTTTCCATTATTCGCTCTCCTTTAAAAATTAAAATAGGATTTGGGACAAATACCAAGAAGATATTTGTCCCAATCGTCCATATTATTGTGCCGCTTTGTATGCTTCTTCGTACTCTTGTGTGATTCGATCGCCTCCTTGTGCTTTCCAGTCTTCTACAGCTTTTTTGAATCCATCTTCGTCAATCTGTCCCATGATATATTGGACAGTTGCATCAATAATGATTTTTTCGATTTCTGATCCTACTTCATTGTTCGTCGTTGAATCCAATGGTACAGAAGGATCCAATACAGCAAATTCTTCATTTTCTTTGATCAATTGATTAGAGAATTCTTTTTCAGGGTCTGTATCTTTGAAAGAGAACGTCACTTCACTAGGACGAGAGCTTGATAACGGTTGCACCTCCTGCTGCCAAAGATCCATATCGATAAATTCGATAGAGCCATCATCATTCAATTCATAATGCGTTCCTTCGATACCGCCAGTCATCAACTTATACACATCTTCTTCTAAAAGATCATCAACAAATTGAAGTAATTTCTTCAATTGTGCTTCGTCTTTTACTTGAGATTTGGGAAATGCTAGCAAGCCGCCAATACCATTTCCTTCTGACCAAACATGATAACCGCCGCCTTCACCATCTGATATCTTGTTTACAGGCACTAATTCCATATCATCTTGAATACCTTGACCCATCGTCTTCAGATTCTTGATATCCACCATTCCAGTGTAGATTCCAGTTCTTCCTTGTGCAAATTGTTCTTGCTGATCAGTCTTTTGGGTAACTGCAAAGTCTTGTGCCAAATAGCCATTCTCAAATAGATCTCTTGAAAAATTCAAAGCTTTCATATACTCTTCTGTATCAAATTCTGGAGTGAATTTGCCATTATCGTCTACAGCCCAGCCATTTGGTGCTCCAAAATAAGAAGTGAAAAGTTTAAAGCTGGTATAACGAATATCACTAGGCGCACGATCGCCAAAACCAACTGTGTCGTCCACACCATTTCCATCAGGATCGTTTTCTGTAAATTGTTTAGCTACTTCATAAAGCTCATCCATGGTAGTTGGAACATCTAGTCCTAGATTATCCAACCAGTCTTTTCGAATGACTAAGCCAGCACGAGCGTAGTCTTTTTGTATCGGTACGCCGTACAAGGCACCGTCGATACTCGCAGCTTCGATTCTATCTTCAGAAATTTGACTTAAATTTTTATAGTCTTTTAAATATTCTGATACATCCCAGAATACGCCTGATTTTAACGCATTGCGGACAGAAGAGTTTTTCAACATCGCAATTTGAAGTGTAACGATATCTCCTAGTTCATCAGAAGCCAATGCAGTTGTTAATCTTTCTTCTTTTGAAGCATCAGGAATCCAGTTGAATGTCAGTTCCGTATCGGTTTTTTCTTCGATCAAGTTCACAATCGTGTCTGTAGGCGGTGAAGCATGATGCAAAATATTTAACCAAGTGATTTTAGCTTTTCCATCTTCTGTCTCTGAAGAACTGTTACTTGAACTGCTGCCGCATGCGGCAAGTGCTAGAATTCCTGCAAAACTAAGACCTAATTTTACGAGCGTTGCTTTTTTCATAAATTTTCTCCTTCACTGTTTTAATAATATTTTTGTTTTCTTCTGTTTTTTCTGTATATGAGTTCTTCCATTCCAAATGGCAAAATATAGAATTTGCTGTCCACGTGACTGCGGAAAAGAAGAGACTGCCACCGATAAAGGTTAAAACACCTGGCATTGTTTGTATGATCATCAGATAAATCCCTACCATACTTAATATCAACACTAATGAGTAATGAAGATGTGAGAATCCGAATAAAAATGCCATTTTCATTTTGAAAAGATATCCTTTCCAATCATAATGAGCCATGATTGGGAAAATATAGAGTGCTGAGAGCACATATATGAACGCAGCAATATACAAAGCGATCCTAAGATACCAATTGTGTATGAAAGAAAGATCCACAAGTAAAACAATCCCGATGGCGCCATATATCCAGCTCATCAGCAAGGTTTCACGATAGTTTTCTTTAAAATATGTGAAGTACGTTTTCGTCAAAGGAAACGTTTCTTTTGAGCGCAGCCATTTTCTAATCACTGCAACCATCGCATACGATGCAGGACCGAAAGTAAAAACTCCCAAACCTGCGATGACTAAACCGCCCCACAGAAAATTCAAATAAACCAACTGTAAAATACGATTTAGCCTTCCGTTTATTTTATCTAATGACTGCAGCATATCTTTCCCTCTCTTTCTATCTTAGTAAACGCCGTCTTCTCCTAGCTTTTTGGCAATCTTGTTAGCTAAAATTACCATAAACAATCCTACGACCCCTTTAAACAATCCCATTGCTGTACTGAAACTTAACTGTCCATTCTTCAATCCAGCTGTATAAATATAGGTGTCGAAAATTTCTGCAACGCTTCGATTCAATGAATTCAATAACAAGTACATATGCTCGAACCCTAAGTCTAATGTCTGACCGATTTTTAGAATCAGCAAGGTAATGATTACTGGACGAATTGCCGGCAATGTAACATGCCATGTTTTGCGTAAGCGTCCTGCTCCATCCATTTCTGCAGCTTCATACAACTGTGTATCGACTGCAGTTATCGCCGAAAGATAGATGATCGTAGACCAGCCCAACTCTTTCCAGATCACTTGGCCGATATATACTGTGCGTGTCCATTCAGGGGATGTTAGAAAACTGATTTTTTCAAATCCCATTGTTGCAAGGAATTCATTCAATACCCCTCCGTCAACATTCAAAAATACATAAGTAATCGAAACAATGATTACCCAAGACATGAAGTGAGGGATGTAAATGATCGTTTGAATCCCGTTTTTCAACCGTTTGTTCGTTACTTCATTTAATAGTAAAGACAAGATGATTGGCATCGGAAAAAACACGAAGATATTTAATCCGAACAAGATCAACGTATTTCTTAATAATGTAAAGAATGTCGGTTCTGTAAACAAACGAATGAAATGTTTGAAACCGACCCAAGGACTTCCCATTATTCCTAAAAATGGTTGATAATCTTGAAAAGCAATAACGAGCCCCCCCATAGGAAGATACCTAAAAATCAAGAAATAAAGGACTCCCGGCAGAATCATCACATATAAAAATTTATTCGTTTTGATTCCTGCAATTATTTTTTTTCGTCTTCTGAGCTTTTCTTCTTTTTTCGATAGCGTCAGTTGAAATGGTTCTTGTTTCTTTACACTTTCCATAAGCCCCTCCTTAGTTTTGTGAATGTTTGCTGCTTATGACTTCATGATAGATAACTATCTGAATTACGTATATAATCATTTTTATCGCATGTAAAAACGCTTACATATCAATGATCTTTGTGCTATGCAAAACGATAAAGTGTATTTTTTCACAAATAAACTACGCATAGCAAACCTTCTATTTTTTTCTATCTGACACTTAGCATAGGAAATGATTATATACGTAATCTTTCACCGATGATAAATTGAACATATAGAAACAGAAACATTTAATTTATTTTGAGGAGGAGCCTATCTATATGAAAAAGAAAGTCTCTATAGGAGAAAGAAGTTTTACACTTTTCAACAATACGTTTCTAATTTTGCTAGCTTTGATCTGTATCGTTCCTTTTTTAAATATCATCGCTACATCTTTTGCTTCTACACAAGAAGTCGTCGCGAAAAAGTTTATCCTTTTTCCTACTACCTTTTCTTTAGACGCGTATCGCTACATTCTTTCTACGCCGACCATTTTTAGAGCACTTGCTGTTTCGATTGGTGTTACAGGTGTCGGAACGATCGTCAGTATGTGTGCAACTTCACTGATGGCCTACGGTCTTTCCAGAAAGTATTTGTTTGGTCGAGGTTTCGTCAACTTTCTTGTTGTATTTTCTATGTTGTTCAGCGGGGGGATGATTCCAACGTTCTTAGTTGTTCGTTCTCTAGGGCTGGTCAATTCTTACTGGGCCATGATCCTGCCTGTGGCTGTTAATGCAATGAATATGATCATTATGAGAAACTTTTTCCAAGCCTTGCCGGATAGTTTGGAAGAATCAGCAAAAATGGATGGTTGCACAGATTTTGGTGTATTTTTCAAAATTATGCTGCCATTAGCGTTACCGTCTATTGCTACTATCTCGCTTTTTTATGCTGTTACTTACTGGAACACTTATATGACTGCTATTTTGTATATCAACGACTCATCTAAATGGCCGATACAGATTCTTTTACGCCAAATCGTCATTGTATCAAGTGGGATGCAAGCAGAAAGTAGTGCCGTTGATGTGATTCCACCAGCACAAACAGTTAAAATGGCTGTTATCGTTATTGCAACAGTGCCTATGCTGATTGCTTATCCTTTTGTTCAGAAATATTTTGTCAAAGGAGCACTCGTAGGTTCTGTCAAAGGGTGATTATGTACTGAACGCAAAATGGTAGTTGTGTCAGAAGTGGTCAGCTTCAAGAAATAAGAAGGCATTTACGAAAATTGCTTCTTAAATTTTTGTGAAATTTCGGCTTATTTTTCGAAGAATCTACTCCTGGAACACCGTGTATCAGAGGTTGTGAAAGAGACGTTCAGCCTTGAGCGATGATAAAAACTCTCACAAACATTGCGACGAGTAACCCACAGGAGCAATAAGAAGCGATTTTGAAAAATAGCTTCCCATATTTCACAAAATTATGCCTTATTGTCGATAGGCTGTCTCTTGAACGCCATTTATTCGTAAAAAAGAACTGTGACAAGACTTTTGTCACAGTTCTTTTTGCGTGCTTAGCCTTGAAATTTAACTATCCATAAATACAAATACTAGGGTTATTCTAACTTCTTTTATTGCTTGAATCAGTCCACAAGAAAAACAGCCTCTTGATTCACAAATATTTTTTTCGATATTCTCCCGGCGTAATCGACTCCTTCTTTTTAAAGAAACGAATAAAATTTTGCGGATTTCGATATTGCAATCTTTCTGCAATCTCTTTTACGGAGAGGTTAGTCTCTTTCAACCATTTTTTCGCTACCTCTAAACGATGATTTTGAACAAAATCACCAAATTTTTCTCCTGTTTCCTTTTTAAATACATTACTTAAATAGTTAGGGTTATAATGCAACCTATCAGCGATCACATCTAAAGACAGATCACGATCATATTCTGTGTAGACGATATGCATAATATTCTCCGACAAATTTTTAAATTCATGATCAGTGATTGCTTGAGAGCATTCTGTGATTGGCAGAACTAATTGTTCTAAAACAAGTTTTTCTAGTTCTTTGGGATGATAATTGTTCAGTGCTTTTACATAAATTTGTTTCATGTTATCAAAGTTTTTTGAATCTACTCCCAATAACTGTCCTAATTGAACGAGTTCATTGATCAAGCGGACCGAAACTACTTCCCGACTCAAAGGATTTTTATTTTGTGCAAACAATGCATCAATCAATTCATGTACTAAATTCTTCACTTCCTGATTTCCAGAACGAATGGCTTCAAACAATCGATTTTGTTCTTCTATCGGATATCTAATAAGTGTTTTTTCATGAGCAGCAGGAACGATTTCCTGATAAAAAATAATTGAACTTGGACCAGTATTTACACGATAATACAGGGCTTCTTTTGCCCGATCAACCGATTGCTTGCTTTCATTCAGCGTTTCGAACCGGTTACTGATGCCTATACTGATAGTTAAATTCAAGTATTCTTTTACACGTTTTTGAATGAGTCGGCAATACTCCATGACTTTTTTGCTTGCTTCTGCATCATCTTTATCCATTCGATAAATAGTGGCTTGCATTTCTTCATTCAAAACGATCGGCAGCATTCGATTTTCCTTTGGCACAATTTCAGTGATCATGTTGTTGATCGCTAAAAGTAGCAAATCACGCTCCCCACCGTGACTATCTTCTAACAGATCGATTTGTACCAAAGCTGTGTAATAACAGTCATTTTGAGAACTATATCCAAATTGCTGCAACCGCTGATCTAGTTCTCGCCTTTCTACTCGATTTCTAAATAAACTAAGTACAAATAGCGTTTCCAGTTGTGGCTTTTGGGTAACTAAGTGTGCACTTAACGCTTCTTTTTCTCCTATGATCCGACTGACTGATTGAGCGACCAAATCTAGTTCTTTCCCACTGAATCCTTTTGATTTAAGATTCAGACGTTCCTGTATTTGAGAAATCGGACGGGCAAATCTGTCCGAAAATAAGTAGGACAGAAGACCAATGAATCCTACCAGTGTTAAAGACACTGCAACTAGCCCGATTCTCAGATTGCGGATCATTGCGCCAATTACACTAGAGTCAACTTCTAATCTGTAAATCCAATTATTATAATCTGATTTCAGTACTATATACGTTTTATCTTTTTCTCTTATCACTTTCAGCTGATTGTAATCTAGATCCACGTCCGTTAATACAGTTGGTTGCTCTTTATTTTTTACTGTCTGAGTAGTAAAAAGGTTGCCAACTTCGTTTTCAATAGAAAGTATGTCTTCTCCACTTTCACCAACAACTTGTTCTATTGTATGTTTCTCTATCGTAGCAATTCCCAATGCATATTTTTCTTTTTCAAACATTGGCAAAGTAATCACCATTTCGATTCCTTTGTTTTTCTTTTGCCAAAATAAATTATTTTTGTTATTTATGTACTTCTGTTGATACTTTTCAACTTCCTCTTCGGTCAGTTGACTCAACGATCCATTGATTACTCCCCATTTACCAGCCAAACTGACTAAATCATAATTATTATCATCCATAACAATCGTTTCTATAAAATTTAGTTCTTTCCTGATTTCAGAATAAGTGGAGTAATCTGTATATGTCAGCGGATGCTTGAATATGTCCGAGAAATTTTTGGTCGAACCATACGTAGAAAACGAATATTCAATCGTTCTAATTTTCCATTCAACGTTAGTTTTAACTTGCCTGAGCAAATTCTTTTTGTCTGTTAAATAACTCGATTCGATCGATTCATAGGTATTCTGGTAAATGAATAAACTAAATCCTATGACAAGTACGGCTCCTAATAAAAACATCGGTAAAAATATTTTATAAAATACTGTACTTTTCTTCATTTTCTTCCTCTCCTCCTTTTGAAATAAAAGGCTTTCATTTTTCTGTAAAATTGATACTCATCTAATTAAATGAGCATTCCCCGCTTTCAAGAATAGCATAATTAAAAATAAAAATCCAAGTAATTTTTAACGTGTGCAATCTTTTCATATCAAAGATCTATTGACTTATCGTAGTTATCGTAATATGATGAATGCGTTAACAAAAAGTGAAAAAGTAAGGAAAATGATGGAATGGTAACGATCAAAGATATCGCTAAAGCAGCTGGCGTTTCTCATACGACAGTTTCTCGTGCTTTGAATAACAGCAGTTTAATAAAAAATGAAACAAAACAAAAAATACGACAACTAGCTAAGGAAATGAATTATTCGCCAAACTATAGTGCAAAAGGTTTAGTGAATCAAAAAAAATATCTAATCGGACTATTTTTCTCAAGTTTGCATAAAGGAACTTCATCAAATTTCCTAGCAGATTCCATTGCAGGCATCCATTCAGTATTAGACACAAATTACAGTTTATCTGTTGAAAGTATCGATGTTGTTGATTTAACAGAAATCAACCTGCAACGCTACGATGGACTGATCGTTATGAGTCAAAGTGATGATGATCAGCCTTTCATCGACTATCTCAAAGAAAAAAAATTTCCTTTCGTTGTTGTCAATCGTCACATCAATGATCCAGCGGTTATCAACGTCACTGCCGATGATGCGGCCGGTGTTATGCAGGCAGTAGATTACGGTATTGGATGCGGACATACGAAGATCGCTTATATTGGCGGAAAGAAAAATTTTCGTTCGACAAAAGAACGGGAAAAAGGGGTATTGAAAAGTCTAAAAAAAGCGAGCATCCCTGTCAATCCAGCCTATTTTTTAACAGGAGATTACAGCTTAGAAAGCGGCCTCCAAAACATGGAATACCTATTATCACTTTCTGACCTGCCTACTCTGGTTTTTTGCGGCAACGACGACATAGCGATTGGTGCATTGAGAGCTGTACATTTAGCTGGCCTCCGTGTTCCCCAGAACATTTCTCTGATCGGGTTCGATGATTCTCCAGTCGTCTCCTATCTCAATCCGCCGCTTACCACCGTACGTAAGCCTTTGAAAGAAATGTGTCAAGAAGGAACAAAGCTTTTACTAGATTTGATTGAAGGCAGGACGATCGAACAATCTAAAATTGAGCTCTCCACCTTGTTGATGCTTCGTGAGTCGATCAATTACTTGTAAACTACAAGTAATTTTATATAAAAATGTTAACGTGTGCATAACACAGAAAGGAAGTTTATATGAAAAAACTGACAAAAGAATTAGTGAAAAAAAACGAAGCACCCGTAAAAGTTCTTCAGTTTGGCGAAGGCAATTTTATGCGTGGATTTATTGATTGGCAGATTCAGCAGCTGAATAACCAACAATTGTTTAAAGGTAATGTTGCAATCATTCAACCTTTAGAACAAGGTCTTGGGAATATGATGAACCAGCAAGATAATTTATATACGGTCATTTTACAAGGACTCAGCAATGGCGAAATCGTTGATACTTCCGAGATTATCACCGTAGTAGAACAAATGATCAATCCTTATGATGAATGGGATGCTTATCTATCTCTAGCAGAAAATGACGACTTGGCCTATATCGTCTCCAATACAACAGAGGCAGGAATCCAATTCGTGGAGACTGATAATTTAACAGATACTCCCCCACAGAGCTTCCCGGGCAAACTGACAGCCTTTTTATACCGACGTTTCAAATTAAACAAAGCTGGCTTTACCATCATTCCTTGCGAACTGATTGACAGAAACGGCGAACGTCTAAAAGAAATCATTTTACGCTACGCAGAAAAATGGGATTTAGAACCTGCTTTTGTTGAGTGGTTAGAAAAAGAAAATGTTTTCTGTTGTAGTTTAGTTGATCGCATCGTCCCAGGTTATCCTCGCGAAGATGCAGGTGTTTTCAATCAACGGCATAACTATGAAGATCAATTGATGGTCAAAGCAGAACCATTCATGCTTTGGGTGATCGAAGGGCCTAAAGAATTGGAGAATCAACTACCATTCAAACAGGCTGGCTTGAATGTCATCATCACAGATGATATGACTCCTTATCGTGAACGTAAAGTGCATTTGCTTAATGGACCGCATACAGCGATGGTCCCTCTTGCTTTGTTGGCGGAATTGGAAACTGTAGAAGAAGTAATGAAAGATCCTTTATTCTCCGCATATGTTGATCAGTTATTCAATCTAGAATTGATTCCTATGCTTTCTTTACCTAAAGATGAATTAGCCATTTATGCTGACCAAATCAAAGAACGTTTCTTGAATCCTTTTGCCCATCACAAATTAGAAGCGATTTCATTAAATAGTGTTTCAAAGTTCAGCACCCGTCTGCTTCCAGTGTTCAAGAAGTATATCGAAGAACAAAATCAGGTACCACCGTTAATCACTGTTTCACTAGCTGCGCTACTTCTTATGTATCGAGGCGATCAAGTAAAGCCACATGATGATGAAAAGACGATAAGCGAATTTACTGATGCTTGGTCTGATAATGGAACAGCTATTCCTCGATTATTGCAAAACGCTGCGCTTTGGGGAGAAGATTTGTCTCAAATACCGAATGTGACAGATACAGTTCAAGAAATAGCTGCAAAGATCGATCAAAAAGGTGTCCGGTCAGTATTACAAGAAATGAAAGGAACGATGGTCCATGCTTGAAACCCTTCAACCAACAATGAAATTAAATCGACGAGACAGTGTGGTCGTCGCATTAACACCTATTCCAAAACAAACACAACTGACGATTGATCAGCAAACGATCACCACTCTTGAAGATATCCCGCAAGGACATAAGATTGCATTGGGTGATTTGAAAGCTGGAGACAACGTGATCAAATATGGCTATCCAATCGGTCATGTGACGACAGACGTAACTGCCGGTCAATGGCTGCACACTCATAATGTAAAAACCAATCTTTCTGGTGAATTGGATTATCGATATGAAAAAGATGTCCATCCAAGTCATTACCCTTTTGAGAACCGAACATTTCAAGGTTACTTGCGAAAAAATGGAAAAGTAGGGATTCGTAATGATTTGTTTTTAGTACCTACCGTTGGGTGTGTGAATGGCATTGCTGAACTGATCGTCAAACAGTTCAAGGAAAAACATCCAGATCTGGGACAGTTTGACCATATTACGATTTTAAAGCATCCTTATGGCTGTTCGCAGCTTGGAAAAGATCATCAAAATACTCGAGAAATTTTAGCGGACGCAGTAAATCATCCCAATGCCGGAGGAGTTTTAGTATTTGGATTAGGTTGTGAGAACAATACAGTTCCTGAATTCAAAAAAATTTTAGGTGAATATGATGAAGAACGAGTGAAATTTCTAGTGGCTCAAGATGTTTACGATGAGATCGAACAAGGTGTGGCTCTATTAGAAGAGCTTTTAACAGCGGCGGAAAATGACCAGCGCATACCAGTCCCACTCTCTAAGTTGAATGTCGGTTTGAAATGCGGCGGTTCTGATGGTCTATCGGGAATAACTGCTAATCCTTTACTTGGTGCATTTTCTGACTACTTGATTGCTCAAGGAGGCAGCACGATCTTAACAGAAGTGCCAGAAATGTTTGGTGCAGAACAAGTATTGATGGCACGAGCGGAAAATGAAGAAGTTTTTGACTCAATCGTTGACTTGATCAATGACTTCAAACAGTATTTCTTGTCTTACGGGGAACCAGTTTACGAAAACCCATCTCCTGGCAATAAAACAGGTGGAATCACTACATTAGAAGACAAATCATTAGGCTGCACACAAAAATCAGGAAACTCTCCTGTCGTTGATGTGCTGCAATATGGCGAGAAAATCAGAAAACCAGGGCTTAGCTTGTTGCAAGCTCCCGGAAATGATCTTGTAGCTGCTTCTGCTCTTGCTTCATCCGATTGCCAGTTGGTCTTGTTTACCACAGGAAGAGGAACTCCGTTTGGCTCATATGTCCCAACGGTCAAGGTATCTACAAATACGACTCTTTTTGAACGTAAAAGTCATTGGATGGATTTTAATGCAGGCGTCTTATTAGAACAACCAATGGAAGTAATCTTAGAATCGTTTGTTCAAAAAATCATCGCTGTAGCTAGTGGAGAAGAAACGAAAAATGAACAAAATGACGTTCGAGAAATTGCCATTTTTAAAAACGGAGTAACACTTTGATTTTCATAAAACAGTATAAAAAGAAAGAAGGAAGATTTATGTTTTTATCTGATGATTTTTTATTAAAAGACGATTGGGCGAAAAAGCTTTACCATTCCTACGCAAAAAACATGCCCATTATTGATTATCACTGTCACTTAGATCCAAAAGAAATTTACGAAAACAACAATTTCAGCAATCTGACAGAAGCTTGGCTGGGAGGCGATCATTACAAATGGCGCTTGATGCGAGCTTGTGGCGTGCCTGAAGAAAAAATCACAGGAAATGCTTCTGATTTTGAAAAATTTTTAGCTTGGTGTCAAACCGTACCAAAAATTATCGGAAATCCGCTTTACAGTTGGTCACATCTTGAATTGAAGCGTTTCTTCGGTATTGACTTGTTGATAAATGAAGAAAATGCAGAGAAAATTTGGACACAAGCAAATGAAATTTTAGCAGCTCCTGATTTTCGCCGTCGGGAAATCGCAAAAAAATCGAATGTAGAAGTGATTTGTACAACAGATGATCCCGCAGACGACTTGCACTATCATCAGTTGCTTGCTCATGAAGAACCAGATTTGAAGGTTCTCCCTTCATTCCGTCCAGATAAAGCACTCAATATTGAAAAAGAAGGATTTAATGCATGGGTCACACTACTGGAAGAAGCAGCTGACCAAACGATCACCACCTATCAAGAACTGATAGAAGTCTTAGGGCAGCGGATAGAATACTTCCATCAACATGGATGTCGTGTTTCCGACCACGCTTTAGACATCTTACGCTATAATGAAGCGGATGAAACAGTATTAGAAGAGATTTTTCAAAAAGCACGAGCTAACAAACTATTATCTTCAGATGAAATCGATGCTTATCGTACAGAAACACTGATACATTTGACCCACTTCTATCATTCTCATAATTGGACGATGCAGCTGCACATCCATGCTTATCGTAACTGTAATACACAAATGTTGGAAAAATTAGGGCCCGATACCGGCTATGATGGAATGAATGATCTTTCTTTGACTATTCCTCTGCAAAAATTATTGAATCGTGCAGAAGAAACGGATCAGTTGCCAAAGACGATCCTTTATTCATTGAATCCGAATGACTATCCTGCGATTTTAGCTTTGATGGGCTGTTTCCAAAAAGAACAGAATGGAAAACTGCAGTTAGGTTCTGGATGGTGGTACAACGATACTCGAGCTGGTATGCGCGATCAATTAACACAATTTGCTGATGGTAGTGCTTTGGGGAATTTTGTCGGCATGCTGACAGATTCAAGAAGTTTCCTGTCCTACACTAGACATGAATATTTCCGTCGTGTTCTTTGTGAATTTTTAGGCGAAATGGTCATGCGAGGAGAAGCACCTGAAGATGAACAACTTTTAGGAAGTCTAGTTCAAGCGATTAGTTATACAAATGCTAAAAATTACTTTGGCTTTTTTGCCTAATTGATTAATAGTAACAGTAACGAATCAAAAACAGGATAGCGAAATAACGGAATCCGTTTATCCGCGTTTTAGAGAAGAAGACGGACCAAATTTGCTCCGTCTTCTTCTCTTGCTGTTCTGCTTCATTGCCTATAAACCTTTATGAAAGAAGAGATGACATGCCTACTATCCATATTGCCGGTGATTCTACTGCGGCAGAAAAAGATGAAAACAAGCGTCCCGAGACAGGTTGGGGAGAAAAAATCTCTGCTTATTTTTCACCCGAGATCCAGATCAATAACCAAGCAAAGAATGGACGTAGCACCAAATCATTTATCCAGGAAGGAAGGTTAGCCCGTCTAGCTTCACAGTTTCAGCCGAATGATTTCTTATTTGTACAATTTGGACATAACGACCAGAAAATCCAAGAAGAAAGAGGTACGCTTCCCTTCGGTAGCTATTTAAAAAATCTGCAGATATTTTTTGAATGCGCAAAAAAAGCGAACGTCCAAATGGTCTTGCTGACATCTGTGACGCGACGAGATTACTTAGAAAACGGAACATTGAATCCAGATATACTTGGAGACTATCCAAAAGCGATGCGTGCATTTGCTGAGAAACACCATATTCCTCTTTTAGATGTGTTCTCAAGATCACAAGAATTGTTCCAGACCTTCTCAAAAGAAGAGACAAAAAAATTCTACCTGCATCTTATGCCTGATACTTGTAAAAATTACCCAGAAGGACTAAAGGACAATACCCACTTTAGTCCAGAAGGCGCTGATAAAGTTGCCCGAATAATTGTTGAATTGATAAAAGAATCCCGTCTGCCTCTTGCTAATTATTTACAAAAAGGAGTTTGAGATGTTTCCATTAAATTTAGGCATCCGTGCCCACGATTTAGATGTTCGAAATCGTGAAGAAATCGTTCAAAAAGTATCACAGCTTCACTTGTCCCATATCCAATTTGCACCACAAAAAGCATTTCCTGAACAACTTAAATTAACTGACATGACACTTGGGAGTGCTGCCTATTTTGGTGAATACTTCCAAAAAAACAATATCGAACTTTCCATTTTAGGATGCTATATCAACCTATCCAGCAAAAATCAAGAAGTTCGTGCACAAGCATTGGCAACTTTCAAACAGCAAATTGCTCTGTGCTCTGCCTATCAAGCCAAGATGATTGCTACGGAAACCGGTAGTGTCTCTGTCGGTTACACAAAAGAAAATTTTACTGAAGAAGCTTATCAGATCGCCAGAAATTCTATCATTGAATTAGTCGCTCATGCAGAAAATTTTGGCGTAACTGTTGCTGTTGAAGTAGGGATCAATCATCCAATCTATAACTATCAGTTAGCTAAACGTTTAATCGATGAAGTAGCTTCACCAAATTTAAAAATCATTTTAGATTGTGCGAATTTGATGCATAAAGAAAATCATGCTGATCAGGAAAAAGTGATCCGAGGTGCCTTGGACAATTTACATGGTTATATTACAGCGCTTCATCTCAAAGACTATATCATGGAAAATGGAAAGATCCGCATGGTACCTGTTGGCAAGGGCTGTTTAGATTTCCGCCCGGTACTGCATTATATCAAATATGAGCGTCCTCTAATGTACGCCACTCTTGAAGCTACTCCTGAGATTTATGTTCCTGAAGCAATAGAACACTTGCAGTTTATTTACCAAGATTGTTAAGGAGAAGATTATGGAGGAACGAATACAGAAAAGTTATCAAAAATATCATGCAAATGCTTTTCAGACATTGCTGCATCTTTATCAGGGAAATTATTGGCGTTTTGCCATGTCAGGACTCTTTTTTATTATCAAACATCTTCCATCTTGGTTAATGCCGATCGCTATTGCCAATGTAATCAATGCAGCTTCATCGAAAGATTCTTCTCAGTTGCAGGCCATTTATTTCAACGCTTTTTTGATGGCTTGTCTGATTGGTCAAAATATATTGACGAATTATTTTCATGTAAAATACCATAGCACTTCGATCCGTCAAGTAGAAGCTGGACTAAGAGCGACCCTTATCAAGAAAATCCAAGAACTTTCTATTCCTTATCAAAAAGAATTGCAATCTGGCCGGATCCAGTCAAAGATCATCCGTGATGTAGAAGCTATCCAAACGTTGTCCTCTCAAGTATTTGTCAGTGGATTGAACATTGCTGTCAATTTATTCGTGGCTTTAGGTATCACGCTTTATAGAAGTCCTGTTGTTTTCATGTTTTTCTTATTGACTGTTCCTCTCGCCGCATTCGTTACTCTCTTTTTCCGTAAAAGGATCAGACAGTCCAACTCAGACTTCCGACAAGAAATGGAAGAAACCTCTGCAAAAGTGATCGAAGTGATCGAATTAGCACCGATTGCTCGAGCTCATGGGTTAGAAAAGCACGAAACAACTCGCTTAAATAAGCATTTTACTCAAATCTATGAAAAAGGATTCCACTTAGATATCCTGCAATCTGTTTTCGGATCAGTCAGCTGGGCTAGTTTTCAGATATTTCAGCTGATTTGTTTGATTTTCACTGGGATATTAGCTTTACAAGGGCGCATCCAACCCGGCGATGTCGTGATGTATCAGACGTATTTCACGACGATCGTCAATTCCGTTTCTGGAATGATCACGCTGATTCCTACGATTTCAAAAGGCATGGAATCTATCACTTCTATTGGCGAACTGTTGATTGCTGGCGATGTAGAAACTTATCACGGTAAGAAAAAAATCCAACATTTGGATGGAAATTTTCGTTTTGAGGATGTTTCTTTTCATTACCCGGACTCACTCAAGCCGATTATCGATCATTTTTCTCTAGAGGTGAAAGCTGGAGAAACAATTGCTTTTGTTGGGCCATCTGGTTCTGGAAAATCTACACTCCTTAACTTATTGATTGGATTTATCCAGCCGTCTTCAGGGAGGATTTTCCTAGATAATCAGCCTTTGGATGAATTGGATATGCGAAGTGTGCGTAATTATTTAGCCGTTGTTCCTCAAACCACTTTGTTGTTCTCCGCTTCGATCAAAGAGAACATCACTTATGGCTTGAAAAACGTATCAAAAGAACGTTTAGATGAAGTCATCGAAGCTGCGCAACTTTCTTCACTGATTGACCAGCTCCCTGATGGTCTGGATACCTTAGTAGGCGAACATGGCAACAAGCTGTCTGGTGGCCAAAAGCAACGTATCTCCATTGCACGAGCGTTGATACGTCAGCCAAAAATCATTTTGCTAGATGAAGCAACCTCAGCTTTAGATAACCAGTCAGAGAAAAAAATCCAGCAGGCCCTGAATTACCTGACAGAAACACCCACTACTTTTATTGTGGCTCATCGGCTTTCAACGATCAAAGAGGCAGATAAAATCGTTGTGATCGATGAAGGAAAAATCGTTGAAATAGGTACTTACGAAGAACTGTTAGCTCAAAAAGGCTATTTCTACCGCTTGAAAAATGAATGACAAAAAAATAGGAGCTATGACAAGACTTTTGTCGTAGCTCCTATTTTTGAATAAAAGGTGTTCTCCTGCCAACTCCTCGGTCACAAGTCACAATATTCATCAAACATGAGAAGCTGTTTTTTGAAATTGTTCCTTGTAACTCAGAGCTAAACGGTAGGCTCACGACCTCTTGGTAAACGGTGTTCAAGAGATAGCCTATCGGCAATAAGAAGCAATTTTGTCATCGCTCAAGGCCGAACGTCTCTTTCACACCCTCTGTTGTTTCATAAAATAGTTTTATTCGCTGTAAAGGTCGCGAACTGGTGTCATGATGATACGGTTCAAGTCATTGATGATTGTACTGAAGCCTTGCTCTTTTTGCATCAAGTCATTGATTACTTCTTCTGATTGGATTTTCACAGCCATTTCTTGTGCTTTCATTGCATCTTCGTCGCTGAATTCTTGTCCACTCATTTGTTTTTCTTGTAATTCGATTTGCATCGCTTGGAAGTCTTTGAACAGTTTGTGTGCTTCTTCGTTTGCTTGTACTTTCTCGTACGCTTCTTTCAACGCTTTGAATTCTGGTAATTCACGGATCTCACGTTCGATTTGATTCGCGCTATCGTAGATGTTTGACATGTTATGCCCTCTTTTCTTTTAGTAGTTACTCTCTATTGTAACATGGGGTTATTCGTTTTCAAAGGGTCTACTCTCCTTGATATTTCCGCCAGAGGTCTTTAGCCGCTTCACCAATTCCCTGAACGCCTTCTTTCACCATATCGCCGAAGTTTTTCAGCCCTTCTTTTGCTTGTTCACCATATTGATTCAAGTTATCTTGCCAATTTCCAGACTCTCCATTAGAATTTCCTGTGTTTCCAACTTGATCTGCAGCTACCACTTGTCCTCCTGTGGCATAGGCATCTGCTACACTAAATCCTGTTTTTGAAGTATACGGAAGGATGCCTTCTGCCGCTGATTTGAAGACTTTCCCGACAACATTTCCACTTGTCCCTTCCAAATAGTGCAGCTTGCTGGATTCTTCGTAACCCATCCATGTCGAAATCACTACGTCTGGCGTGTAACCGATCATCCATTGGTCATTTGCTTTTGTGGCATCGAAATTAGTTTCTGTGGTTCCTGTTTTCCCTGCTATCGTATAACCTGCAGGATTCGCAGCAGCCGCTGTTCCATTTGAAAATGTACCAAGAAGCATGCTGGTCATTTCATCGGCTGTTTCCTTTGATATGACCTGTTTTGGTTTTTTGTTTGTGTTATCGACGATCACCGCTCCAGTCGAATCAACGATTTTCGTGATAAGATGCGGCGTATACATCTGACCATCATTGGCAAATGCACTGTAAGCACCCGCCATGATCAATGGAGATACTCCTTTTTCCAGTCCACCAAGGGCTAAGCCATAATACTTATCAGATTTTGCTAAAGGCAGGCCGAATTCTTCTGCTTTATCATATCCTTTTTGTAAACCGATCTCATGCAAAAGCCATACAGCGGGCAAATTCAAACTTTGTACAACAGCTTGATACATCGGTACTTCTCCTTGGTATGTCCCGTCAAAATTATGCGCATCGTAATAACTTTGCGGTTCGTCTTTCAAGATACTGGAAGGCTTGTATCCAGCTTCCAGTGCTGGTGTATATACGCTTAATGGTTTGATCGTTGATCCTGGTGAACGGCGCATCTGTGTAGCAAAGCTGAATCCTCTAAAGACATGATCTCCTCTTCGTCCTACTAGTGCTTGTACACCACCTGTATTCGGATCTAAAGCTACTGAAGCAGATTGGACCATGGCACCATCTGAAGCATTTGCTGGGAATAATGCACTGTTTTGATAAGTAGCTTCTAATTGCTTTTGATAATCCTGATCTAAAGCTGTATAGATTTTATAGCCTTTATTCATGACATCTTCTTCATCAAGACCATACTCGTTAACTGCTTCATCGATCACTGCATCAAAATAATAAGGATAACGATAACCAGAATCTGAATTATCATATGTGTCATTAAGATACGCGCTGATATCTGTCTGGCTTTCTGCTTGTTCTTGTTCTTTTGTGATTTTTCCGTTTTCTTCCATTACACTTAGTACTGTGTTTTTCCGATCATTCGCATTTTTTGGGTGATCGATCGGATTATAAATACCAGGACCTTTCAGCATTCCTGCCAAAGTAGCAGCCTCAGACAGCGTAACATTCGTTGCATCTACTCCAAAATACTTTCTGGAAGCGTCTTGGACACCCCATACCCCGTTGCCAAAATAGGCATTGTTAAGATACATGGTCAAGATTTCTTCTTTGCTGTACTTCTTTTCGATCTCGATTGCCAAAAATAATTCCTTCGCTTTTCGATCAAACGTTTGGTCTAATGTCAGATACGCATTTTTGGCAAGCTGCTGAGTGATCGTACTTCCTCCGCCCCCTGATGTTCCGCCAGACAAGACCATTCGGACTGCTGCACGGGCAATCCCTTTGATATCAAACCCGTGATGCTCGTAAAAATTCCTATCTTCTGTCGAGATTACTGCATCTTGGATATAGGGAGAAATCGCGTTTAATTCTACATATGTTCCTTTTTGGGCGTACAGTGTGCCAGCTTCTTCGTTTTTCTTATCATAAATGACTGTCGATTGGCTTAATCCTGATTTTAACGTTTCGACATTTGCTTGTTTTGCTAAAATAAAGAGGTAGATACTTGTCACTAAGACACAGATCAAACCAATCAGCAAAATCAATTTGTTCACATGATATTTTTTCCAGATGCGCTTTCGCCATCGATGGAATTGTCCGAGATATGGTCTGATCCAACGCCAAAAACTGATCAAAGCAGCTTTTATCTTTTCTAAAACGCTTTGAAAATCCATTTGCTTCTTCTCCTGTCTATTTGATTCAATCGTCTTATTTTACCATAGTGAAAGAGTGTTTTCTTCCTGCTTAAGTTGTAGTTCAATATGTTTTTTTACGTTAGTGCAAGTAGAGTAACATAAGAATGAACAGAAAAATGTAAGTTTTTTCTTAAATATGTTTTAAAAATGGTACAATTAGTCTGCAATTGCACTGAAAGGAGTACACTTGTGAAAATCACGATCACTTTACCTATGAACCATCCTGAAACAACAATTCGCGACTTGCTTGAAAAGGAATGGTTAGTTCCTAGAAAGGTTCGACACTTTTTGCGTATACGTAAAAACGTTTGGATCAATCAACAACCTGCTTTGTTCCATCATGAAGTAAAGGGCAATGACCAGGTCACATTGTTATTCGAAGAAACAGATTATAATTATCAAGAAGTCCAGCTTGGAGATGCGGCGCACATCCGCGTTTTATATGAAGACGAGCATTTGATTATAGTGGATAAGCCTGCAGGAATGAAGACTCATCCAAATGAACCGACAGAAAACAGTACCTTGCTCAATCATTTAGCTGCTTATCTCGACACTAAACAGCAACGACCTTACGTTGTCCATCGCTTGGACAAAGAAACAAGCGGTGCCGTTTTATTTGCAAAAAATCCATTTGTCTTGCCGATACTTGGAAGAATGTTGGAACAAAAAATGATCTATCGGAGATATCAAGCCATCGTATGGGGAGAAATTGCCAAAGATATGACCATCACCAATAAAATTGGACGAGATCGCCATGATCGGAGAAAAAGGGTCGTAGATGATAAAAATGGTCAGAGCGCCTTGACACATGTCACTGTCAACAAAGTACTTTCTGAACAAACACAAGTCTATTGTGTTTTGGAAACCGGACGTACACACCAGATCAGAGTTCATTTAGCTCATAAGGGACATCCGATCGTTGGAGACCCTCTCTACCAAAATAGAACTGCTGAACGACTGATGCTCCATGCATTAGAACTGCACATGATCCATCCATTTACTCAAGAAAAAATAGTCGGTAAAGCTTTACCTGGATTATGGGAATAGAAATAAAAAAGAACAGAGTCTTATCAGCAGATAATGATAAGACTCTGTTCTTTTTGTGTAATTTGTCTGCTTACTTTTGATGTTCGTGTTCTGCTAACAGCAAACTACCGATAATCCCACTTTCATTCGGCAGTCCCCAACGAACGATATATTCACTTACTTGAGGTGTTTCCATATAACCACCCATCAATTCAACAAATTGCTGACGGATTTTTTGAAGGAGATGATCCTGATTCATTACCCCACCGCCTAAAATAATCTTTTCAGGTGCTAACGTCAACGTATAGTTGATCAGTGCTTGAGCAATATAATAAGCCTGAATAGCCCAAACAGGATGATCTTGCGGCAGATCTTGCCCTTTGATCCCTGTGCGTGCCTCAATAGACGGTCCTGCTGCTAATCCTTCTAAACAATCTTTATGATAAGGACAAGTACCTTCATAATGGTCATCTGGATGGCGTTTCACCCAAATATGTCCCATTTCAGGATGTGCGATCCCTGAAAAAATTTCTTCATTGATCACGACACCTGCACCGATTCCTGTTCCCACGGTAAGGTAAATACAACTATTTTTTCCTTGTGCTGCTCCTTGCTTCAATTCCCCATATGCAGCAGCATTGACATCCGTTGTCCAAGCAGCAGGAATATTGTAGCGTTCCTTGATTGTGCCAAGAAAATCGAATTGTGCCCACCCTTTTTTGGGAGTTGCCAAAACGTATCCGTAATTATCTTTTGTTTTGTCGATACCAATCGGGCCGAATGAGCCAATCCCGATTCCCTTCAATTCATAACGATCAAAAAATTCAAATACCTGATCCAATGTTTCTTCTGGTGTTGTGGTAGGGATACTTAATTTTTCTAAAATTTCTCCACCATCTGAAACCGCACACACAAATTTTGTTCCGCCTGCTTCTATTCCGCCATACATTCGTTTTCCTCCTCGAATCCGATTGTCCGAATCTCATAAGGTTGGATTATTGGGACAACCGCTTGCTTCGTTGGTTCTTCAAGCAGATTCAATATGACAGTTTTTCCATTGTCTTTAGTTATTTCCAATTTTTCTAAATGACTAGACATATTGAAACCTCTTACTACTACTTTATCACTAAATTTGCTGCGTTTCAAAGCTGTAATTGCAAACGTTTCACTTTTTATCGTTAAATATTGTTGTTTTGAAATCAATGTTCCTTCATGATGTTTGATTTGTTGAGTGGAAAAAGGAATCTGTGCTGCGTATGCATGCAAATAAGTAGAGAATTTTTCTTCTGGTCCATGTAGTTCAATGCTGTAATTGAACCGATGCTCACCTAAACACTGTGCTTCTGGTGTTGGAAAATATCCCCAATCACCTAGTTCTCCCACACTGCGAAGTAGCGTCACTGCGATTTGCCCGTCTTCTGTTACTTCATATTCATTCAAACCAAAGTTTCCGACTGTTACACCGTACTCTTCATCATGAATATTGACAAATGCTTGCTGATGTTGCGGATTCGTGGGGTTTTCCCAACTTTTAGACACATGGTTTGGGCGCTTCACCACTTCAAAAATACTATCTGCTTCGTGATGTTCCACATGTAACTTTGTAGGAAACAAGACACGTAAGCGATGATCTTTCATCTGATTGTCGAGAGTCGTTTCAAAGTCGATTTTTTTACTATCCTTTCTGATTGTCATGATTGTTTTTATTTGAAGGATTCGTTTTTCTTTGGATCGTTCTGCTTTTCGATAACGAAATTCCACAACCATCTGCTGTTCTTTTTCTAAACGCTCGTCTGCAGAAACAGGGATTTCCATTTCCTGTAGAATACTTATTTTTGCTATTTCCGGTGTATCTACTAATACTTTTACTTCAGAGTTTTCTTTGTTACTGGATAGGATTGGCTGATCATAGAAAGGTTGTTTAAAGATATACTCATTTCCTATATCGCCGATATCTTCAAAAATATGCAGATTATTCAACTTTCGTTTGTTTTTGCGATCTTCCATTGTAATGGTACCATTTTTTTCAATCGTCAAATGTAGAGGGCCGTTTTCGATGATTCGTCCACTCTGATGAATCATTGTTTCCTTTTCTTCTGCTTTCGCTTCCCCTTCTACAAGCGCGAATGTTTCCCAAGAAAATGCTGGCATGTTTTCTAATGGTAAAGTCACTTTGATCATTTTTACCATATATGGCACACGGAAACGGTCTTTCGGCAAATCATAACCAAATTGGACAGTTTCTTCAGATAAAATAGCTGGTATAGTGGCCCCACTTTTTGTTTCTACATGATACTTACGTTTAGGCAAATTTTCTAACTCTTGATATAGTTGTTCAGGTATTCCTTCAGCGAATCTTTTTCTTTCTAATTCGATGGTTATTTCTGCTTCACCAGTTTTATCCATTCCTGCAGTATTTACAATGACAAATGGAAAGCTGTCTTTTGGGAATCCGGTCGTATCGATTGCTGCGGTCAGCTGTTCTAAGGAATCTTGTGCAAGATACTTTCCAACTTCATCTGCTTTTTCAAAACGAGGTATCATTTCCCGATGGACAGAATCGACTGAACAACCGCAAATACTGTCGTGAGGATGATTTTGCATTAATGTCTTCCAAGCATAATCTAATTGATCATGGGGATAGTTTCCACTCACTTCATAAGCCATCGTCGCAAGTGGTTCTGTAATATTTTCTAGCTGTCGCTGGACCTTGGTATTCCATTGTTTTAAGTAAACCCGAGCAGATGCTGTATTGGCTAAAGTATACCAGCCATCCGTTTCTTGACTTGTCAATTCTCCTTCTACTGAGCCTAAGTCTTCTGGCACATCTTTTTGAACTGCTTCCAGATAGTCAGTAAAATTAGAATGAATAAACTCGTAATCTGGAAACAGTTCATTTGCGAGATGGATTGCTTTTGATATATCTTTTTGTACCGGTTGATGATCAACACCATTCATCATCAATAAGTGGTTCGTAGAGGCATATTGTTCTGCATCCGCTAATTTTTGCTTCCAAAAGGCAAGAGCTGCTTCTTTTTCTACTGGAATCTCATTCCCGTTGCTATACCAATTGGCAAATAGCAGACCAAAGATTGCTGTTTGATCAGGTCCTTTCCACCACATTTCTGAGTATTGGGAAGAATAGTTTTCTGCTTCCAAAACTTGATTATCAAAGCCAATTGGTTTTACACCACGGCCAAACGCTGCTGCTGAAATACCAGCTTGTTTCATTAATTGAGGCGTCTGTCCCATATTTCCAAATGTATCGGGAAAATAGCCTAACATGACAGGGGTTCCCCATTTACGGCTTTCTTCCATGCCAATCAGCATATTTCTCACGTTCGATTCCGAACTGATAAGAAAATCATCTTGCAAGATATAAAATGGTCCAATTCTCAATTTTCCTTCATTGATTGCTTGTTGGATTGCCTGTCTTTTTTCTGGCCTTACTTGAAGATAGTCATCTAAAATAATCGTTTGCCCATCCAAATGAAAACTGTTGAAGGACGGATCAACTTCAAATAGCTCTAGTAGATCGTCTATCAATTCAATCAGCCGCATGTGATGCTGTTCGTAAGCCATGTACCATTCACGATCCCAGTGGCTATGAGAAATGATATATACTTTCTTTTTCATTTACGATACCTCCTACTTTTCTACTCTAATATCAAAGTAATCCATGACTAATTCGCAAAACATCATATTTGCCCAAGAAAACCATTCTCTCGTATAATTTTCAGGATTGTTCACATCGAATCCTTCATGCATAAGGTGTGTTCCTGCGTCAGTTGCTACAAGTAAATTCAATATCCGCTCTTTTTCAGATTTGTCTGACGTTGTCATTCCTTCCATAGCTAATGCAATCGGCCAAACGTATTTTTCTGGCGTATGGGAGGATCCAATTCCTTTTGCGTACTTTCCTTCATAGAAATATGGATTTTCTTTACTCAACAATGTTCTTCTTGTTTGCAGATAATCTTCCTCTTGTTCAGAACAATATCCCAAGTAAGGTGCGGCGATCAGATTGGGCACATTACTGTCATCCATGACTGTGGCGTTTCCCATTCCATCTACTTCATATGCATAAATCGTTTGCCCTTTTTGATTAACCGTTCGTCCGTGATTCTGAATCCCCTCTTGGATCTCTTTCTTCAATTTCTGTGTTTGCTGTACAATTTCTTTATCATCGAGTATCGTTTGAAAAATTTCTTCCACATAACTTAACACGACCACCGCAAACATATTGGATGGTACCAGATATCCATAACGGCAAGCATCATCGCTAGGACGGAAACCAGACCATGTCATTCCTGTAAAAGCTGTTTTTGCACCTCGCCCGTCATTGATCAGCGTATCTTCTTTTCTTGTCGTGTCTCGTACAAATGTATAAGGAGAGTGTTCATGGTCTTGCTCTGTTTTGAACACGTCCAAGATTTTTTTGATACCTTCAATAAAAGATTGATTGAATTGATCAGTTTTTCCTGTATTTTTGTAAAGAAGATAGGCCAACTGTATTGGGTAGCATAAAGAATCAATTTCATATTTTCTTTCCCAGATCCAATCGTTTATTTTTGTATGATCTGTTTGGTGGCCAGCACCGTTAGCTTCCTCGTTGAAGGCATTCGCATATGGATCGATATTGATATAAAAAAATTGCTTTTTGACTAACCCGCTGATCATGTCAGCTAATTCCTCATCTTCTTTTGCAATCACTAAATAAGGACGAACTTGTGCAGTAGAGTCTCTTAACCACATCGCTGGAATGTCTCCCGTCAATAAAAAGGTGGTTCCGTCATTTTGCTTTTTGACTGTTGTCAACAGAGTATTGGCAAATGCTGCTGTAAAATTCTTTGCCCAGTCCGCATGGATATCCCCACATTTTTGTGTGATATCTTCCATAAATTTCTGCACCGATTTTGGTATATCTTTATAAACCACTAACAAAACCTTCTTTCTATTTGATATATCTTTAAAGATTATACTTCATACAACCAATTATGTCTACGCTTTCAAAAAATATCTTTTTATTTACTTTTTCATCCATTATGGTATTATTTAAATATGATATATCATTAAGAGGTGTTTATATGAATCAACCATTGTACCAGACAATATTTAATGATTTGCAAACGGCTATTTTAACTGGTGAATTACCTGTAGACAGCCAACTACCAACTGAAAAAGAACTTTCACGTACCTATAAAGTAAGCAGAATCACTTCCAAACGTGCATTGACTGAATTAGAGCAATTAGGACTTATTTATCGCGTTCGCGGGAAAGGCAGTTTCGTTAAATCCGCTTCTCCGGAACAGATGCTTGCTTCTCCTACAAAAACACGACGGATTCTGTTTCTTCTTCCATATGTCGCTGATTTGTCTGTTGGTGATTTTAGCAAGGGATTGAACCCTGTGATGCAAGATAAACAGATTGATGTCATGATGACGACGCTTGACTTTCTACAAAATAAAACAGCAAAAGAGCTAATCAATGAATTTGACGGATTGATTTATTATGCTCTTGATACAGAACAACATCTCGACTTACTTTTTGAGCTTTCATTGAAAGAATTCCCTGTCGTCATATTAGATAAAAAAATCTATGAGTTACCTTTTCCTACCGTTCTTTCCGATAATTTCCAAGGCGGTGCGCTTGCTGCCTCTTATTTGATCGAACAGGGTCATTCAAAAATCGCTTATTTGTTTGGTACGCAGACTCATCCACAATCCGTTCGACAGCGTTACCTTGGTTACCTTGAAGCATTGGACAAAGCTGGTTTGACTTTCCACACTTCACTGGATGACAAAAGCGCGACATTAGATGAATTGCTTTCTTATATCACTAAGTATGAAGTAACTGCTTTTGTTTGTGAAAACGATGTTGTCGCTATCCAGACCATGAATCTCTTGAGACAGCATGGTTATCATATCCCTGAAGATTTTTCAATTATCGGATTTGATGATATCCAAGCAGCAGCTCTTGTTGACCCGCCACTGACAACCATCGCACAAGATTTTGAACAGTTAGGTAAGCTTGCGGGAGATGCTTTGGTCACTTGGTTAGAGACAAAAGATCGACCATCCGATAGTAAATTTCCAGTTTCATTCATCAAAAGACAATCAACAAAGGAGAAATAAAATGAATATCGGTCAAATAGATACTAGACATGCAACAGCGAATCAGCCAAATTTCTCTAATGGGAACTGCCAGCCTTATACTGGCGTTCCTTTTGGGATGAATTATTTTGCACCGCAAACTACGGATCAAAACGGCAGCTGGTGGTTTCATCCTGATGACCGCGTTTTTCAAGGCTACCGTCTTACCCATCAACCAAGTCCTTGGATGGGTGATTTCAGTCATATGCTGTTTACGCCGATCAATGGAAAACTACAGGAGAACACCCTTTTCCATGCTCAAAGTTCTTACCGCCCAGAAGAAAGTATATTTTGCCCGACTCATCTGTCGATCTGTCAATTACGTTATGGCATCTGTTCTACATTGATACCTAGCATGTATGGCGGAATCTTATCTATTGATTACAGCAAAAATGACAGCGGTTTACTTTTATCCTTTCCGGGACGCCATCAGCTCTTTGTTATAGATCCTTACACAGTGGAAGGAAAAATCACACATTTTGCTGGTTCAGAAGATCCTGATTTTTCTTTTTATTTTATATTGAGATTTGAATATCCTTTAACAATTGATGAGTTAGCTGTTTCCAACAAAAATAGCGACTCGATCCCGTTGTATTTTGAACAGACAAAAAAACAAACTATCCGATTTGGGACATCTTTTATCAGCTCGGAACAAGCAGCTTATAACCTGGAACTAGAACAAAACCAAAGCAAAGAGACTTACCTTGCTCACAGTCAAGAACAATGGCAGTCCTATTTTGATCGTATACAGCTCACACACCATGATCAACAACAATTGCGGACGTTTTATCATAATTTATATCGGGTGTTTTTATTTCCACAAACATTTTATGAAATTGATCCTAGTGGGCAAAAAATCCACTATGATACGACTAGTCGATCTATAAAACCTGGTGTTCTCTATACAAATAATGGGTTTTGGGATACGTATAAAACAGTTTATCCTCTTTATTCTTTGATTGCTGTAGAAAAATACGAAGAAATGCTGGAAGGTTTTTTGAACAGCTATAGAGAAAGTGGCTATTTGCCAAAATGGCTGTCTCCTGATGAACGTGGACTTATGCCTGGGACATTGATCGATGCGGTCATTGCAGATGCTGCTGTAAAAGATATCCGACGAGACTTGATGCCTGAATTTCTAACGGCAATGGAAAAAGGTGCTACGGTTCAAAGCAAACATCCAAATTATGGACGACAAGGAACAGAAGATTACTTGACATATGGCTATGTTCCTAATCACTACCACGAATCAGTCAATCACACATTAGACTATGCTTATAGCGATTTTTGTATTAGCCAAGTTGCCAAGGTACTAGAAGAGGAGGAAATGGCGAAGAAATATCAGCAGCAATCATTGAACTATCAAAATATCTTTGACTATGAGTCAGGATTTATGCGTTCAAAAGATAAAGATGGCAAGTTCAGAGAACCATTTTCAGCTAATCGTTGGGGACAAGATTATGCAGAAGGAAGTGCTTGGCAAAGCAGCTTTGCTGTTTATCACGATTTTTCAGGACTGATCGGAAAATATGGTGGCAGTGAGAGATATAAAGAAAAACTCATTGAGCTGTGCAATCAGCCCCCAGCGTTTGACCCAGGAGGATATGGTTTTGAGATCCACGAAATGAGTGAGATGGCCGCGATAGAATTTGGACAATTAGCTATTTCAAACCAGCCAAGTTTTCACTATCCTTACTTGTTCAGTTATATAGGACAACCTGAAATGGCACAGCCACTGCTTAAACAGTTGATGACTCAGACCTTCGACGATTCTCCAATGGGTTACCCTGGAGATGAGGACAATGGAAGTATGGCCGCTTGGTATATCTTCAATAGTCTGGGATTTTATCCTGTCACGCCTGGAACCGGTGAATATGTTATCGGTATGCCATTAATTGACAAGGCTGTTTTGCTTTTGTCAAATGGAAAGGAATTGACGATTGAAGCAACGCCTAATCGGCCGCAGCAACAATTTATCCATAAAATCAAACGGATGGACAAAGAATATACGAAATTATATTTTACCCATCAAGATTTGCTGAAAGGCGGCACGATCTCTTACCAATTAGGGATCATCCCTCACCCTAAGAAATATCAAGCAAAAGATTTGCCTTTTTCCTTATCAAACTATAATTAACAAGAGGTTGTGAAAAAGCTGTCCTGCATCAAGTAATAAGAACAGCCAAGCAAAAATAGATCCTCATTTTTTTCGTTTGGTTGGTCTTATTACCGCAGATGCAAGCTTTTGAACACCGTTTATTGAGAGGTTGTGAAATCAGCGTTCTGACCTGAGTATTAGAGAGACAAATGGCAAAATAGTTCCTCATATTTTGCCATTTTTTGAGCTAATACCGAGGGTCAGCTGATTGAACACCGTTTAGTGGAGAGGTCGTGAAAAAGCTGTTTAGTTTCGAGTATTAAGAAAAATTTTGTGAAAATGGCTTTCCACATTTTTGCATAAATTTGGCTTAATACCGAGAAACTGGCTTTTGAACTCCGTTTATCGAGAGGTCATGAAAAAGCTGCCTTGCCTCAAGTAATAAGAACAGCCAAGCAAAAATAGCTCCTCATATTTTTCGTTTGGTTGGTCTTATTACCGCAGATGCAAGCTTTTGAACACCGTTTAGTGGAGAGGTCGTGAAAAAGCTGCCTTGCCTCAAGTAATAAGAACAGCCAAAAATTAGATTTCTAGACAATTTTTTATAAGTTATTTCATTACATTGGCTTTTTCTTTTATGATTCTCCACTGTTTTCTCGGTACTCTTTAGGGGATCTGCCGACGATTTTCTTGAATAATTTAGAGAAATACGTGGTGTTGTTGTAGCCAATCTCACTTGCTATCTCATTGATGTTTTGATTACTGTGCAAAAGCAGTTGTTTCGCTTTTTCCATACGTAAATGGTTCAAATAAGCTGAAAAACTTTTTTTCGTTTCTTTTTTGAACAGCTGTCCTAGATACATGACATTTAAATGCAGGTTTTCTGACACTTCTTTGAGTGTAAGTGGTTCTTGGTAATGCTGGTGCAGGATTACGATTACTTTTTCCACATTGTCACTGTACTTTTTCTGTCTCTGATGCTTTTTGATGAATGACAGAAGTAGCTGCTGAAGTTCTTGCACCGTTTTTGCCTGATGGATTTTTTCGATTCCTTGTAAATATTCCTCATCTTCCAGATCAATTAATTCCCGTTGAATCACCATAAACAGTAAAAAACTGGAATATCGTATATCTTCCGGCATCATGGCTGCTAACTGAAACTGTTCAAAAAAATCAGTGATCATTTTTTGAGCGACTTCCAATTGTTTATTTTGCAGCACGCGTCTGAAACTTGAAAAATCGATGGTTTGATCTTTTGTTTCTGCTTGTACTGCGTAAAAAACATGCTCGTCTTTATCTCCATAAAATTGATGCAACTGTAGATTGTCTTTCGCTTGTTGGAATGTTTCAGGGATTTTGTCCAAAGAATCTGTCTCTTCCCCGATACTGATCAGCCATTCCTGATCAGGAAAGTTTTCTTGAACAAAATAACAGAAGCCATCAACTTCATCTGCCTCCAACAACAACGTGATCAATACACGGTCTCCGTAATTTCGTTGATAGTAAAAGATTTGTTGCCGTTCTTGCAACCATCTATTGATAAGAGTATCATGAGTTCTTGCCAGTTGAATCAATACTATCCTATGCTGCTTCTCACTTATTTGTCCTATTATTTCTTCTTCACTTATTTCATCCAATTCTTCATTCAACCATTGACTGAATAACAGTTCTTGATAGATTTCTTGTTGATTTTTTTGTTCATTTTGCTGATCTAACCGTGTTTTGATTTTCTTGAGGCTTTCAACCAATTCGAACTTATTCACGGGTTTCATCAAATAATTCACGGCGCCTAATTGCATACCTCCTTTCAAATAATCGAATTCTTGGTATCCTGATAAAATCATAAATTCAAAATTATGACGTTCTTTTTGAGCCGCTTCAATAAATTCCAGTCCATTTATTTCTGGCATTGTCACATCCGTTACTACTAAATCAATCTGTCGCTGTTCAAGTACAGCTAGTCCTTCTTTGGCATTCTCTGCTGTTGCTACTATTTGAAAGCCTAAACTTTGCCAATCAATTATCTTTTTTAACCCATTCAAAATCATGTATTCATCATCTACCAATAACACTTGATACACGCTCATCCCTCCTTGAATGTAATAGAAACGGTCAGTCCACCTGTCTCATTATTCTCAAGCGACATATAATAACTGCTGCCGAAGCTGGCACGTAAACGTTCATTCACGTTTTGCAGACCGATAGAACCGTGAAGTTCCACTTTAGGATGAGACAGTTTTTCTTCAATCTGTTTTAGCCGTTTTTCAGTCATCCCTTTTCCATTATCTTTGATGATGATCCTTACCCGTTTGCCTTCCTGCAAGACTTTGACACTTAGCGCATTATCGAATCGAGTAAAATCAATACCGTGTTTAAAATAATTTTCAACTAATGGCTGGATCACAAATTTAGGTACTTCGATCTTTTCCAAATCAGGATCGATCATAAAATGATAGGCTACTCGATTAGGATAACGCATTTGATACAAATAGACATATTTTTCGCAAAAGTCCAGTTCTTCTTTTAAAGTGATCGTTTTCTCTTGATTCGTATTGTTTCGAAGCAAAGCGGAAAACGCATACACAACATCTGCTAATTCTTCACTTCCTTCGCTGATTGCATACATTCGGATATATTCTAATGTATTATATAAAAAGTGTGGATTGATCTGTGCTTGAAGCGCCCGCATATGTGCGTCTTGCTGTTTGATTTCTAATTTGTAGATGTCTTCTACAAACTGATTGATGCTATCCAACATTTCGTTGATACCGATTGAAAGTTCCTTCAGTTCATATTCCGTGTTTGTTATGTCGATCCGCGTCTCTAAATTCCCTGCTGCTGTTTGATCCATGGCCTGCATGACGATAGATACTTGCTGTGAATATCGTTTGAATGTTTTATAAAGAAAGATAAGCAGTATATTGTCTAAAATAATGATACCAATGATCAGCGGGGCAAGATTTTTTCCCGTTTCGATTTTTACACTTTTTTTATCTAGTACAGCTAATATACGATAATCATCAGACAGTTCTTGGTGTTGAACAAAATTGTTTTTTTCCAGATCGTCAATCGGCAATTGTGAATTTTTCTTCAGACTCTCTGTGATGATCATTTCTTGTCTTTCAAACGTTTCTTTAGCTATTTTATTATCATGGAATGTGTATAGTCGATTTGTCGTTCCAGAAATCATGTATAAAGAGAGTCCATTGAATGACGTTAGATTTTCTAAAATCATATCTAGTTCTTTCTTTTGAAAACCAATAAAAATACTTCCTGACTCAGCTCCTCCTTGTGTGATAGGCAACTTGATATAAAAAGCGTCTAGTAATTTTGGTGTCCCCTTTTTTATTTTCCCACCTTTGTTTTCTCTAGAAGATTCATAATACTCCGGTAGTTGATTCAACACGATATATATCGCACTTAGTTCTTCATAATTTGCGTAGAGATCTTTGATTTGATTTGGGAAAGAAACTAATTCATCGGTACTGTTTTGCTGTTCGTATACATACATCAGATACTGATCTATGGGTTTTGTTAAGTAGGTCGTCACATTTTCGATCTTTTCGGAATTCCCTACAAGCTGGTTTTTGATGATCCTACTCAAGGTTGTTTTATCATTCAGCATTCTGCTTGTGCTTTGAACGGCATCACTTGTCATGTTTTCTGCCTGTTTTTGATTTTGTTCCCAAGTATGGATACTAAAAATAACGGTAGCAGTCATCGTTACACCGATCATGATAACCGCGTATTTCCGCAACAGACGATTTAGTAAGGTTCCTTTTGAAAATAGAATCCGAAACTTATTCATAACTTTCCAACTGTTTATCTAATTCTTCACGCCAGTGTGTTGTCATCGTACCATTCCAAACCGTCAAAAGACCAATGACACCAAACAGGATCAATCCTTTGAATTGCCAAGTCACGCCTAAAATTATACCGCTACCAATAATTATTTTTAGAAAAGACGAAAAGCTGGAAAAAACCGAAATAAAACTTAGCTTTAGCAGATTAGGAACAGAGATCGTATATTCACTATCTAAAATCATACTGTATTGATAAGTAGCAAATAGGCAGAGCAAGGCAAAAAGTAAAATAAAATCAATAGCTAAAAAAATGAGCCCTTTGATTTGAACAGATAAATATAAATTGTAACTCAATAAAGCAGTACCAGATAAAAATAAACTAAATAGCAGATTGCCTCTTAAAAAATTTCTTTTATATATATTCCAGCCTCTTTTTATTGTGATTTCTTTATACTCGAATCCGTACAAATAAAATAGTTCATTGACTGTTTTCCATGCCGCACCTAATCCAAAGATGATCCCGCCGGCAAATGTATATATCCAGAAATACAAGGTTAGTTTTATAACGACCCAGATCCGAATAAATAACTCTTCCAAAACCTTCCCTAACATATCTTCTCCTCCAAACATTAAGTTTATACTTTCTCATTATACAAAAAAAGGTTGGGCAATCAGCACCTTGACCTGATTATTAGAGAAACAAACGGAAAAATAGTTCCTCATATTTTGTCGTTTTGTGAGCGAATACCGAGGGTCAGCTGATTGAACACCGTTTACCAAGAGGTTGTGAAATAGCCGCTTAGTTTCGAGTAGTAAGAAAAATTTTGTGAATATGGCTTTCCACATTTTTACATATATTTAGCTTAATACCGAGAAACTGGCTTTTGAACACCGTTTATTCGGAACAAGAGGTTGTGACACGTCTTTTGTCACAACCCCTTTGTCTTTATTCATTATTATTCTTGTCGGAACTCATCATATTGTTTTTGCATTTCTTTCAATACCTTATCATAGCCAGCCTTGTCCAAAGCGTCTTTCAATTTCGGTAATGTTTCATCTGGATCAACAGTCCCTGTATTCAATCCATCTAAATATTGATTCATGACATTAGAAATATTACTTAATTCTGTTTTGACACTGTCAGTGTTGAAGCTGAATCCTAAAATCGGTGAAGTTTCTGCATCAGCAATCGATTGATCACGTTTGGCAATCATGTCATCCGTAATAGACTCTTGTGTATATAGAATCTTGTTGTTTCCTGTATTCCAAGCAGACATATGTGTATTTGGCTGATAACCATCTAGCAATTTGATTTTATCATCTGAACCATCGACTTTTTCCCATGCTTCTCCTTCGATCCCCCAAACAAGCCCATTCAATAATTCTGGATCACTGTTAAGCAGCCCTAGAAGTTCTACTGATTTTTCTTTATTTTTTGAAGTATTTGATACGACAAAATTTGCCATTTGTGCTTGAGCTGTAGATTTTAGTGGAACAGTAATTGCTTTTGAGACAAGTTCTTGTTTTGCTGCATTTGTCAAAATTGTATCGCCATAATCATACGGTCCTTGTGTTTCTCCACGCATTAGCCAAGTATTTCCTTCTAGTGGATAATCCTTATTGCTCGTTGCAGCGTCACTTGGAATGAGTCCTTGTTTGTACCAGCTATGCATTGTACGTAACAGTCCGATATACGTTTCATTATCGTATTGGTTGATGATTTTCGAATCATCTCCATCCAGATCAATAGCAAACGGTAACGTATTCCCTAAAGGATAATCAAAGTTCCCTTGGACTTTGAAGCCTTGTCCAATGGCAAAAGCTGCCGTGTTTGGTTCTTTTTCATGGAATTCCTTCAAGACTTTTTCTGCATCAGCGTAAGATTGGATTCCATCAATTGAAAGATCGTATTTATCTAGTAAAGCTTTGTTAAAAGTAAGTACTTGTTGAGCAAAGACATTTCCATTGACTGGGAAAGCATATAATTTTCCATTGACCAGATTTCCTTTAATATATGCTTCATCTAAATCATTATAAGCTTTTTCAGCGTACTTAGGCGCTAATTCAGTCAAATCAGCAAAGGCTCCTTTTTGGGCATTGGAAACATAGTTGTTCGCAAAGGCGATATCATAATTTTCCCCGGAAGAAATGATGACGTTCATTTTCTTTTCGTAATCGCCCCAGCCAATGTAATTGATATTGACTTTTACACCGATCTCTTTTTCGATTCGTTTGTTTGCTACTTCCATCAATTGATCGAAATTATCTGGTTTATCTCCGATTTGATACATCTGCAAAGTGTCCGAATTGCTAGCTTCTGCCTGGTCTTTAGAACCAGAACCTCCGCATGCTGCTAATGTTCCCAACAACAACGCTGAAACACCTGTAAAGGCTAGTTTCTTCCATAACTTCATTTTTCTTCCTCCTAATTTTATGATTTATATTTTTGTTTCTTTATTCTTTTACTCCGCCGATTGTTAGACCTTTGACAAAATGCTTCTGGAAAAATGGATAGCTGATCGCAATAGGCAACGTCGAGATGACTACGATCGCCATTCTGGCAGATTCTCCTGGAACTGAGGCTAATCCGCCTGTCAATTGGCTTCCTGCTCCTGAATTTTGTGTCAGATATTGAATATTACTTTGGATTTTCATCAAAAGATACTGTAGTGGAACTAGCTTATCATCTTGGATGTATAGTAAAGCATTGAACCAGTCATTCCAGTAACCCAATGCGGCAAATAAACTGATTGTCGCAATACCTGGAACAGCTAACGGTAAAACAATCTGAACAAATATTCGCAGTTCGCTAGCTCCATCGATCCGTGCCGATTCAATAATCGAATCAGAGACCGAACGTTTAAAGAATGTGCGCATCACAATAATATTGAAGGGACTGACAGCCATTGGCAAGATCAATGCCCAAATCGTATCTTTTAACTGAAGAAGATTTGTCATAACAAGATAATTGGCCACCATCCCTGGTGAGAACAACATCGTAATCAAACAAAAAACGGTAAAAAAACGACGGAATGGAAAGTTTGACCGTGAAATCGCATAAGCATATAAAGAAGTAGCCGTGCTATTGATCAGTGTACCTAAAACAGTAACAAGTACAGTGACGAAAAGCGCTTGGAAAATTTTATCCTGCATCTGGTCGAACAAGTACGTATAACCAAATATACTGAACTTTTCTGGCCAAAAACTGTACCCGTGAGTCGACAATATGGACTCATCGGTAAAAGAGATGGCGATAACAAATATAAATGGCAAAATACAGGAAATAGCAAAGAGTGCAATCATTATATTAGAGAAAAAATTAGCCGTCTTATTGAAAGAGCGGACTTGGACTCTCTCCACTTTCTTTTTTTTCATTTTTTTCCTCCTTAGAATAATGCAGAATCGCTATCAAAACGTCGGGCGATCGTATTTGTGATCATCAACAAGACAAAGCCGACAACTGATTGGTAAAGTCCTGCAGCAGCCGTCATACCAAAATCTCCTGTGGATGTCAGGCCATTGTAGATATACGTATCCAAAACTTGAGTCACATCATATAATGCACCGGAATTCCTAGGAATGTTATAAAACAGGCCAAAATCAGCTCGGAAAATGTTTCCTACGGCTAAAATCGTTAAAATCGTCATTAGTGGAATAAGTTGTGGTATCGTCACATGTTTGATCTGCTGCCATTTGCTAGCTCCATCAACCATAGCAGCTTCATAATAAGTCGGATCGATTCCCATAACAGATGCAAAGTAAATAATGCTGTTATAACCAATCCCTTTCCATGTACCAATGAACACCAAGATAAACGGCCAATATTTCGGTTCATTATACCAATTGACAGCTTCTCCTCCATGTCCAGTGATCCACTGATTGAATATTCCTTTGTCAGGACTTAAAAAAGCGTAAACAAAGTAACTGATAATGACCCAAGATAGAAAATAAGGTAGTAAGGACATCGTTTGATAAACTTTAACGAGTCGTTTATTTCTCAACTCGCTCATAATGATTGCAAATACGACTGAGATCAGCAGATTCAAAAGGATAAATGCTACATTATATAAAATTGTATTTTTAGTGATGAGAAATGCTTGATCCGAAGAAAATAAAAATTTGAAATTTTCCCAACCCACCCAAGGACTTTCCCTCAAGCTAGCCAAGAACCCATCTGCTGAAATATGAAAATTTTTGAATGCTACGACATTCGCCATTACAGGTATGTAAAAGAAAAAAATCATCCAAAGCATACCCGGTACAGCCATCAGGACAAGTGCTTTATAACGCCATAGATTCATAAAAAAATGATTGAACCCCTTTCGTTTTTTCATCTAAAAACCCCTTTCGATTCATTCGCAACGTAATTATAGCGCTTTCAATAATGAGAATAAATAAACAAAGTATAGGGAAAATGAAACAAAGTATAGGAGAGGTTGTGAAATCAGCGTTTTGTCCTGAGTATTAGAGAAAAAAACGGGAAAATAGTTCCTCATATTTTGCCGTTTTTTGAGCTAATACCGAGGGTCAGCTGATTGAACACCGTTTATCAGAGGTTGTGAATTCAGCGTTTTGGCCTGAGTATTAGGGAGATCGTGTCCTTACTATCTAACTCTGAGTCACAAGGAACAATGGGGACTGTGACAAAAGTCTTGTCACAGTCCCTTATTCCGAACAAACGGTGTTCCAGAAGTAGCTTCTACGGAAATAAGCCGAAATTTCACAAAAAAGCCATCCGAAAGTCAGACGGACAAGTCTGCTTTTCAGATGGCGCTACAACTACTCTGCTTATTCTTTTAGCTATCCATTCAATTATTTTTCTCTCACTTGTTCTAGCTCTTCTTTGGTCATGGGTCGATATTGCCCTTTACTCAAATCTTTAGGCAGCCAAAATTTTCCCATACGGATTCTTTTTAAATATAAGACTTCTTTTCCTACTGCTTTGACCATTCGCTTAACTTGGTGAAACTTTCCTTCATGCAAAATCAGACGGATAATTGAAGTTTCTGTCTCTTGATCTACTTGATCAATTTGGAGTTTTGCCGGCAATGTCTGCTCATCGCCATCAATAATCAGTCCTTCTGCAAATAAACGGATATCTTCTTCTGTCATTATACCGCTAACCTCAGCTAGATATTCTTTCTCCACATGTTTTTTAGGTGATAGTAACTGATGGGCAAACACCCCGTCATTCGTTAAAATCAAGAGGCCCTCTGTGTCTTTATCTAATCGGCCGACTGGAAAAAGATCTTCCCGATAATCCTGGTCTTCCAATAAATCGATTACGGTTTGATCATGATTATCCTGAGTAGCAGAAATGACTCCTGCAGGTTTATGCAAAATGTAGTAAAAATCTTTTTGATACGTAATGATTTCTCCTAAATAAGTAACCGCATCTTCGAATTCATTTACTTGCGCTTTATCGCTTTTCACCACTTGTCCATTGACTTCGATCGTTCCTTTTTTGATCAATCCTTTGACTTCTTTGCGGCTGCCAAGTCCCATATCTGCTAAAAACTTATCTAAACGCATGCGTTTCCCCCATTTCAAAAGAGCATCAATCTAGCTCTTCTGATTCACTTATTTTATTTTTAATTTATGTCGTAAACGCGCTATTCCTGGTCCTAGTAGTCTTTCTGCCAAGCGGATTTTCAAAGCTAAATAACCATACACTAAAGCCCCTATACCTGCTACTACAAGAATCAACAATAGAGACTGGAATTTGCTATCTTCGTTTAAAAAAGCACCAAAAATCATCTTTGTGATCCACGAAGCCAAAAGCATAATCAAGGTAAGAATAAAGATCAGCAATGTCCTGCGCCAGACAAAACTTGGTTTAAAGCGGGCTACTTCATGGATTCTCTTTAAGATCAAGGTACAAGACACAGCAAATCCGATCATTGTCGCCAATAAAGGGCCGTATACTTCAAATAAACGAATGGCTGGGTATTGAAGAAGGAGTTTCACTAGAAACCCAATAACCAAATAATTAATTGCCGCCTTGTTTTCAAACATTCCTTGCAGCATGTTGGAAACTAGCATATATAGTCCTAGGAAGAGTCCTACAAAACTTGCTTGGATCAGTACATTACTTCCTAGAGAATCCGGTGTATAAAATAATGTATTTAGCGGATAGGCAAGTAACATAACACCAAATGTCGCCGGAAACATAAAAAATGAAAACAACTGTAAATTTCCGCTTGTCAATTTTGCCAGACCTACTCGATCTTTCAACGTAACAGCTTCTGTAATCAACGGTAACCCAGTAGACGCGATCGATGTTGCCAATGCGATAACTACCATCGTCAACTTATCTGGATTGGCACTAAAAATCGAAAAAAGATCCAGTAACTGTGCATTGGAATACTCGGTGGATGCAGACATGATCTTCATAAAAGTGAACTGATCGACTAATTTGAAGATCGTTACCCCTGAACCCACAATAATAAACGGAATCGCTTCTTTAACGGTATCTAACAACAATTCCTTCGTTGCAATATTTACTTTGTTTTCGCTGTAGTGAATAAACGCCGATGTATACGCTTGATGTTTCTTCAAAAAATACAAAAGGACAAGAATACTTGCTAGCATACCGATAAATGCCGCGAAAGTTGATTGCGTGACCGCCGTCACATAGTCACCATCCATGACTTTCATGATGATGAATGTAGCCAATAGCATATAAAAAATACGTGCCACCTGTTCTACAATCTGCGACAGCGCATAAGGCATCATTTCTTGATTGCCTTGAAAATACCCTCGTATCACACTCATACAAGGAAAAACCAATACAGCGATACTCAAAGAACGCATCGTTGGAATCAGTTCTTCTCCGCCACCAGAAGCATGAGCTAGCCAAGGAGAGGCGATGTACATGAACAAAGCAAACAATAGGCCTAACCCGCCCATCATCTGTAATGCACGGATAAATAATCGTCGTGAAGTGCCATATTCATTCAATGAATTATAGCGTGCAGTTTGTTTTGCAATCGCAGCAGGTATTCCTGCTGTAGAGATCAGTAGAAACAATGCATATATATTGTATCCCATATTGAATAATCCATTGGCAGCCTTAGCATTTTCGCCCATCCAAGCATACCAGGGAATGATATAGACAGCGCCTAGCAATCTTGAAATGATATTACTGGCGGTCATCCAAGCAGAGCCTCGTGCCATTTTTTCTTGCGGTGTTAATTGATCTAATGCTGGTTTTCTTTGATTATCCATCGGTCAGATTCCAACTTTCTACAAAACATTACTATCATTTTAATTGGTAAAACAGAAACTGGCAATCGATTTTATATAACTTTTATAAGAACAATTGTTTTTTTGAATTCGGTTTCGTTTTTTTGGTAAAGTAAAGAAATATACAGCCTTTTATGGCTAACATTTATAGGAGATATCAATGACACAAGAAATAAAAAAACTACCCGTTATATTTTTAGGTCTTTTCTTTATCACAGTTGGATTGAATTGGTTCTTGCTCCCTCACGATATAGCTTCCGCCGGAGTGGGCGCCATCGGACATTTAGTTGAAACGGCCTTTTCTATCCAACGCTCAGTTACTGTTTGGAGCATCAATCTTATGATGCTGCTTCTAGCCGCTGTCCTATTAGGAAAATCAGTATTTTTTAAGACTGTAGCGGGAAGTCTGCTTTTTCCTGTTGTTTTAGAGATTGTTCCAAAAGTGGAAATGATCTCCTCACATTTCTTTTCACTGATTTCAGGAAGTCTTTTGTTCAGTCTTGGGGTTTACACATTGTACACAGTCGGGGCCTCAAATGGCGGTATAACGATACCGCCGATTATTTTCCACAAATTTTTTCGGCTTCCAATGCCGCAAGGACTTTTACTTACCAATAGTCTTATCGTCTTTTTGAATTATTATGTTTTTGGATTGTTGGAGACACTATTCGTTCTCCTATCTATTACAGTCAGTTCATTGTTTATGAAAATACTCATCCGCTTGTCCCCTGTGTCAAGAAAATTTGAATAAAGCTGGATTTTGTCATAGCGGAAACAAACGATATATTAAAAAGAGTGTGCTATAATAAACCAAGAAATTGAATGAAGCGAGGGATCAATCAATGAGCTTCTCTTTAGAAGACATCCGTCATTTACTATTAAAAGAAAATCTATTAAAAGAATTTGTTTCAACAAGAGGCTGGCATCTTGATGTACCAGAAAAAGCTGAATTTCTTCAGTTAAGTTATGATTCAAGAAAAGCTGATGCTTCTACTTTGTTTTTCTGTAAAGGAATGAATTTCAAAGAAGAATATTTGGATTCAGCAATCGAACAGGGTATTCAATATTATGTATCAGAACAACCATACGAAAATTCAGCAGTAGGAATCATCGTAACGGATATCCGTAAAGCAATGGCGCTTCTTGCTATGGCTTTTTACGACTATCCGCAAAATAAATTGAAAGTGATCGGATTCACTGGAACAAAAGGTAAAACAACTGCTGCGTACTTTACAAAAGCAATCTTGGATCACACAACAAATAAAAAAACAGCATTGCTTTCTACTATGAATACAACGTTAGATGGCAAAACATATTTCAAATCCCATTTGACAACGCCTGAGTCATTAGATTTATATCGTATGATGTCAGAAGCAGTTGAAAATGGTATGACTCATCTAGTGATGGAAGTTTCTTCACAAGCTTACAAAACACAACGCGTATACGGCTTGACTTTAGATGTCGGAATCTTCTTGAATATCTCGCCTGACCATATCAGTCCGATCGAACATCCGACATTTGATGACTATTTCTATTGCAAGCGACAATTGATCTTGAATTCAAAAACAGTTGTTTTAAATCATGAAAGTGACTATTTTGATTTACTTAGGGAAACAGCCGATCTATTCCAGATTCCAACGATCACTTATGGTCGTTCGGAAGAAAGCAACTATCAAGTGATCCGTTCAGATAAAGGTACTCACGGTTTTACTTTATCTTCTCATGAAGATCGCTTAGCTATCTGCGATACTGCTTATGATATTTTGCTGGCTGGAGGATTCAACCAAGAAAATGCAGCCAGTGCGATCATTGCCGCAGCACTAACAGGTGCCTCCAGTCAAGATGCACAAGACGGATTAAAAGAAGCTCGTGTACCAGGCCGAATGGATCAATTGATCCAATCCAATGGAGCGCATGTCTATGTGGACTACGCACATAATTATCTAAGCTTGAAAACATTGCTGGAATTTGCCAAAAATGAACATCCAGATGGCCGTGTAATTGTTGTATTAGGCAGCCCAGGAAACAAAGCAATCTCCCGTCGACATGATTTTGGAAAAGTGCTATCAGAAACAGCTGACATCGCCTTTTTGACGGCAGATGACCCAGCATTTGAAGATCCGAAAAAAATCGCGGAAGAAATCAATGAAGCAATTACTAATCCAGATTTGATCGTTCATTATGAAATGGATCGTCCTGAAGCGATTCGACGCGCTTTAGCAGAAAGCGCTCCGCAAGATTCAGTCGTTATTGCGGGAAAAGGCGTGGATCCCTATCAAAAAATCAATGGTGTAGATGAACCTTATGAAGGGGATTATGCAATCGTGAAGCGGTTAATTGAAGAATAATGGTATTTATATACTAGTGGTTTCCCATTTCTAAGAAAAAAAGGGACTGTGATTTTTTGTCACAGTTCCTTTTTTCTTAGAAATCATTTTAACTTTTCACTAGCTAATTCTGCTGCCTTTTCTCTTTCTTCATTTAATAATTTATTATCATAGAATTTGATAAATGGGAACCAGATAATGAATGCGATGATTGCACAAATGACTGCTAACACAGCCGCTTTCCAATCACCACCACTACCAACAAATGCTCCGATCCCGACTGGTGAAGGCCACGGCATCTGTGCAAGCATCGGTTTGACGATTTCCAGCCGAATGGCAAAATAAGCGAGTGTAGCAGAAGCCATCGGAGCTAAGAAAAACGGAACCGCTAAATAGGGATTGTAGACGATTGGCATCCCGAAAATGATTGGTTCATTGATATTGAATAATCCTGGTACAAGTGAGGCTTTTCCTAACACTTTCAGCTGATCAGATTTCGCGAGGAATGCAATAAAGATGATCAATCCTAAAGTCGCACCTGATCCACCAACGGTTACATAAGAATTGTTGAATTCTCCTGCCAACGGATAATTTGCGCCTTGTGCGTTAGCTGTCATATTAGCTAATACGATCGGGGTCAAGAAAGAAGTGATGATATTCGCTCCATGGATCCCTACGATCCACAATGCATGGATCAAGAAATAAATCACCATGACACCAAGCCATGTATTCGTCAACTGCGTAACAAACCCAAATGGGATAGCAATCATTTTGAAGATATCCGTTCCTAGCGCAACTAATAATCCATTGATGATCATCACCACAAACGCAATGACAAATGTTGGGATCAGAGCAGTGAAAGAACGAGAAACTCCTGGCGGAACAACATCTGGCATTTTTATGACCCAATTTCTTTTGACACACATACAATACAATTCGACCGCAATAATCGACATAATAATAGCTGTAAAAATTCCTGAAGTTCCTAAACGTTCGACAAAAGAGCCCATCCTAATACCATTTACTACAGTTTCTGTCTCATTGATAGAAGCAATCAAGCTGATTTTACCATCAGTCATGATCAATTCAGGGATACACATAAAGAATGCAAAAACAGATAGTAATGCCCCCGTGAGCGGATTAACGTTCAACTTTTGTTCATCTCGTTCAATTGACGTTAATTCATAAGCAAACACAATGGCAAAGTAAATAGATAAAATCCCCATCGTCATTGTATTGACGATCATGTACAAGTCACTAACTTTGAAAAAAGTTGCATTAAAAAATCCTTCTAAAAATGGGAACGGTAATGGCAAAATATTCAAAACCAAAAACATCGAACCTACAATCGTGAAAGGAATAGAAGCCATCCCCGCTGCCATGACAGCCCGAACGATTTTAAGTTGCGCAATTTTCCCCATAGGTCCCATCAGGTATTTCTGCAAAAAATCAAACATTAATTATTCTCCTTTCCTAAATACAACGCTTTTTCATATTGTTTTATACGGATATACTGCTGATCTTGATTGAGCGAAATTTTCTTTAAACGATACTGGATAAATACACTGACAAAAATACCGCTTACAATAAGAATGAAAACAAATAGCTGTCCTCTATTGTTATTTGCCATAAAAGGATACAAGGGTGTAAATCCTGAGGTGAACAACACTGGAATCAATAATAAATTAAAGACACTCTGGAACAAAAAATACCACTTTGTCCATGGAACGTTCGTTTGGTGTTTTCGATAAAGCTTTACTTGTTCTCCTACTGCAGGCAAAATAGCTAAAAGTAGAACCATTGGTAAACTGCTTCCTAAACTTTTAGCTGATAGAAGCAGAATCATCCATTGCATGTTCATGAAAAAGAAAAAGGCAGTCAGATAGCGTACGAACAGATAACGATTGAAATACATGTTTTTCAAACTAAGTTGCTTTTTTTCTAATTCGTTTTTCTTTTTTACTGTATCCTGCACAATAAATCTTCCTTTCTATTTATTTTTTTGATACAAATAATTCATTTCCTGTGCAACTTCCAATAATGTCATCGTCGTCATCAGATGATCTTGTGCATGGACCATGATAATTTCCATTTCTATTTTTGTCCCACTAGCATATTCTTTCAGAAGTTGAGTTTGTGATTGATGCGCATGAAGAATCTCTTCATTTGCTTGTCGCAACTTCTCTTCTACTTCTTCAAACATCTCCTTACGCATCGAGCGAAATGCTTCATGTATCAGTGTTCGTGCATTTCCGCTATGAAAAATGATATCAAAAGACGTCACTTGTAGCGTTTCACTGTTTATTTTTTCAGCCACCTGTTATCCTCCTTATTCGATCAGTTTGATAAATTTACTGCTGAAATTCTCAAAAATAGGTTCAGCTAAGATTTCCTGTTGCACGTTTAGCTGGTCAACTAACCTAACGATTGCTTTGGTCACGACCGTAATTCCTTCATTTTCGATATAAGAAGGCGAAACTAGAAAAACAAAATGGATTCCTTGATACTGATTCCATTGCATCCCTGAAGGAATCAATGCAACGGCTACCTTTGTTTCGATTCCAACTGGAACAGCGGGATGTGGGACTGCCACTGTATCACTGAATATGATTTGTCCCATATTTTCACGTTGCTGGATCTGCTTTCGCATTTCTCTTATATATCCTTCTTCTTCATTTATGCTCAGCTTTTGCAGCAAATCATGAAGAATTTCTTCCTTTTTCGGTTCGTACGTATAAGTCTTGAAAAATTTTTCAGACAACTGTTCGGTGTAAATCTGCTTTTTTTGCTGTAGAGAAAATGCTGGTATCGGTCTATCTGAGGAATGATAGGGTATAGATTCTCCAATTACCTTTCGTATTTTACGAACATCATCTTCATTCAAAAAAATACTGACATGTAAAACTGGAATTTTGAAAAACATTGTCGAAAGATCAATAGAAGAAATAATCAGGTCGATTCCTTTTAAAGTTGTTTCATTGATCTCATAATAGCCTTTTACACTTACCACTGTAATATTTTTACCGAATTCACTGACTACACGATTCTTTAATAGTTGGGCACTGCCGTAACCCGTTGCACAGATAATCAATGCATGTAGTTTATGCGCAGCTCTTTCTTTTTCCAATGCCGCCATGAGATGCAAAGCCAAATAGGCCCATTCATCTTCATTGATGGTATAGTTTTTCAAAGCCGGCATGTTGCTGAAATGCCTTTTTACTGCGTCAAAGACTTTGGGATTTTCTTTCTTTATCTCCTCAGTCAATGGGTTCTCAATGCGAATACCTCGGCTCAATCGAATCATCATCGGTGACAAATGATCGAGTAGTCCATTGAAAAGCTGGAGATCTTCTACTAATGAAAAATGAAATTCCTGAGACAATCTTTTCAGAACTTTCGCTAATTCCTTTGATAGTTCCTGATCATTTTTATTTTCTTTGTGATTCGACTTAGCCATGAGATGTAATGTCAAATAAGCAATTTCTTCTTCGGGAAACGATACACCTGCGATTACCTCAATACGTTGAACGATCCGCTGCGCCACTTGATACTCTACTCGCTTAGAAACTTCTTGTTCGATGCCTAATTCCTTGATTTCAAACCCTTCTCGGAGCCGTTTGATCCCCAAAGCCAAGTGTAAAGTCAGATTCTGTATGATAAAATCCGAAACTTTTAACTTAGCTTCTCTTGTTTCATCGAGAATGATAATGACTAGCTCTTCAAAACTGATGTCTGGGAAAAAACGGCTTTGTCCTAAATATTCTTTCAATGAATTTCCATAATGGTTTCCAAAAAAAGTATCCATGATAAAATGCCGTCGATTTCTTTCTTCCCCTTCGATCCATGTCCCTTGACCATGCTTAGAAACGATTTTTAGTGAATATGGAATCAATCGCTCCTTGATTTCTTGCATGTCCTTTGTCAAACTGGAACGACTGATATAAAGCTCTTCTGCCAAATCATCCATAAAAAGAATGGCATCTTCCAAAAGCAATTGGTTCAATATATACTTTTGTCGATCTTCGGACTCATAAAATCCTTGAGGTTCTCTAGCATATCCAGGTACTATTTCTTGCCGACTCAAAAACAAGTCAAATGTCAGTCTTTGTAAAATATGCAGTTGGTAGCCATAACCTGGTTTAGCAATGATCTTACCTCCGTTTTTTTCTACTAACTCTTTGATCCGCTGCAAGTAATTACGGATTGTCCGATCAGATAATAACAATTCAGAAGCTAAACGTTGACTGGTGACGTACTCCTTCTTGTGATCAATCAAATATCTCAACAGCAATTTTTCCTTCTGTTTCATTATCATCCACTCCTATTCCATCATATGTTCTCTTCGATCACCTCTGCTAACTTCTGGATGCCTGTAGGGATTGGGACATACGCTTGGAAAGGGATACTAACAACAGGTTTTCCAACAGATTCTCCTAATTTTTTGAATTTATCCAAAAACATCGTCGTTTGCGGGCTGATCAGAAATAAATCAAAATCACTATTCTTAATCATATTATCGCCTTCTGTAGCTGAAACTGCATCTACGAGTACCTCTTCTCCTTTTTGCTTAAAGAAATCCGTTGTCTTTGAGGCCATCATCGAGGATGACATTCCTGCCGCACAAATAATCAATGCTTTTTTCATAAATCAATCACTCCTTTTATTTTTATAAAACAAGCATATCTTGTAAGCGTTTTCTATTCAAAATATATATTTCCGTAGCATTGCGGAAAAAATGTGTATCATATCTTGAATAATAATTTCTGGCACCGTGATATACTAGTGATAGAATTTTTTCAGGAGGGGATTTAGTGAGTATCACAGTGAATATTTTGTATACAAGTACAAATGGACAAGCCAGAAAATTTGCAGAAGAAATGGTCGAAAGAAACATTGTCAAAGCGATTCGTGCAGAAGAAGGAAACGAGAAATATGACTATTACTTTCCACTAGAAGATCCAGAATCTCTTTTACTGATCGACCGTTGGAAAGATGAAGAAGCAATCGAAAAGCATCACAAATCCGAAATGATGGCTCAAATAAACGAACTCCGTAAAAAGTATAAATTAAAAATGAAAGTCGAACGTTTCACTGATTTACCGTAAAAAGATACACATGGAATGATAGCAATTTATCATCCATGTGTATCTTCACTTTTTCCTTATTTTTTATTCGATCTCATCTAATGATTCAAACCGTGTTTTTCTCTTATTTTTCGGATAAGTATTTCAGTCACCCCAATATACATGATTCCTAAACATACCCCAAGGATATTCTCAAAAATGCGGATCGTTACTGCTCCTGGAACCCCGAATAAACTGGCAGTGATTGCCAAAGCACCAAAAGAATTAAAAACTGTTTTATATCTATAGGTAGAACAAACACCTAAAGCTAGACCACCTAATATACCGACCCAGTTAAAAGGAATAAATTGGCTGATACCAATAAATAAAACACATCCAATCAATGAGCCAATGATTCGGTCTACTGCTCGTTCTTTGAAACCAATCGACATCAATCCATAGCTAGATACAATAGAAGAAAATGCAAACCCTGCCCACATCAATCGCTGAAAAGGGACATACTCTCCTGCAACGATCAAAAGACTAATGCCAAATGCATAGATGAGCATCCAAATTTTTTCCTGCGAATACATGCCTTTCAAAAAAATCTCTTTAAACAAGCTTTTGTCTTTGTTCTTTTCTCGATGTTTTCTGTAAAGGAGAACTGAAAACCAACAAAAAAACAAAAATAATAAGCTACTTGTTTGTGTAAAGAAATTCTTGTTCAACGAATCTTTAGGTAACGAATAAACAATAAAGAGATATGAAAAGCCGTACAAAGAAGCATTCCCCATTTTGGGATCACTAGCGGTTGCCATTAATATGCTGCTTAGTAAAATAAAATGAATCAACATGCCCATAACTGACCATTTGATCAGCTGGACATACGGTGCTACTAATAGTGAGAACATGACGATTGCTAAACCTATGATCGAATGGGAAATCTTATAACCAAAGTCAACAAAACGAATACTCATCAACATACAGAATAAAACCACAGCGTATGGTTTATGCTTCGATTCAAATAATGTTGTAATTATAATGATAAAACAAATGGCAAACAATACGATGAATAATGATCGTAAAAACAATGAACAAATATACATGCACTTTTCTTTTTTAGAAGCTGCTTCTCGTATTTTTTGTTTTAAAATAAACGGATCTAGTTGTAGAGACTGATAAAAATCCACCTGTTGTCGTCCTTTCTTTTTACTTTTATTTTTTACAGTCATCTATGACAGGTTGTAAATACTATGGAACATCATATGGCGTTGTCATTTTCTTGTCAACTATTTTTCCTATTCATGTTTTTATAAAAAAACATATCGTTTTCTTGTATGATTAAATCACCACAAAATAAACAACTGAGAGAACGATATGCTTTATGAATGGTTCTATCAAAAAAATTCTGAGATCAATAGACAAAAATTTGATGATTACAGAGGTCTCTTACGAAACCTTACAGAAGAAAAAAACATTGATCGTTGCTGCAGTTCTCTTCCCTGCTCCATGTGTCTGTAGAAATTGTGGTTCTGCTGTGGTAGATGGAAATAGGAAATTAATGGTGGTGAAAAACAAGAAGAAGGAAACCATTGTCCACTTTGAATAATATAATCATATGCCAATGGTTATACGCCTAAAAAAGCAGCGCTATACCTGTAAAAACTGTCGAAGCCATTGGACCGCTCAAAGTTATTTTATCCGTCCAAGGCACTCGATTTCAAATCATGTCAGACATAAAATCACTTCTTTACTGACTGAAAAAGTGTCGCTATTTTTTATTTCGAAAAGTTGTTAGGTATCTTTGACAACCGTTATTCGCACATTGAAAGAGTTGAAAAGCTATTTACCAAAGTCTTCCAAAAGAATTCTGTCTTGAGTGTTGAGGGTTGTGAATTTCGTTCTCACGTTTCCGTTGAGGATAAACTGAGTTTTATTTCCGCGGATGGCGAGACAGAAAAATTAATCGAGAAAATTTACTTACACAAAAAATTCCTCGATTAACAAACTATTTCCTTAGCTGCACTAATCCTAAAGAAATAGAATTCTTAGTTACAGACATGAACGCCACCTACTTTCAGCTCACCAAACATGTTCTACCAAATGCGAAATTGGTGATTGATCGATTATTTGGTTTTTCCACGCCTTTCAAGGAGGCGTAACCTTTATTCACGAGTTGGTTGAAGCTTTTCGAGACAAAAGACCCGACTTGTTTTTCTCCTTATTGACAAAGAGCCATTAAAACTAGAGAAAAAATTACAACTGATCGCTGATTATTTGTAGAAAGAAAATCAAAGTATTACCCAATAAACTTGAGTTATTAGGCAAAAAACACTGCGAAACTCAAGAATGATTTTCGCAGTGTTTTTGTATATTTTTTATTAACTAGTATTACTACAAAGGTTTATTTTTCACTTCTCAACGCAGCACAAAATTGTCTTTACTTATTTACTGGTTGGGTTCAACCTTCTCTACTTCGATACTAATATTTGTTTGTATACCCCTTCTAAAATCGGTAGTTTCCATTCAATTAATGGGTACTAGTTAATTTTAAAAACTATGCTTATTCAATTTTTTATTTTAGCTCATATATTTCGTTTCTTTCTAAATTTTATACTGATGAAAACAAGTAGCACACCCAATATTGACAATATAAACTGGCTAATGGTGGTTTCTCCAGTTTTTGGAAGATGCTTATTTCCACTGCTTGTTGGAGTGTTTCCTCTTATATCTGAGCTATCAGCAACTTTTCTATTCTCTTTTGTTAAAAAGATCGCCGCTTCTTGTTCTTTTTCGATCTTGAAAGTTACTGGTGTCGCATCCAATTCATACCCCGTTGGCGCTTGAGTTTCTACCAGCTGATATGCTCCTGGTGCTAAGCCATCTATCGCCAGTTTTCCATCTGCTCCTGTAGTTAAACCGGTTTGTAGTGTTTCTCCTTCTCGGTTCTGTAACTCAAAAACAGCTCCTTGTAATACTTCCCCGCTTTGGTCATCGATCTTTGTCAACACGACACCGCCTGGTGTAAGTCGATTTTCTTTCGTCAATTCTACCACCGCTGTCTGACTTCTTTCGATCTCAAACTCGATCGGTGTCGCATCTAATTCATACCCCGTTGGCGCTTGAGTTTCTACCAGCTGATATGCTCCTGGTGCTAAGCCGTCAATCGCCAGTTTTCCATCTTCTCCTGTAGTTAAACCGGTTTGTAGTGTTTCTCCTTCTCGGTTCTGTAACTCAAAAACAGCTCCTTGTAATACTTCCCCGCTTTGGTCATCGATCTTTGTCAACACGACACCGCCTGGTGTAAGTCG
>NZ_JAPMLH010000009.1:0-157379 GCF_035727065.1 Enterococcus sp. E4-223 | reverse complement strand
TAAGCTCAATTTGTTTGCTAGCATATTGCTTGCTTGTTAAAAATGTTTGTTGTCTTGAATTGAATCAAGACGCCCTACACATTTGGTTTGTCTTACTTTGTTCAGTTTTCAAAGGTCTACTTCATCGAGAGTGTTTCCCGATTCATTTTTGGCTGCCGTAGCAACTTTTATATCATATCAGAGAGACAAGCGATTGTCAACTCTTTTTAAAAGTTTTTTTCGATTTCGTTTTTCGAAATCTTTCAGCAACTCATTTATCATAACTTATCGTTTGTTATTTGTCAAGAACTTTTTTGAAGTTTTTTTCGATAGAATCAAGCTTCGCAAGTGGTTCTTTTTTAACGACTCAGTTATCTTATCATGTCGTTAGTAACATGTCAATAACTTTTTTGTTATGTTTTTGAATAAATATTTTCTTCTGTCTTTTGGACAAGTAATAATATACCAACTAAATTTAGCTTGGTCAACGAATTTTTTGTATTTTTTCAAGTTTTTTTCAATAAACGATTATTCATAACTTTTCTTTCTTTATCGTTCGTTTTCGTCTTCTTTAACGTCTAGAATAGTCGGCATTAGCTTTTGAACTTTCGTTATTATTTATTCCTTTCTACACAGCAAAAGCTGCCTAAGGAATTCCTTAGACAGCTTTTATTCGATTATCTCATTGTTGGGAATAGCAAAACATCCCGAATTGATTGTGCATCAGTTAGCAACATTACTAATCTGTCGATCCCGATACCTAGACCACCAGTTGGCGGCATACCGTATTCTAAGGCTTCCAAGAAGTCTTCGTCTACACCGTGAGCTTCGTCATTTCCTAGTTCACGTTCTTTTTCTTGCGCTTCGAATCTTTCTCTTTGATCAATTGGATCGTTCAGTTCTGTAAAGGCATTAGCAAATTCGCGCCCCACGATGAATAGTTCGAATCGATCTGTGAATCGAGGATCTTCTGGATTTTTCTTCGCTAAAGGCGAAACTTCGACTGGATGTCCGTATACAAACGTCGGTTGTGTCAATGTTTCTTCAACAAATGTTTCAAAGAATTCATTGATAACATGTCCGACACCCATAGCTTCGGTTACTTCTACATTGTGTTTTTCGGCTAAAGCTAATGCTTCTTCCAATGTCATTTCTTGCCAGAAGTCTACACCAGTTTGTTCTTTGATTGCATCTACCATATGGATGCGTTTAAAGTCACTTTCTAAGTCGACAGCTTGTCCATCATATGTGATTTTTGCTGTTCCTAGTACTTTTTCAGCTGCGTTACGGATAATACCTTCTGTCAGATTCATTACATCATTGAAATCAGTATATGCTGTGTATGCTTCTAACATCGTAAATTCTGGATTATGTGTAGTATCAATTCCTTCATTACGGAAAACGCGGCCGATTTCATAAACTTTTTCCATTCCGCCAACAATTAGTCGTTTTAAATGAAGTTCTAGCGCAATACGCAAATATAAATCAATGTCCAGTGCATTATGATGCGTGATAAATGGGCGTGCGGCAGCTCCACCTGCCTCATTGTGCAATACTGGTGTTTCTACTTCAATATAGCCATTGCCATCTAAATAGCGACGGATTTCGCTGATAATTTGGCTTCGTTTCATAAATCGGTCAAAGCTTTCGCGATTACTGATTAAATCCAAGTAGCGTTGTCTGTAGCGTTGTTCAATATTCGTTAAGCCATGGTATTTATCTGGCAGTGGACGAAGTGCTTTTGACAAAATCGTGATTTCTGAAGCTTTGATAGAAACTTCGCCTGTGTCTGTTTTCATGATTTGTCCAGTTACACCAAAGAAATCTCCAAGGTCTGCATGTTTGAATACTTCATAGGCCTCATCACCTACTTGGTCTTTTCTTACATAAATTTGAATTTGGCCTTCACGATCTTGTAGATGCGCAAATCCAGCTTTCCCTTTTCCTCGGCGAGTCATCATACGACCAGCTACACTAGCGGTCAATCCCATTTCTGCTAGTTCTTCTTTTGTTCTTGGATCAAATAGTTCATGCAATTCTTCTGAGTTGTGCGTGCGTTCAAATCGTTTTCCAAATGGATCGATTCCATCTTCACGCAATTGTTCCATTTTTTGACGACGTACAAGCATTTGATCATTTAAATCTTCTACTTGATGTTGTTGTTCCTGTGTCACAAAAGTTCCTCCATTCTCATGTTAATCTCTTTCCTATAATGCCAATGAAACACAAAAAAAGCAAGCCGAACTTGGAATTTCGGCTTGAAAATTCACGAAAAACTTAGAAATCACAACGTTTGTTTCAATAGTACTTTTTCCGCTTTTTCTACAAATTGATCCAGCAGGTCATTGATTTCTTGCTGTTTTTCTGTCTGATTGATTGCTACTTTCACTTTCGCTGCTCGAGGAATCCCTTTTAAATAATAAGCCGCATGTGTTCTGAATTCTCTACAAGCTACTTTTTCTCCTTTGAGATCTGCTAAGCGTTGTAAATGAAGTTTAGCTGTAGCAATTTTTTCGGCTGGTGTTGGTTCAGGAATCAGTTCTCCTGTTTCGAGATAATGCTGTGTGCGGTGAATCATCCATGGATTGCCCAGCGCTGCACGACCAATCATCACACCGTCTGCACCGACATAGTCAAGCATCCGTTTTGCATCTTCTGGCGTTTTGACATCCCCGTTCCCCATAAATGGGATCGTCAAATGTTTTTTCACTTCTTTCAATACTTCCCAGTCCGCTTTTCCTTCATACATCTGAACCCGTGTACGTCCATGCATAGCGATGGCACTTGCTCCAGCTGATTGTGCTGCTAATGCATTTTCTACAGCAAAGACGTGCTCTTCATCCCAACCAATACGCATCTTGACTGTTACTGGGATATCTACTGCTGAAGAAACAGCTTGGACCATTTCGTATACTTTCTCAGGATCTAAAAGCCATTTTGCTCCTGCTTCTGCTTTGATCACTTTATTTACTGGACAGCCCATATTGATATCTATTATATCGGCAGCTGTGTTTTCTTCGACAAATTGAGCAGCTTCAACTAGACTATCTTTATTTCCGCCAAATATCTGTAAACTTAATGGATGTTCTGTTTCTTCAATGTGGAGCATCTCTAAAGTTTTTTTGTTTCTGAAATGAATACCTTGGTCACTGATCATTTCACATACGACTAAGCCTGCACCAAATTCTTTGACAGTGACTCGAAATGCTGAATTTGTTATTCCAGCCATCGGTGCAACAACGACACGATTAGGGATTTCCACATTGCCGATTTTCCATGTGTGTTCCACTTAAATCCCTCCTAAGGCTTCTTTCTTCAATCCAGCTAATTCTTCTTCACTATACTTGTATTTGTTATTACAGAAAGAACAAACCGCTTCTGCACCGTGATCTTCGTCTATCATTGCTTGGATTTCTTCTGCACCTAACGCGATAATTGCTTCTGCAAATTTTTCTTTTGAACAGTCACATTTGAATTGAACAGGCATTTTTTCCAAAATGTTCAATTCTTCTGTACCAAGCAATCCTTTCAATATTTCTTCTGGTGTCTGTCCTTCATCTAAGAGGGTAGAGATTCTTGGTGTCGTTTTTAATTGTTCTTCGATCTTGCTGATTGTTTCTTCATCGGCACCAGGCATGATTTGGATCATGAATCCTCCCGCCGTCTTGATGCTGTCGTCAGTATTGACCAATACACTCAGTCCAACAGCTGAAGGGATTTGTTCTGAGATAGCAAGATAGTAAGTAAAATCTTCAGCGATTTCTCCAGAAACAATCGGCGTTTGCCCAGAAAAAGGTTCTTTTAATCCTAAGTCTTTTGTGACAGTAAACATTCCTTGTGTTCCAACTGCTCCCCGCACATCGATTTTACCTTCACTATTTAGAGGAAGACTGAGATGCGGATTTTTGATGTAACCTTTCACATCTCCCTTTCCATTTGCATCTACTACAATTCCTGTTGCTGGACCATCGCCTTGGATTCGAACAGTTAGTTTGTCTTCTCCTTTGAGCGTCGCACCAAGTAGCAGACTACCGACCAATGTCCGTCCCAAAGCAGCTGAGGAGGTGTGCCAAGTATCATGACGTCTTTGTGCCTCCGCTACGGTATTTGTTGCTTGAACGGCGTATGCTCGGACGAATCCGTCGTGAGCAAGTGCCTTAACCAAATAATCTTTCATTTGTTATGTACTCCTTTTTCCGTTTTTAAACTCATAGTGAATCATACTAGCAACTACTGCTTTTTTCAACTTTGGAATGCTTCTTTTAAAAATAATTCAGAATCATCTAGAAAACAGGACATCATCCTATTTACAACTTAAATAAAGAAATCTCCCGAAAACCGGTTTTTGTTCCGGTTTTCGGGAGTCATATCAGATCAATTGACCTATATTTTTTTATTTATATTGATCGTCTGAATGATTATCTTCTGATTGTTGAGAATCTGAATCATGTTCTGCTTTATTTTCCTCATTCAGTTCATGTTTTGCTTCTTCAAAATCACGTTTTTCTTCCGCTTGTTTTTCAGCGTCTTTTTCTTCCAAAGCACGTTTTGCTTCTTCAAAAGTTTTCGCTTCTTTTTCGCTTGGATAATCATTTGACTCAGTACCTTCAGGCATCACACCGTGTTCAAACAATGACTTGATTGCTTTGGCATCCAATGTTTCGAATTCCAAAAGTTTTTCAGCAATCAGTTTATGCTGTGCACGATGAGCTTCGATGATTTCTCGAGCTTTATCATGAGCTTCCATCAAGATTTTTCGTACTTCTTGATCAATCTCGAAAGCGACTTGTTCAGAGTAAGCTTTTGTTTGACCATAGTCGCGGCCAACAAACACTTGATGGTTTCCTTCATATTGAACAGGACCTAAACGATCACTCATTCCATATTCTGTTACCATGCTTCGTGCTAGAGCTGTCGCTTGCTCAAAGTCATTGGAAGCACCAGTTGATTGGACATTGAAGATGATTTCTTCAGCTGTACGTCCACCAAGTAAGCCTACGATTTGTTCAAACATATCTTCTTTCGTCATCAAGAACTGATCTTCTTTTGGTAAAGCGATCATATATCCGCCGGCGCGTCCGCGAGGGATGATCGTTACTTTGTGGACGACCCGAGCGCGACTCAATACTAATCCGACAATCGTATGACCAGCTTCGTGATAAGCAACCATTTCGCGTTCTTTTTTGCTGATTACGCGATCTTTTTTAGCTGGACCTGCAATCACGCGATCTTCCGCTTCATCGATATCAGAAGCATCGATTTTCTTTTTATTTCTTCTAGCAGCTACTAACGCTGCTTCATTCAAGACATTTTCTAAATCTGCTCCGGCAAAACCTGGTGTCTGTTGAGCCACAACTTTCAAGTCAACATCATCTGCCATCGGTTTATTCCGTGCATGGACTCGCAAGATTGCTTCACGACCTTTTACATCTGGACGTCCAACTAAAATCTGGCGGTCAAAACGGCCTGGACGTAGTAACGCTGGGTCTAGTACATCAGAACGGTTGGTTGCAGCAATGACGATTACTCCTTCATTTCCGTCGAAGCCATCCATTTCTACAAGCAATTGGTTCAATGTTTGTTCGCGTTCATCATGTCCGCCGCCCATACCGGCACCACGTTGACGACCTACCGCATCAATTTCATCAATGAAAATGATAGCTGGTGCGTTTTTCTTCGCTGTTTCAAACAAATCACGAACACGACTTGCTCCGACACCGACAAACATTTCTACGAAATCAGAACCCGAGATCGAGTAAAACGGTACTCCAGCTTCTCCGGCAACAGCTTTTGCTAATAAGGTTTTACCTGTTCCTGGAGGTCCTTCTAAAAGTACACCTGCCGGGATACGGGCACCTAATTCAACAAATCGGCGAGGATCTTTCAGAAATTCAACAACTTCAACTAGTTCTTGTTTTTCTTCTTCCGCACCCGCTACATCAGAAAAACGTACGCGATTAGCTTTTTTGTCTGCTTCTTTGGCTTTTGATTTACCAAAGTTCATGACACGGCCGCCACCGCCACCGCCGCCTTGTTGTCCCATCATCATGTAAAAGAAAAAGATGATGATTACGATTGGCAAGAAGCTAAGCAATAGGGAAACCCATATACCGCTGCTTGATTCTTCTTTTACTGTTGTAGCAACTTTGTTTTCTTTTGCCAGTTCTGTTACTTGGCTCAATGTTGTATCATTTGGCAAAATGATTGTTGTGAAATGGGTAGTAGTCGTATCTGTTGAACCTAAGATAGCTAACCCACCGCTGTTAGCGACGGTCTGCTGTTCTTTGTATTCACCAGTGATCTTATATACACCATTTGCAGGCTGCACTTCAAATTCTTTGATCTTGCCTGCTTGTAGTTGTTCTGTGAATTTTGAGTACTCGATATCTGACGATCGCTGGCCGTTATTACCAAAAATAAAATAAACGACCATTACCATCGCTAAGATTACGAGGACATAATACAAGGCATTTTTCATCATGCCGTTGTTCTTTTTGTTCATAGTTGCCCTCCCTAAGCGTCAATTTAATTTAACAGTTTTTTATCAATCCTGACCATTCTATTGTACCATAATTTAATTGAGATACAGCATTAATTTGATTGATAAACACTAGGTTTCAATACACCGATGTACGGAAGGTTACGATATGCTTCTGCATAATCCAAGCCATAACCGACCACAAATTCATTTGGTACGTTGAAGCCAACATAATCTGCTTCGATATTTACTACTCTTCCTTCAGGTTTGTCAAGTAGTGTAACAATTTTGACTGATTTTGCTTTGCGGTATTTGAAAAGATCCACTAAATAAGCAAGTGTTCTTCCGCTGTCAATGATATCTTCAACGATCAACAGATCGCGACCTTCTACATTCGTATCTAAGTCTTTGACGATTTTTACTTCCCCTGACGAGACTGTTGCATTCCCGTAGCTTGAAACATCCATGAAATCCAATTCCAAATACGTATCGATAGAACGAACGATATCTGCCATGAATGGTACCGCTCCTTTTAAGACACCTACTACTAGGGGATTGGTGTTTTGGTAAATTTCTGTTAACTCTTTGCCTAGTTCTTTGCAACGAACTTGTATCTCTTCTTGTGAGATCAAAATTCTCTCAATATCCTTTTCCAACATCAGGTTCTCCTTCCAATTGCTTCTTTTTGATATTTGTAAAGAAGTATGTAGTGTATTTTATCAGTTTCTTCACGAATACTCAAATATGAAAAGGCAAAAGGTATCAAGCTATATATATTTCTTTTGGCATCTGTAATGATCCAAGCATGCTGCCTTTGTGAATTAGGTACTTTCTGATCGATAAAATATCTAGATACTTTTTTTGTGAGATTCTCTGTTAATTTAATGCGGTCTCCTGCTTTTCTTTTTTCGACATACAGTTGCACATCAGCAGGAATCCAAATGTCATGAGAAAATAGAGACCATGAATCTGTTGCTTTGATGTCCCCTGCATTTTCAGGTTTGACCAGACCAATCCATTCTGTTTCATTCAAATATATTCCTTGTTCTGGAATCAGCAACAAGCGCTGGTTTTCTGTCTGGCTAGTTGCTTGTTTTTCTTTTTTAGCGAGTACAACAAAATGATACTCTCTTTTCAGTATCCAATTATTGCCAATACTGAGTTGCCATTGGCTTTTTTTCTGTTGCCACTGGTCTAAAATCGACTCCATTTGTTGTTCTTTCAAAATAATCCCTGTTTTTGAGAATGCTTTGTCGAAAAAGGAGTAAAAAAAATAGTATCGTTCAGCATCTGTCATTTCTTCAATCATTTCTGCAGAAAATCGAAATTGTTCCTCCCACTGTTCGACTTCCTTTTCGATCAACTGTCCCATATATTTTTGAATGACTTGGTCTGCCCATTGGATCTGTTGCGAAAATTGCTGGAAATGTCTCAACGCCTGTGTATTTTCTTGTTTCAATTGAGGAACTACCAAATGACGAAGCCGATTTCTCTGGACATCTAACAATTGGTTTGTCTGATCCTCAAAGTAAACAAGCTGCGATTCCGCTGCATAAGTATATAGGTCTTCTTTGCTAAAACTCAGCAACGGACGAACCAGTCTGCCAGCAGCAAATGGTTGTACTTCTTTGATTCCAGAAAAAGTATTTAACTGTCCCCCACGAACGATTTTCATTAACACCGTCTCGATTTGATCATCTCCGTGATGAGCAGTCATCAATGTGTCATATTGTCCTTCTTCCATCACGCGAGTGAATTCTTGATAACGAAAGTTACGAGCTTCTGTTTCTATGGCGGATTTGGCTGGATCTTCCCAAATACTTACATATAAAGGGAGATTCTTCTCTTCACAATATGAGCGAAGATAGGCAGCTTCTTCTGCTGATTCTTCTCTTAATTGGTGATTGATGTGGACGATACCTAAAGAAAAACCGATTTGGCGTTGCACTTGTAAAAGTAAATGGAGCAAAACCATCGAATCAACACCACCTGATACCGCTGCTAAAATTCTCGATCCTTGTTGCCAGAATCCTTGTTCATTCCCGTGCCGAATAAATGACTGCTGTAATAGCGGTGCTTTTTTCCCGCCTTTTTCAACGTTCATCCTTTCCACACCCTTTCTTCCTAAAAAAAAGAGAGCGGGAAAACGTCTAAAACGACAATTAACCTGCCCTCTGTTGATACTATGACCCAAATAGTCGCACTATCATTATTTGCGGCTTTTTAGCTGCGGCGTCCGCCACGGCCACCGCGCTTTCCTTCTGTGTTTCGCTTCAATGAAGATAAGCGGTCATCGCTATCTTTCAAAAATGAACTCATCAATGAATCGAAGTCTTCTTTTTGAGCTGAAGGTTGACTGCGAGAAAAAGATTTTTTCTGTGCTGGACGATTTCGGTTGTCACGGGGATCTTTTTGTTGATATTTTTTAGGACGGCTTTCTTCTCCAGATTCAGCAGGTTGTTCCTGCGCTTTCCGGATAGATAGTCCGATTTTTCCATCATCATTTACTGAAATAACTTTGACTGTTACTTCATCTCCTACACTTAAAACATCATGGATGTCTTTTACATAGCCATTTGACACTTCGCTAATATGAACTAGACCCGTTTTTCCAGCACCTAGATCAATAAACGCACCAAAATTTGTGATTCCTGATACTTTTCCTTGCAGTTTTGCTCCTACCTCGATTGACATAAAAAAAATGTTCCTCCTAATTATTTCCCTTTTTTATATTCCTGCTTATTTTGCAGTTGTAGAACTAGTTGATTGATCTGTTTCATTTGTCGAGCTGTCTGTATTTGATTCTAATATAGGATAAACTTTTTCACCGTCTTTTGAGTAAAAGAATTTGCTTCTGGCAAGTTTAGCTACATACTCATCATCTTTCAGCAATGAAACATCTTGGTGCAGCTGATCAACGTCTGCGTTGACTTCTTTCATTTCAGTATTTGCTTCGACTCTCAATTCGTTCAATTGATGCATCCTTTGCATGTCATGGAAAATCTGCACACCTATTATCGCGAAAATGACCAAAGCACCAACAAAAATTGCAGCCAGTCTGCGTCTTCGAAAAATCAGTTGACGTTGTTGTTGCTGAAATTCAGCATACTTTTTCTTTGCATATTCCGTATCTAGCGCAGCGATTTTATTGCTTTTTTTCGTCACTTGGATTCGCTCCAATCTTTTTGATTGTCTTTTTCATTATACCAATATCGTGAAAGCTTGTCTAATCTATTTCTCTAGTGTTTCTGTGCGATTTTCAGAAATAATTTCGTACATTTTTTGTGCATCTTCTTTTTTGGTTGATTCATGTAATTCCGTAATTTTCACTTCCAACGTTTTATTGCCGAACTGGACTTTCAAAATATCGCCTACTTTGACATCACTGGAAGATTTCGCCAATTTACCGTTGATTTGAATTCTTCCTTTATCAGCTACTTCTTTTGCTACTGATCGTCTTTTGATGATTCGGGAAATTTTTAAAAATTTATCTAATCGCATATCTTATTCCTCACTTTTTAATTTTTTTATTTAATCGCAGGATTTTCTTACCAAAAGGCAACATTAGCCATTCTCGTACTGTAAACAGACGAAGACGGATCACTGTATAAATGAACACAGAAGCCCCGATCCCAACTCCTATCACGCTGACAAAAAAAGCAGTGGAACGATGAGTTACAGGACCAAACACTATATTCAATACACCATAATACAGCAGCAGTACTACTGCCATACAAAGAAGGCTGATCATCAACTTCCGTCCAAAATGCCGTTCTTTCCAAAAAGCATTTAGCTCTTTTGTTTCAATTCGAACAAAATACCAAAGCGTCACACCTAATCCTAAAAGGGTAGACAGGCTTGCACCTGCTGTTCCTAATAAACCGGTCAGAAAAGAAGTAGTCAATCCTTTTACCAATAGTCCCCATCCTGCGCCTTTTAAAGAAGGGCGAAACGAGTTCTTGCTTTGAGCAATACTTTGATAAGCTTGGATGACTGCAGTGAAAGCAATGGAAAAAACAAACAATACAAGCGCTGCATTTCCCGCATAATCTTTAAACAACGCATAATTGATATAAGGGAGCAGCAAGGCTAATCCCAAAGACGCAGCTAATGCTAAAGCGGTCGTCAATCTAAGATAGATTTTGGCTGTCTGTAAAAACTGACGATAGATCCGGTTGGTCAAATGACGAGTCAACGCAGGCAGGAATGTCGCACTTAATGCAGTGGCAATCACTAAACCTAATTGTACTAAAGGCTGACCTCGATCATAGACCCCTTTTGCTATCTTCGCACCGTATTCTGACAGTCCGTAAACTTCCAAAGCATTTTTTACAAAGAAAGAGTCGATCAGCTGGAAAAAGATAAGCAATCCACTATAAATCGAAACCAGTCCGCCTTCTACCAGAAAACGCCGGATCAAGGGCTTTGACGGCTGTTTGAACAATGGAAACCGTCGGAAGCTTAACGCTCCTCCATGAATCTTTTGTTCATAGTAGTGAAGGATCCCATATGCGCATAAACCGCCAAAAACAGCTCCACTCATTGCTGCCGTCCCTGTTTGGTACACCGTCCATCCAAGCTTTCTAAAAGCAAACGCACTACAGACAATCACAAAAACACGAACGAACTGCTCAACTACTTGAGAAACAGCAGTTGGTTCCATCAAGAATCTTCCTTGGAAATTCCCTCGATAAAAAGATAGACCAGGCATCAGCAAAAAGGTAAAGGAAACTACTTGGATCAGCGGTTTCAATTGTATGTCTCCCATCATCCAAGCAATCCAGCTGCTAAATGAAAAGGCAAACAACCACAAAAAGACACCTGTCCAAAATACTAAGGGATAAAGATTTTGCAAAGCTTGCTTTCGCTCGAAAGGATTCTTTCTTTCTGCAACGTACTTTGATATGAACTGCGGAAGACCGGATAAAGCTAAAGTCATTGCTATCCCATAAATTGGATAAACTTGCTGATAAACATAAAAACCTTCGTCGCCGACTAAGTTTTGGAGGGGAATTCGGTAAAGGGCACTTAATACTTTTGCTATGAAAGAAGCAATCGTCAATACAAATGCTCCTTGCATGACGCGCCGCATTTCTTTATGATCCAAATCATTGCTCCTTCCTACGCTGACAGATATTTTTGCTCACGCAACGCTTTGACAAACTTTTGGATTTCCTGAAGCCATACTGCTTCTTCCATTTGGTTGGGGATCGTCAAGCGTATCACCATCTGTTCTTTTTCAACGCCTAGACTGGCTTTTAGTTTTGTCGCTGTCAGTGCTTCGAATAACTGTTCCACACTATAGCGTTTTGTTCCAACTTTACTTAGAGTAAAGACTATATGCGCCTCCTGTTTCCTTATCGTTTCTAGGAGCGCTCGATCGCCATCCATTTTGATCTGCCCAATTGTCAAGAGATGTGCTACTTCTTCTGGATATTCTCCAAAACGGTCGAGCAGATCATCTTCTAGTTCATCTAGCATTTCTTGCGAATCAAGTTCACGAATTCGTTTATAGATCTCGATTTTCTGCCGTTGATCTGCCACGTATGTTTCAGGTAGATACGCATCGACACCGAGGTCGATCTCAACAGTGGTCTTCTCCACTTGACTATTCTTTCCTTGTTTACGAGAAACAGCTTCGCTTAGCATTTGAGAATACATATCGAAACCGACTGCATCAATAAATCCATGCTGCTGAGCACCTAAGAGATTACCTGCACCGCGAATGGAAAGATCCCGCATCGCAATCTTGAATCCAGATCCCAGTTCTGTAAAATCTTTGATTGCCTGAAGACGTTTTTCACTGACTTCGTTAAGGATCTTCTGCTGCTCATACATAAAGTAAGCATATGCGACACGGCTGCTTCTTCCTACCCGCCCTCGCAATTGGTATAACGTGGATAATCCCATATAATCAGCGTTCTCAACGAACAACGTATTTGCGTTCGGGATATCTACTCCTGTTTCAATGATGGTTGTAGTGACAAGAACATCATACTGACCTTCAATAAATTCAAAAAGCGTATTTTCTAATTGCGCCTCTGTCATTTGCCCATGAGCATAACCGATCCGTGCTTCCGGAACGAGTTCTTGGATTTCTTCTACTTTTTGTTCGATCGTTTCTACCCGATTATATAAATAGAATACTTGTCCACCTCGTCCCATTTCTCGATGGATTGCTTCGCGAATAGCCCCAGGATTTTTTTCCATAACATATGTTTGGATCGGATAACGATTCGCAGGCGGTGTTTCGATTACTGAAAGATCCCGCACGCCTAACATCGACATATGCAAAGTTCTCGGAATCGGTGTTGCAGTCAGAGTCAAAACATCCACTTGTGCACGTAACTGTTTCAATCGTTCCTTATGTTTTACACCAAAACGTTGTTCTTCGTCAATGATCAGTAGACCCAAATCGCTAAATTCAATATCTTTTGACAAAATTCGGTGGGTCCCTACAACAATATCAACTTGACCTGTACGCAGTTGTTCGATGGTTTCTTTTTGTTGCTTTCTTGTTCTGAAACGACTTAATAGCCCGATATTTACGGGGAAACCTTCAAATCTTTCCAGCATCGTTTCATAGTGCTGCTGTGCCAAGATCGTTGTTGGAACTAAAAAGGCTACTTGTTTGCTTTCCTTTATCGCTTTAAAGGCCGCTCGAAGCGCTACTTCTGTTTTCCCATAACCAACATCTCCTACGAGTAGCCGATCCATTGGTTTTTCTTTTTCCATATCCCGTTTGATCTCCGCTGCACTTCTCAACTGGTCATCAGTTTCAGAGTAGGGGAAGGCATTTTCGAATTCTTTTTGGTAGGCGTCATCAGGTCCAAAAGCATATCCTTTTTCTGACTCTCTTGCGGCATATAATTTGATTAGATCGTCAGCGATATCCTCGATTTTTGAAGAGACTTTTCGCTTGGTTTTCGTCCATTCACTTCCGCCTAGCTTATTGATGCGAGGCGCTTTGGCTTCAGAGGCGACATATTTTTGGATCAGGTTCAGTTGAGTAACAGGAATAAACAGTTTATCGTCGTTTTGGTACAAAATAGTCATATAGTCTTGGTGAACGCCATCTACTTCTAGCGTTTCCATCCCGATGTATTTCCCGATACCATGATTGGCATGGACAACGTAATCTCCTGCTTTTAATTCATTATAGCTTTTCAATCGCTCTGCGTTTGTTACTGTTTGACGTCTCGTTTGTTTTTTTGTTGTTTTTTGAAAAATTTCTTTTTCTGTGATAGCTACTATTTTTTCTTGAGGAAGTTCAAAACCAGCTTGCAAAGCTCCTTCAACTAATTGCACTTGTCCTCTGATCAATGCATTTTTTTCTGTTTCTACTACTAATATGTCTTCATCTCGAAGCATTTGTTCTGCTTTGCGTATCCTGTCCTTTGTCGGAATAAAAATCACAACAGTTTGCTTTTGCTTTCGCCAACGGTCCATTTCTGTTTTCAGCAATGGCATTTGTCCGAAGAACTGTTGCATCGTCCGATATTGAAAATTATGGATTGCTTGGAAGCGAAGATTTCCCATTCCTTTTTGAAAGAGCGAGAAAAAGGTTGTGGTGAACTTTTCCTTCTGTACGATTTTTTGTATATCTGCTGAAAATGTCTGCTCAGAAAACACCCGCAATTCGCTGATTTTTTGAGTCTGCCATTCTGCCGCTTCCCTTTCGATTTCCCGATTTGTTTCCATGATTCGCTGATAATCATCAACGACTAGTAAACTATTTGAAGGGAAATAATCCAAGATCGTCACAGATTCTTGGTAAAGAAGATCTGAGTAGAATTTTGCTTCTTCTGTCGGGACACCTGCTTGCCAGCTTGAAGTCAGCCGACCGAAGTAATCTTGCAAAAACTCGCGGTCTGCTTCTTCTGTGGTCGCAGCAAGCCGTTTTTCTAGCATTTTTTGCATTTGCTCTATTCCATGTTCTAGATCCTCTGGTCCGTAGACTTGTTCACTCGTTGGGGAAACCCAGATTTCTTCCGTTTTTTCGATTGAGCGTTGTGTTTCTGCTTCAAAATACCGCATAGAATCTATCTCTACATCAAATAGTTCTACACGAACAGGATAGGTTGTCGTTAACGGGTAAATATCGATAATGCTTCCTCGAATACTGAATTCTCCCGGTTTTGCGACCATCTCTTCTCGTACATAGCCCATCAAAGTCAATTGGCGAGGAAGATTTTCCACGTCTATCTCATCACCAATATGCCAATTCAATTGCGCCTGTAGCCAAGTTTTCTTATTCGGCAGTCGTTTGTGCAAAGATGCGACTGGCAACAAATAGATACCTGCTTTTTTTTCTTGAAGTGCGTTAAGCGTTGCGACTCTCTCGCCTCGCGCTTCTGGAGAAGAAAAGGCCATTTCAGCAGAAAGCACTTCATCCACTGGAAATAAATGGATCTGATCTTGCGGAATCACATGTTGCAGATCTTCTGCTAACTGATTCGCATAATACAAATTTGGCATCAGAATAATCATGTTTTTATTTGTTTTCTTAAACGCTCGAGCAAATAGAAGTGTTTTCGCTGAGCCCGCTAATCCTGTGATTAGTTGTCTAGGCATTTTTTCTTCTAAATTGCTGACCCATTCTTTTACTTGCGGATCTTTTCCGACTAATTGAATAATATCCATTCCTTTTCCTCCTTCCTCAATTGAATCGATTCATCGCATCCACGAACGAATGCCCTTCTATGAGATATTCGACTGCTTTAACAGATTGACACATGCTTTCTTCTATCAAAGGCTGATTTTCTTTGCTGAAAGGACTAAGCACATGCTGGACTACTGTTTTTTTCCCTTCTGGCCTGCCGATTCCCACCTTGATTCGATCAAAGACATTCGTATTCAAATGGGAAATAATACTTTTGATACCGTTATGCCCGCCGGCACTTCCCTTTTGACGGAGCCGGATTTTTCCCACTGCCAGATCCAAATCATCGTAGATTACGACTAATTCCTCTGGATAAATCCCAAAATAAGTCATTAGTGGGCCGACTGCACGACCAGATTCATTCATGAATGTTTGTGGTTTGACTAAAAGGATCTTTTCTCCATTATGAAAAAATTCGGCAACTTCTGCTTCGAACGGATTTTTTTTGAAAGTAGCTTGATGCTCGCGTGCAATTTTATCCACGACCATAAAGCCGATATTGTGTTTTGTATATTGGTATTTGGTACCTGGGTTTCCTAACCCGACGATCATTTTCATTTTTGTTTTCCACCTAATTCTAAAAAGCAACACAAAAGGCTGGACTGCTAATTAGCGGTCCAGTCCATCGAGCTTTTTTCTTTTTTATACTTGTCAATGCATAGTATAACACAAAACAAGGCGTTTCGGCTAAAAGAGAATCGTTAATAAATGATAAAGAAATTAAAAATTTCTTCAAAGTTTAATGAAATAATTGATATATAAAAATAGTGAAATAACGCACATGTAAGCTTTTACATATAATACAACCTTGTTATCTGTTATATTTTATAGCCAAATAGCGTGACATGGGGCTTGAGAAATGTTAGCATAAGCATGGGAAAAAACAAATCAATGGAAGGATTGATACTAAATGACTGCAGCTGCAGAAAAAAAAGATCATCAAAAAGTTATTCTTGTTGGAGACGGCGCCGTAGGTTCTAGCTATGCCTTTGCTCTAGTTACTCAAAATATCGCTCAAGAAGTAGGTATCGTGGATATCAATACTGCTAAAACTGAAGGAGACGCAATTGACTTGTCTCACGCTTTGGCATTTACTTCACCTAAAAAAATCTATTCTGCTACTTACGCAGACGCACATGATGCTGACTTAGTTGTTATTACAGCTGGCGCACCACAAAAACCAGGTGAAACTCGTTTAGACTTAGTAAACAAAAACCTAAAAATCAACCGCGATGTTGTCACACAAATCGTTGAATCAGGATTTAACGGTATCTTTTTAGTTGCCGCTAACCCAGTAGATATTTTGACTTACTCAACTTGGAAATTCTCAGGTTTCCCTAAAGAACGCGTAATCGGTTCAGGTACCTCTCTTGACTCAGCTCGTTTCCGTCAAGCACTTGCGGAATTAGTTGACGTTGATGCACGTAACGTCCATGCTTACATCTTAGGTGAACACGGAGATTCAGAATTCCCAGTTTGGTCACATGCAAATGTTGCCGGCTTGCAAATCTATGAATGGGTAAAAAACAACCCAGAAATCGATGAAGAAGCTATGGTTAACCTATTCTTTGGCGTACGTGACGCTGCTTACACAATTATCGAGAAAAAAGGCGCTACTTTCTATGGTATCGCAGTAGCATTAGCACGTATCACTCGTGCCATCTTAGATGATGAAAATGCTGTTCTTCCTTTATCAGTATTCATGAATGGCGAATATGGATTGAACGACATCTACATTGGTGCACCTGCTGTTATCAACCGTCAAGGTATCCAAAAAGTAATCGAAATTCCTTTAAGTGACAGCGAGCAAGACCGTATGGCTGCTTCTGCTAAGCAATTAAAAGAAATTCTAGATGAAGCTTTTGCTAAACTAGACGCTGAATAATCTTTGAACATGACGGAAAACATCTATTCGGTGTTTTCCGTTTTTTTATTTTATCACCCTTATGGTTTCTAAATTTTTTCATAAAGTAGAGATAACCTTCGTCTTTTCCTCTAAATTATGCTATCATGAGACCGTTCCACCCTAAACTTTTACTTAAGGAGTTGTCGATATGACAAGATCTTCGCATCGAAAAAAATCGAAACATGTTGCTTTGCTTTCAGCTCTTGGTGTTCTCTTAGTGCTGATCAGCTTTTATACCTATCGCAGTACATACTACACAAAGCATTTTTTGCCGAATACAGAAATAAATGGAATAAATGTCAGCAATCTAACAGTCGAAAAAGCAAATGAAAAATTAAAAGAAGCTTATTCTGATAAAAAACTGGCTATTAAAGAAGATGGAAAAGTCTGGCAGGAAGTACCAAAATCCGAGCTCGGCTACAAAGATGATTTCACTTCGGAGCTTTCTCCGATCCTAAATGAACAAAACGGATGGACTTGGGGAATGACTTATGTCTCAGCGGCAGAAAAACAAGAAATAGATCCTGTCAGTCAAAACCACCAAAAACTAGACACTACCGTTCAGACATTGACAACTAAGCTGACTGATTTGAACAAAGACCGGACACCTACTACTGATGCAACGATCGAAAAAGCAGGTGACTCTTTCGTTATCAAGCCTGAAGTCAATGGAAATACGATCGACGTCGATGCTGCGGTCAAACAATTAAAAAGTGCGGTAAACTCTGGTAAAGATACAATTGAATTGACTGAATTCAAAGAAAAACCAAAAGTAACATCTGAAGACAGCTCACTTAAAGAACAACTCGCATCCATGAATGCTATCGCAAATGTAAAAGCTACTTACAGTATAAACGGTGAGACTTTCCAGATCCCATCAAGTGATATTATGAGTTGGCTGACCTACAATGATGGAAAAGTCGATTTAGATACAGAACAAGTACGTCAATATGTAACAGATTTAGGCACAAAGTATAACACAAGTACGAATGACACAAAATTTAAAAGTACAAAAAGAGGAGAAGTTACGGTCCCAGTTGGCACTTACAGTTGGACGATCCAAACAGACAGTGAGACAGAAGCATTGAAAAAAGCGATTCTGGCAGGCCAAGATTTTACTCGTTCACCCATTGTGCAAGGTGGCACAACCGCTGATCATCCATTGATCGAAGATACGTATATCGAAGTTGATCTGGAGAACCAGCATATGTGGTATTACAAAGACGGAAAAGTGGCCCTTGAAACAGATATCGTTTCCGGAAAGCCAACTACACCTACACCTGCTGGAGTCTTCTATGTTTGGAATAAAGAAGAAGATGCAACTTTAAAAGGAACAAATGACGATGGAACACCTTACGAGAGTCCGGTAAACTACTGGATGCCGATTGACTGGACAGGTGTTGGTATCCACGATTCAGACTGGCAACCTGAATACGGTGGAGACTTATGGAAAACCCGCGGTTCACACGGCTGCATCAACACCCCACCAAGTGTAATGAAGGAATTATTCGGGATGGTCGAAAAAGGAACGCCTGTATTGGTCTTCTAACAAAAATAATATATAAAAAGAAAGCACCCGTACGATTGGTACAGGTGCTTTCTTTTTATTATCTAACCATGTGCTACTTACATTTCAGCAGCAGTAAAGACTTCTGAAACATCATCATCGTCTTCTAGCTTATCTACTAGACGTTCCAATTGCTCTTTTTGTTCCTCATTTAAATCAATCGTCGTTTGTGGAATCATCGTCAATTCTGCTTGCGCCAAAGTGAACTCTTTTTCCAACTCATCTCGTACAGCAGCAAAATCTTCTGGTGCAGTATAAATCTCGAATACTTCAGGAGAAGTTTGCAGATCTTCTGCCCCCGCCTCTAATACATCCTCAAACATCGTCTCTTCATCAACAGTCAACCCATCGCGTTCAATAGCGATATATCCTTTGCGGTCAAACAAGTAACTGACTGAACCCGTTTCTCCCAGTGATCCACCGTTTCGTGTAAAAGCTACTCGGACATTTGTCGCTGTCCGATTACGGTTCTCTGTCAATGCATGGACTAAGATTCCTACTCCACCCGGACCATATCCTTCATACGTGATTTCATCGTAATTCGTTTCATCTACGGCGCTCGTAGCCTTTTTAATCGCCCGTTCCACATTGTCGTTAGGCATATTTGCAGCTTTTGCTTTGTCCACAACAAGCCGCAAAGCTGGATTCATAGATGGATCAGGACCGCCTGCTTTAGCTGCCATATAAATTTCACGAGAAAGTTTCTGAAAGACTTTCCCTCGTTTTGCATCTTGGGCATTTTTTCTTCCTTGGATATTATGCCATTTACTATGTCCTGACATGATTTTTCCTCCCTTGTTCTTTTGAGAATACACTTCTATTCTAGTACTATTTCACAAAAAAACAAAGCCACAGCCAATCTATAAACGCTTCTTGAATGCCGCAAAAAGCACACATAATATCACAGCAGTCAGAGCACCGATCGAATCCAACATGACATCTTGGAACATAGGTGTTCGTCCACCGGTCATCATCTGATGGAATTCGTCCAAACCTGCGTACCCTGTTGCTGAAAGCCAAGCAAGGATCGCTGTCAGCCACCAAATTTTTAGTTTGGGGAAAACACCTAAAAACAAGCTGCCTCCCAAAATAAAATAGGTACCGAAATGTGCGCCCTTCCTTAAAAAGAACTCTAAAAATTTGGCGTAGCCAAGATGGTCGATACTCACCATACTTCCACCATAATTAAAACGTATACCCGCTAATGTGTCTTTAAATGGCTGATTAGGCAGCCAGCTTTCTAATCGCGAAACTTGTGATTGCTGTCCGTAAGTTTGAGAAGAACTGTAAAATAAGATTATAACGACTATCAGTGCGATTACTAAATAAATATTTCCGTTTTTCATTTGTTTTTTTGAAGAATTCATAAGTCACCTCTGTATTTTATCTTAGACTTTTTTTGAAGAAACAACAATCATTTTCATAGAGACTTCTTCCATAAAAAAGTGCTATACTTAATTTTGTATTACAATATGAAGGGAGTTTTTTCATGAGTTATTCATTAAATTGGAATCTAGATTCTATTTTTTCCGGAGGCAGTCATTCTGATGCTTTGAACCAACGGATGAAGCAATTGGAAGACCAAATGAACGAGTATTATCACCGCGTAACAAAATGGTCACCTAGTTCTGACAATGCAGAGCAGTTAAACGCTATTCTTCAATTGCAAGAAACGATTACGAATGGCTTTACCCAATGCAGCAGCTATATTACTGCATTGCTTTCTGCCAATGTCAATGATTCAGATGCAAAGGTCTTATCGAGCAAGCTTTACGCAATGCTGCCTCGTCTGCAATCAGCCGAAACTGTATTGTCAAAGAAATTTGCAGAAATATCTGACAATGATTGGAATCAGATGCTTTCTCAATCTTCGTTTGAAACAATTGCTTTTCGTTTAAACGAGATTCGTCGTGATGGCTCACAATTATTATCAGAAGCTGAAGAAAACATTATAAATACGCTTTCTTTAGATGGTCTAGATGCTTGGAGCAGTCATTATGATACGATTGTAGCCAGCATTTCGATTCCCTTCGAACAAGATGGACAAGTAGTCGAATTATCTGCTGGACAAGCCTTCAATAAGATGATGGGCGATCCAGATCCAAAAGTCAGAGAAACACTTTTCGCAGCATGGGAAGAAGCCTGGAAAGAAAAGGCACCCCTCTTCACGGATACTTTGAATCATTTAGATGGTTTTAGACTTTCTGACTATGAACTTCATGGTGTCACAGATTTTCTACAAAAACCATTAGAGTACAATCGGTTGAAAAAAGAAACATTGTCTGTCATGTGGGATACAATCCAGAAAAACAAACAACCCCTTGTTGATTACTTGACTAGAAAAGCTAATCTTTTCGGTAAAGAAAAAATGGAATGGCAAGATCAAGATGCACCTATTATTTTAGGCGATTTGAAAGAAAAAACCTTTAGTTTTGACGAAGCAGCAGCATTTATTATCGAAAACTTTAACAAATTCAGTCCAAAAATGGCTAAATTTGCCCAATCTGCTTTTGAAAAGAGCTGGATCGAAGCAGAAGATCGTCCTGGGAAACGTCCTGGTGGTTATTGTACTGAGTTACCAGAAACAAAAGAATCAAGGATCTTTATGACCTACAGTAATTCTGTTAATGAGGTTGCGACACTTGCTCATGAACTAGGACATGCTTTCCATAGCAGCACGATGTGGGATTTACCTTCTTTAAATCGCGAATATGCCATGAATGTCGCAGAAACAGCAAGTACATTCGCAGAACTGATCGTAGCCGATGCTACATTAAAAGTCGCAAAAACAAAAGAAGAAAAAATCAATTTGCTAGATACAAAACTGCAAAATGCTTTAGCTATGTTCATGAATATCCATTCCCGATTCATTTTTGAAAATCGATTCTATGAAGCACGGCAAGAAGGATTAGTCTCAGAAGATAAGATCACAGAGATGATGGTTGAGGCGCAAAAAGAAGGCTATCAAGGAGCGTTAGCTACTTACCATCCATATTTCTGGGCTGCAAAATTGCATTTCTTTATTGATGACGTACCGTTTTATAACTTCCCATACACATTTGGCTACCTCTTTAGTTTGGGCATCTATGCTTACGCCAACCAAAAGGGAGCAAATTTTGAAGAAGAATATATCCATTTACTACGCGATACTGCCTCAATGACGACGGAAGATCTTGCGAAGAAACATTTGAATGTCGATCTTACCCAACCAGATTTTTGGCAAGCAGGTATCGACATGGTGACTGAAGATATCCAAACGTTCATGGAATTGACAGAAGAATTTATCTGATTTCTATTTTATCACAATAAAAAAAGAGTTAGTCCAGAATGGGCTAACTCTTTTTGATTAATCATTCTTACATGCTGACAGCAAAGTCAGGGGCAAACCATTGAACTGAACCAACTTTTACGCTTTCGCCTGGTTGAGGAGCATGGATATATTGTCCTCCGCCTAAAGCAATCGCTACGTGGTAAGTTCCGCCTTGTGACCCCCAGAATAACAAGTCTCCAGCTTTTGCTTGAGAAACTGAAATTTTTGTTCCAGCTGATTCTTGAGGAACTGTCCAACCACCGATGTCACGACCAGTTACTTGCATGTAAACATAGCGTGTGAACCCTGAGCAGTCAAAGCCACTTGGATCTTTACCGCCCCAAACATATGGAGTACCAATATATTTGTAAGCTTCTGCTACGATTGCTGCACCATTCACACTTCCAGAAGGAGCTGGAGCAGGTGTTACAGGTTTTGGTTGTTCAGGTGTTGGTGTTGGCGTTGGAGTACTACTTCCTGTGCCGTTTCCTGTATCAACACTTTGATCTGTTGATGGTGTTGTAGGCGCAGGTGTTGTTGATTCTTCTGTTGAAGATTCAGGTACAGTTGTTGATTCTTCTGTTGTTGAAGATTCAGGCACTGTTGTTGATTCTTCTGTTGCTGAAGATTCAGGCGCTGTTGTTGATTCTTCTGTTGCTGAAGATTCAGGCGCTGTTGATTCTTCTGTTGAAGATTCAGGTGTTGTTGATTCTTCTGTTGCTGAAGATTGTGTAGCTGATGATGATTCTTCAGTCATTGAAGATTGTGTAGCTGATGATTCTTCTGTTGCTGAGCTTTGTGCAGTAGATGAAGCTTGAGTAGCTTGTGCTTCAGCCTCTGCTTGTTCGCGTGCTTCTTTTTCAGCTTTTTCTTGTGCAGCTTGTTGACGAGCTTGTTCTGCTAGACGTTGTTGTTCACGAATACGAGCTTGCTCTGCTTCAGCTTCTGCTTTTTGACGGTTCAAGTCAGCTTTCTTGTCTTCAGCAGTTGCTTGTTCAGCAGCTAATGAAGTTTTCAGTACGTTCAAATCAGCTTGTTTAGATAAAAGATCGCCTTTTTGAGATTCCAAAGCAGCTTGGTTTTCAGCTAATTCTTTTAGTTTAGCATCGTTTTCAGCTTTTTTGTCTTCTACAGCTTTTTTATCTTGTTTTTGTTGTTCCATCAAGTCGTTGTTTGCTTTTACCATCGTTGTCATTGCTTGAACGCGTCCAATAGCATCTGCTAATGAATCAGCATTCAATACAGCATCGATGTAGTTTGAGCTTGTGTTGCTTACTTGTGCTTCGCGTGCTTGTTTTTGGATTGTATCTTCACGTTTTTCAATACGTTCTTGTAAATCTGCAATGTCTTTTACTAATTGTGCAGATTCTTGACGCAATGTATCTTGTTTTGCTAATAGGTCTTGTGCTTGTGTGTTGATTTCAGAAACTTGGCTTTCTAAGGCATCGATTTGTGATTGTGCATCTGCTTGTTGATTTTTCAAGTCTGCAATCTTTTGATCTTGCTGTTGTATCTGAGAATCAAAATCGTCCGCCGCGGCAGCGATCGGTGATGCTACGGCAGTCAAGGTCATTGAACATACCATTACTGCTGATATTAAACTCTTTTTCACTCTTCATTCCTCCGACTGGCTTAATTTAATAAATATCTAAATATATTTAAGTCTTTCTTAACGATATAAAAATTGTACCATAGCAGTGTGTCAACGATATAATAGTTATGTTACAAAAATGTTTCAAAACAACTTTTAAAAATGACAAAACTGTTCGTTTCAGAAAATGATCATGAAAAAGCCGCGTTAAGTCTAGCATTTCTTAAGATAACAACGATTCTTTTTCGCTTTCGACCTAAAAATAAAAAAAGAAATTATTCATCACTGAATAATTTCTTAAAGGGAAAAATGAATAATACAAATATAATCATGTTCAACAGCAGTGTAGGTCCTAAAAACCTTGTAATAAAATACGTGTTATTTACTACTGCTAATTTAAAAATCAACTGGACCACCATCGTAAACAATTCATAACCCGTGACAAAGATGATCATACTGAAAAATTCAGTAAAGATGTTGACATGGATAACGTCTTTCATTACATACATCAACCATACAATTAAAGGGAGAGCTACTGCATAGATACCGATAACGCCAATATAGTAAGCGTCATAGATAGCCCCGAGAACAATCGTGGTAATCAGTAAATAACGTTTTTCAAACGCCATACTGCAACATAATAATGCCAATATCAGAAAGTGGGCATTTGACATATAGGTTCCTTTCGACCACTCCCCTAGCATTCTTGTTAAATGACCATCTATCAACATCAAAAAGAACAAAACGATTGGCAGATAGTACTTCATTGTTTCTTTCTTCAACATGGACTAATCCTCCGCTAGCCGTTGGACAATCGTCACAACTGACACGTCATACATTTCTGCATAAGGTTTCACATAAACTTCCCGATCCAGCCCATAACTATCTGGTTTCGTTTTAATAACCGTACCGATCGGCAAGTTAGCTGGAGAATTCCCTCCAAGACCGGATGTCTGGACAACATCCCCTTCTTTGATATCCGTATCACCAGTTAATTGGGTCACCACTAAGGCATGGAGCTTTTCATCATAGTTTTTAAGCAAACCAAACGCTTCGCCATTAGCCGAAGATACCCGTACTGGAAAATGATTGGAGCTTTCATTAGAGGATGACAGTAATTCGATTTTAGACGAAGCCGTATTGACCTCGATCACTCGGCCAATCAATCCTTTTTGCGACATGACTGCCATATTTGCTTCGATACCGTCTTTAGAACCCTTGTCTACGATCAGCATGTCCTGCCAACTGTCAGGCGAACGAGTAATGACATTTGCCGTTACTTTTTCGTAACTAGTCAGCGTCTGATTCAACTCAAGTTCTTTTTTCAACGCTTCGATTTCTCTCTCGTAATTCTTGTTTTGCTGTGAAACGTCATCATAGCTATCGATTTTTTCTTTTAGCCGCTCATTTTCGGCATAAGTTGAAAAAAGATTATGGACAGAATCTACTCCATTTCGTACCCACCGTACTGGGGCAGAGATTGTTTTATCAACCATTGCAACACTGTCATTAACGATGGATTGGAAGAAATTGGGCTTTCCTTCATTCGCTCGCTGCGCAGCGGTCACACTTAGTATCGTCACCACGATGATAACAATAACCAAGGTAATAATAATATTTTTATTAGGATTGAACTTCTTCACAAAGACACCTCGAATTAATTAGACTCTTGTGTTCAATTTTATCACTAAATGCCGTGAAACAAAAGGTAAGTTGCTCCTCTTAAGCTTTTTTTTAGCAAATAATAGATTCTGTCATTTTTAGCCTGAAAGACAAATTTTTTTATTTGTTTATGGATCAATCTTTGCTTTGAATAACTGCAATCATACCATCTGAAAAAGAAAATTCTGCGGTATCTGAAAGAAATTCGTTACTTGCATAAGATGTCGGATATTCTACTTCTTTATTTTCCAATACATACTTGCTGCCTTTTAATGTAAGATTCGAGACGGGAGTCAAGCAGCAATAAGCTAAATACTTCATATCTGGTATCTGTCTTACTATATGCTCTCCAGGCAAATAATAAGACAAATAATTTTGACAATCTCTGATAATAAGCTGATGGGCAAAGGGTTTGAAGCGAGGTTCCATACCTAACCAGAGATTGGCTAAAAGATGATCCAATCTTCCGCCCGTAGCTCCAATCAAAGTGACTTCCGCTTGCGGGTAACGTTCAAATGTTTTTAAGATACCTAACTGTGTATCTGTATCGTCTTTTTCTGCAGGGGAACGGGTATACTCTTTGGCTTTTGCAAATACTTCCTTCTGCTCTTCGTTCGACAATGAATCAAAATCACCCACTGCCAGATCTACTGGGTAGCCTGCTTGAAGCAGGTACAGCGCACCACGGTCTATCCCGACATAGGCATCGTATTTGGACAGCAGAGACTGCGGCCAGTTTTGCGGATTACCTCCAGCAGCTAATAAAATTTTCATTTAGTCTAATGCCTCTTTTAATCGTTCGATTTGTCCGACTGGATTTTCGGCTCCATAGATATATGATCCTGCAACGAAGACATCCGCCCCTGCATCTTTACAGATTTTTGCTGTTTCTGGAACGATTCCGCCATCTACTTCGATTGCATAAGTCCAATTGTTCTCTCTACGTAGATCAGCGAGTTCCGTAATTTTTTCTACTGTTTCTTCAATAAAGCTTTGTCCGCCGAACCCAGGATTGACAGTCATGACTAGTACTTGATCAGCCAAAGGCAAAACATGTTTGATCATGGAGACTGGTGTTCCTGGATTGATAACTACTCCAGCTTTAACTCCTAAGCTTTTTGTCATTTGAAGTGCCCGATGAATATGAGGAGTTGCTTCGACGTGGACAGTAATGATATCTGCTCCAGCTTTTGCAAATGCTGGAATGTAGTTTTCTGGATCAACGATCATCAGATGGACGTCTAACGGTAATTTAGTAACAGGACGGATTGCCTGAACAATATTTGGCCCTAATGTGATATTTGGGACAAATTGGCCATCCATTACATCTACGTGGATGTAATCTGCGCCTCCTTTTTCCACTAACTCAATGTCTCTTTGTAAATTGGCAAAATCTGCACTCAAAATGGATGGTGCTATCTTCATTCTTGTTTCCTCCTATTTTCGTTTACCTTCTTTTTTTGCATACATTGGTTTTCTTTTTTCGATTTCTTGTAAGAATTGCAAATAATTGTCGTAACGTGTCTGTGCGATACCACCTGTTTCTACTCTATGTTTTACTTCGCAGCCAGGTTCTTTAGCATGCATGCACTCTCTAAATTTGCAATGGACAGAAGCTTCTACAAATTCAGGAAATTGTCTCGGCAGTTCTCCTGCTTCAATTGTCAAAAAGTCAATCGAGCTAAATCCTGGTGTATCTGCTACTAACCCACCATAGATAGGAATCAGTTCCACATGACGTGTTGTATGCCGTCCTCTTCCAAGTGCATCAGAAATCTCTCCTGTTGCTAAATTCAGTTCCGGCGATATTTGATTCAGTAGCGTCGATTTTCCTGCTCCAGACTGACCCATAAAGACCGATAGCCGTTCTGGGAAGTAACGGATCAGTTCTGTCGTATCACCCGTATGATTGGGTACAATCACCGGATAGCCTATTTTAGTATAGGTTTGCTTGATCTCTTCGATTTTTTCTGGGTCGTCTGACAAGTCGGTCTTTGTCAAAAAAATAATCGGTTCGATCGACTCGTATTCCAAGGTAACTAGAAAGCGGTCAAGTAGATTATAAGAAAATGCAGGCTCTACGATACTTGTGACAATGATTCCAAGATCAACATTTGTGACTGGTGGGCGAACTAATTGATTTTTTCTCGGCAAGATTTCCAGAAGATAGCCGTCTGTTTGATTTTCACTCTCAAAGATCACCTGATCTCCGACAAGCGGCGTGATTTTCCGATTCCGGAAATTTCCTCTTCCTCTTGTTTGATAGGTCTCTCCGTTTGCGTATACATAGTAAAAACCGCTGATTGCTTTTCTGATTTGTCCTTTGATAAGTGCCACCTCCGTTTTTGTTTATTTTACCATACGAAGAGGAAAGTAGGTGTTATTCCATGCAAACTTCTCAAAGTATAAGGCTTGAAAATTGATCAAAAGAGATAGAAACACAAAAAAGAGAATGCAACAAATCAATGTCGCATTCCCTTCTGATATATTTTATTCAGCACTTATTTTGAACTTTCTGAGGTGCTAGCTGATGAACTTGTGGAGCTGGAAGATTCTTCTTTTGAAGAGTTGCTTGTGCTACTGGAGCTACTTGAGCTGCTAGAACTGTCTGAAGAGTCTTTTTCAGAACTAGAAGACGCTGGATCTGGTCCTTTAGAGTAAATTACGTTCACAACCATTCCTTTGGTAATTGTCGTTCCTGCCCCTGGTACTGTACGAATCACTTTATCTTTATCCACCGTGTTTGAATATTCGGAAGTCTCATGCCCGATATATTCTGCACCGACACTAGCTAAATAACTTTGTGCTTCGCTTTTTGTATAGCCGGAGATATCATTCAATTTAGGCTCTGTTCCTTGGCTTACGACAAAATTGATGTAAGTTTCTTCTGCTACAACTTCACCCGAGGCTGGATCCTGACTGATGATCGAACCTGATGGTACAGTGTCGCTATAGTCATAAGTAGCACTAATATTATTGATATTGAATCCTTGTGTAACAAGCCAATTACGAACAGTTTCGTAGTTTTCTCCTACATGACTACTCAAAGTCACTGTTTCTGGTCCTTTGCTGACTGTGAAAGTAATCGTGTCTGTTTTAGGATCGACTTCTGTATCTTCTGATGGAGATTGCGAAATGATCATTCCGCTTTCTACCTCTGAACTGAATTCCTCTTCTTTTTGAATCAAGTCAGCAGAAAACCCTAATTCTTTCAAACTTGCTTCGGCATCTTCATAACTTTTACCACTGTAATCATCTAATTTGATTTTTTTCGTGCCGCTACTAATATACAGAGTGACTTCGCGTTTTTGCTTGACTGTCGTTCCCGCTGCCGGGTCTGTCTTCACTACATTACCTTCTTCGATTTTGTCATCTGCAATTTCTTCTGTTTTTGTTGCTACTTCTAATTTCGCTTTTGCGAGTGTTTCTCTAGCAGAAGCTTCAGAAAGATCAGAAACATCAGGAACAACAACTTCTCCTCGCCCTCCAGAAGCAAAGAATACAGCTGTTCCGATTCCTAAAACAGCAAGAATAGCTAATAGGATCAGCCACCATTTTTTCTGTCCTTTCTTTTTAGGATCAGGCAGAACTTCTTCCTCCTCTGGTAAGGTTTCGTTTTCTGGCTTGTCTTTTGGCAGAGGCATAGATTTGAATGAATCAGGCATTGGTGCATCTTCCGTAAGGGGTGTGATAACTTTTGTTTCATTATCCATCACATGAGGCTGCCATTTTTCTTCGTTTGCACGAGCTGGTGATAATACTGTAGAAAGATCATCAGACATTTCCTCGGCTGACTTATAACGGTCTGCAGGTTCTTTAGCCGTTGCCCGTAAAATCACGTTTTCCAGTGCTTGTGGCACATTTGGATCAAGTGCTTTTATAGATGGAAGATCATCTTGAAAATGTTTTAAAGCAATTGTTACAGCAGATTCACCATCAAACGGTACGCTACCCGTCAACATCTCGTAAAGGATGATCCCTAAAGCATAAATATCTGACTGCTTCGTTGCCATACTTCCTCTGGCCTGCTCAGGGGACAGATAATGAACAGATCCTAGCATCGTATTCGTCTGCGTGATCGATGTTTCAGATAAAGCGATAGCAATCCCGAAATCCGTGATTTTTACAACACCTTCATTATCGATCAGTACGTTTTGGGGTTTCAAATCTCGGTGGATGATTTGATGGTTATGAGCTAAAGAAATAGCAGAAAGGATCTGCTGCATAATATTTACTGCTGTTTCATAAGGAACAGGATAATGTGTTTGGATATATCGTTTCAAGTCCATTCCTTTGACGTATTCCATCACCAGATACTGCATGTTGTCTTCTTCACCAACATCGTAAACACTAACAATGTTTGGATGAACGAGTTCTGTTGCTGCTAAAGCTTCTCTCTGAAATCGTCGAATCGCAGTCTGGTCATTTTGAAAGTCAAATCGTAAGACTTTAACTGCTACATCACGATCCAAGATTAAATCGTGCGCCAAAAATACATTTGCCATACCACCGCTACCGATATTTCCAGTGATTTGATAACGGCCATTTAATTTTTTTCCCAACTCGATCATACACTGTCCTCCTTATATTCGATAAGAAGAACGGTGATATTATCCGCTCCGCCTGCTTCATTGGCACGATCAATCAGCTCAGTTACTTTATGAGACAATGGGCCTTCTTGATTGATGATCGTTCCTATTTCTTCTTCAGACAGCATGTTCGTCAAGCCATCTGAACATAACAGGAGTCGATCTTTTAGTTGCCAAAGATGAGTAGAAACATCTACTTCGACTGTTCCAGGCATGCCGACAGAACGTGTTAAAATATTTTTCCTTGGATGGTTCACTGCCATTTCTTCGCTGATTTCTCCTGATTTGACTAGTTCATTGACTAAAGAATGATCCTCCGTCAATTGCATGATTTTATCTTCACGAATCAAATAAGCTCTGCTATCCCCAACATTGGCAATCGTGAACCAGTCATCTGACAGAGCGGCCGCTACGATTGTTGTTCCCATACCGTTATATTCCGGCTGTTCTTGTCCACGTTGATAAATCAGCATATTTTCTTCTTGAATCGATTGAATGAACCATTGGGCGATTTTTTCATCGTCAACAGCTTTTTGTTTTTCCCAAGCTTCGCCTAGATTCGTTACCGCCATCTGACTGGCAATGTCTCCGGCACGATGACCACCCATCCCGTCTGCTAATACAGCAAGCTTGAGACCTGAACGGCTGGTAAATACACTGGCATAGTCTTGATTTGTGTTACGTCGTCTTCCTACATCTGATTGATATTCAATCTGCATTTTTTCACCTCATTACTTTTTGCGCAAACAACAAATGAAAAATCCATCTGTGTAAAACTGATGCGGATACAAAGTCAACATTTTCTCTTCGATTGATGATTGTAGCATAGGATTGGTCAAAACATCAATCCTCTCAAAATCAGGGTGTCTTTCCAAGAAAGCAGAAACAACGTCTTGGTTTTCTTCTTTTAAGATCGTACAAGTACTATAAGTCAGAATACCGGAAGACTTTAAAGCTGGTGCGCAGCTTTCTAAAATTTCCAATTGGATTTTTGGTAAATTCGCTAATTCATCCGGCTGTTTTTTATAACGAATATCTGGTTTTCGCCGAAGCAGCCCAAGACCTGAACAAGGCGCGTCTACTAAAATCCGATCAAACTGCTCTGCTTCGAACTGTTTACTGACTTCTCTAGCATCCATCTTTTGAGCGTAGACAGTAGAAGAGACACCTAGACGTGCTGCATTATCTTCAATGAGTTTGACTTTGTGTTCGTGTACATCTAAAGCGACCACTTCTCCACCGCATGACGGATCTAAAAAAGAAGCAATATGCGTCGTCTTACCTCCGGGTGCTGCACAGGCATCTAAGACATGATGTTCAGGCTCGATTTGCATAGACGGCGCTACAAGCATCGAACTTTCATCTTGGATCGTCATGACGCCATCGTGGAACAATGAGCTAGAAGCTAAATGCCCTTTTTTCGCTACTATACCGTATGGACTGACTTGGCTTTTTTCAGCTGTGATCTCTTCTTCTTGCAAAACAGTGATGGCCTGATCTCTGGAAAGTCGGCGTGTATCTACTCGGGCACTAGCATGGCTAGGCTGATATAGCGATAAACCGAGCTTTTCAGTTTCTTCGTATCCGATTTGATCCACCAGTCGTTTCGTCATCCATAGAGGCAGGCTGATTTTGACAGAAAGTCTTTCGATAGTATCAGCAATGCCTTGCAGATCTGGTGCTCCTTGACGCTGATAATTCCTCAAGACACCATTTACAAATTTCCCTGTCCCAGGATTTCCTTTTACTTTTGCGATTTCGACCGCCTCGTTTAAAATAGCATGTGCAGGGACTTTATCTAAAAATTCTAATTGGTATACAGAAAGATAAAGAAGCGTCTTGACCCAGTCATCCACTTTTTTTGCTTTAGCGATCAATGGTGCAACGTAAAATTCCAATAGTCGCTGATGGCTAATCGTACCGTAGATCAATTCTGTAAATAAACCCACATCTTTTTGATTTAGCTCGCTTTGTTTGATCATCTCATTCAACAAAAGATTCGAGTAGGCGCCACCCTTGTTCACTCGCTCTAATGTCAGTAATGCCATATATCGTACTGATTTTTTCATTTTTTTAGGGATTTTTTTCATTATTTCACCTGCTGACCAATCTGAACTTGCTGACCGCTTCCGTTAAGGAAATCATGTACGGCCTGTTTTCCTTTACCAGCTGGCTGTAATTCATTGATGGCTAAGACGGTCTGTTTACCGCAAGCAATCCATAGATTTTTTTTGTCTTTCCGGATGATCGTACCAGGTGCTTTGTCTGTAGTTTCTGCCAATACTTCAACCGATAATAATTTCCAGCGTATGCCCTCATAGGTCGTGAATGCAATTGGCCAAGGACGCATTCCGCGTACTTGGTTGTCAATTTCTTCTGCAGTTTTATGCCAATCGATTGCTTCTTGTTCCCGTGTGATGTTTGGCGAAAAAGTTGCTTCTGACTCGTCTTGAGGTACTGGTTTTTGTCCATCCAAAATATTGGGCAATGTTTCTAGCAATAGCTTTCTTCCTAAAAGGCTAAGCTTTTCAAACATCGTCCCTACATCATCTTGTTTAGTGATTGGTATGCTTTCTTGCGCATAGATTCCGCCTGCATCCATTTTTTTGATCATTTCCATGATCGTTACACCAGTTTCTTTCTCCCCATTCATGATGGCATAATGAACAGGCGCACCTCCCCGATATTTAGGAAGTAAAGAAGCATGGACATTGATTGCCCCTAATTTTGGTACTTGCAATAACTTTTCAGGCAAGAATTGGCCAAATGCCGCAGTGACGATCACATCAGGCGCCAATTCAATGATTTCTTCCATTTCTGGCGAACCGGAGATTTTCTCTGGCTGCAGCACACGGATACCGTGCTTCAGAGCCGCTTCTTTTACCGGTGTCGGCGTAATTACTCGTTTCCGCCCAACTGGACGGTCGGGCTGTGTTACCACTGCCTGGATCTCGTAACCTGATTCTATCAGCCCTTCAAGAATCGGCACAGAAAAAGCAGGTGTGCCCATAAATACTAGCTTAGTCATCAAGATGTTCCTCCATATATTCTTCAAGTTCTTCTTCCGGGATCTGCTGTATCATTTTCTCAATGAACAAGATACCGTCTAAGTGATCGATTTCATGCTGGAAGGCACGGGCTAAATAGCCAAAAGCCGTCACTTCTATCTCTTCTCCATCTCGATCATAATAACGCACGGTCACTTCATCTGCTCGCTTGACCGTTCCATAGACATGCGGAATACTGAGACAACCTTCTACGTCAAGGCTTTCACCTTTTGCTTCGATGATTTCTGGGTTAATCAGTTCAAATTTCTCGCCTTCATCTACTTCGATCACAGCAATTCTCTTGTTTTGTCCTACTTGAGGAGCAGCGATCCCTATTCCGTCATTCGCAATCATTGTCTCATATAAATTGTCTAATAAAGCGATTGTCTCGTCCGTGATTACATCGATTGGCTGAGCAGTTCTTTTTAATTTATCATTAGGGTGGATCAATATAGGATAGCGCATAATTTGGCCCTTTCTTAAATAAAGTTTAATGGTTCGTTGTCAATTGCCACAAAAAGACCTTGTCGCTGTTCTTTCTGGCTTCCATTCAAAATTTCATCCAAAACATGAGGAAGATTCGGTTCATGTTTATATTTGATGATTAGTTGATAATAATATCGGTTTTTCACTCTCAAAATCATGCTGGGCGTTGGCCCTAATAGCAAGCTTTGAGGGCTTAACACTTCTTTTAGCTGATTGGCAATCTGAAAGATTTTCTTTGCCGCTACTTGTTCTTCAGGATGGCTGGCGGTTATTTTCACAGTAAAGTAATAAGGAGGATAGCCTCCACGATGCCGTACATGCATTTCCTGCTGATAAAACTGCTCATAATTTTGTTTTTTAGCCAATTCTATGGCGTAATGTTGAGGATTGAATGTTTGGATCACGACTTCGCCTGCTTTTTCCGCTCGCCCTGCTCGTCCTGAAACTTGGGTAAGCAATTGGAATGTATGCTCACTAGAACGAAAATCCGGTAAATTCAGGGAGGTATCAGCATTCAACACCCCAACTAATGTCACTTCTGGAAAGTCCAAACCTTTAGCAATCATTTGTGTCCCTAATAATATATCTGCTTCTTTTGCACCGAATTTTTGTAAAATCTGTTCGTGTGCCCCTTTTCTTCGAGTGGTATCTACATCCATACGCAAAATCCTAGCTTGCGGATAAAGTTCTCGGAGTTCCTCTTCTACTTTTTGAGTACCTGTTCCATAGTAGCGGATTTTATTGCCGCCACAATTAGGACAGCGATTGGGAATAGGTTCTTCATGTCCGCAATAATGGCAGTGCATTGAACGTGTATCCATATGCAGTGTAAGAGAGATATCGCAATTAGGACATGGAAGAACAAATCCACAGTCCCTACACATCACAAAAGACGAATATCCTCGACGATTGAGCAGTAGGACAGTTTGTTCTTTTTTGTCTAATCGATTTTGTATTTTTTCCTGCAAATTAGCAGAAAAAGTAGAGGTCCGATGATTCTGAAACTCTTCACGCATATCTACGATCTCAATAGCTGGAAGCTGTGCAGCTGCTTTGGCTCGGTGGTTCAACTGCAATAACTGATAAACGCCTTTTTGAGCTCGTGCTCTTGATTCTAAAGAGGGCGTCGCGCTTCCTAGAACTATTGGGCAATGATGATATTTACTGCGCCAAATTGCTAGATCTCTCGCATGATAACGCGGTGTCTCATCTTGTTTGTAACTTGATTCATGTTCTTCATCGACAATGATCAGCCCGATATTTTTCAGCGGGGCAAAAATAGCAGATCGTGCGCCTACTACTACTTGCGCTTCTTCCCGCTCAATCTTGCGCCATTCATCATATTTTTCACCTTGGGAAAGTCCGCTATGTAAGACCGCAACTGATTCTCCGAAGCGTCCTTTGAATCGCTCGACCATTTGCGGAGTCAATGCGATTTCAGGCACTAACATGATCGCCGTTTTATTTTCTGACAAAACATCAGCGATTGCCTGAAGATATACTTCTGTTTTCCCGCTGCCAGTGATTCCCTCCAGCAAAAAGACCTGATCTTTTTGCTGCTGACCTGCTGTGATGATTTGTTCGACAGCATTTTTTTGTTCTGCATTCAGTTCCAATGCCGTCGTTTGGTCAAATACTCGGTCTTTATAAGGGTCGCGATAACGTTCTGATTCTATAAACTCCAGCCAGCCCTTTTCTTTTCCTTGATTCAAGACAGCAGTACTGATTCCTTTATTTTTGAAATAAGCAATTGGTTCTTCTTGGCTCAGTTCAGATAAACACAAAAGAAGTTCTTTTTGTTTCTTGGCATTTTGCCGTAATTTTGCCCATTCTTCTTCGATTTGCTTTTCAGTTAACAAAGAACGGACCAAACGAATCGTTTTTACTTTATTTCGTGTATGGACTTCATATTTGATATCTACTAATTGCTCTTGGCGCCAGCGAATCAATTGAGAAAGGCTGCCTTCTTCTTCTGCTTCCTTCCAGGAAATCACTTCTCGCTGATCAAACAATACCTGAACTTCTGGTGTGTCTGCCAAAGGATAGATCAATTTATCATATTCTGCTTTCATCACACTCGGAAGCATCGTTTGTAGACAAGTGATTTTGAATGCGTAAGTAATTTTTTTCATATAATCAGCTAATGAAAGCAATTCTTCATTGACCACCGGAGCAAGGTCTAGCAAACGAATAACTGCCTTCAAAGATGGATTAGCTGATTCTTCTGATTTTTGGATAGCCATAACAAATCCTTGGACATGACGATTGCCATTACCAAAAGGGACTTCTACTCGCATCCCGACTTGCAAAGCTGTTTCCATTTCAGAGGGAACCAAATAAGTGAATGGCTGATCGGTCTGCATAGTAGGTACGTCCACAATGACTTCAGCTGTTAATGTCATGGTTCGTTTCCTCCTTTTTTTGTCTTTTCTTATCAAGCGACAAAAAGTTCCTTGCCTATTTTACTAGAGATCGATGGATTTGTCTTATTTTCTGCCAAATCCTAACAAAAAATTAACAGCAGATAAGAAAAAAAAGAACTGTGTCAAAAAGTTCAGACACAGCCTTTTCTACCAGACAATAAGTGGCGAATGTTTGAAAAGGAAACAGCTGGGTTTGCTTTTCTTTTTAGATGTTCGCTCTATTTTTCTTTATTACATTTTTTGCTCTTCACGGATACGTGATTCCAATTCGTGTTGTTCACGCTCTTTTTGTGCTTGACGTTCCTCTTCTTCCATCTTCAAACGTTCACGTTTTAATTCAGGATGTGGATCATTGACTACATTTCCTGCATCGATTTCTTCTAAAGCTTGACCGACGCTTTTTACTGAATCAAAAGAATCTAGAGTAGGCTGTGCACTTGCATCCAATTCATGCGCGCGTTTACTTGCTAAAATCACTAGAGAATATTTTGAATTTACACGATCTAATAGTGAGTCAATTGAAGGTTTTAACATCATAAGACTACATCTCCTTTAACATTTTAATATATTTACCGATTACGCGATCTACTCGAAAATGTTCACTGGCAATAATGTTTTTGATTCGTTCAACTGCTAGCGGCACTTCATCATTTACAACAGCATAGTCGTAAAGAGCCATCATTTCGATTTCTTCTTTTGCAACTTTCATTCGTTCTTCGATTACTTCATCTGCATCTGTTCCTCGGCCTACGATCCGTGATTTTAATTCCGCTAAATCTGGCGGAGTCAAAAAGATGAATACACCATCGGGCACTTTTTCTTTGACTTGTTTTGCTCCTTGGACTTCAATCTCCAAGAAAACATCTTTTCCTTCATCCAATGTCTTGTTGACATATGACAAAGGAGTTCCATAATAATTCCCGACATATTCTGCGTATTCCAGCATCTCTCCAGCTTCGATCATTGATTCAAACTCTTCTTTGCTTCGGAAGAAATAATCAACGCCTTCGACCTCCCCTTCACGCATTTTACGGGTAGTCATTGAGATCGAATACTGAAAATCATTATCCTCACTCTCAAAAATTGCTTTTCGTACTGTGCCTTTTCCTACACCGGATGGACCAGACAACACGATTAATAATCCACGCTCTGACATGACGACGTCCTTTCAACTAGTCTTTTTGTACTTATCGTTTATTTTGCACTTTTTTTCTGCAACTTTCAAGGTTATCTTTAATTATAGCTAGAAATTGGTAAAAAAGCTACCCTGTACCAAGAGGTCGTAAAACAGCTGTCCTGCATCAAGTAATAAGAACAGCCAAACATAAACAGCTTCTCATGTTTTTCGTTTGGTTGGGCTTATTACCGCAGATGCAAGCTTTTGAACGCCGTGTATAAGAGGTCGTGAAGAAGCCGATTAGTTTCGAGTATGAAGAAAAATTTTGTGAAAATAGTTTCTCACATTTTTGCATAAATTTGGCTTAATACCGAGAAAATGGTTTTTGAACATCACTTATTCAAAATAAAAAAAGATTGTGTCACGAATTTTGTCACAACCTTTAAATGTATTCCTAGAGCAAAGAAGCTAAGCGAAGAAATCCAATTCTGATTATTTATTGTATTTCTTTGTTCAGCATCCTTGCTAAAAGCCCATATTGGACAAAGTATTCACTACACCCATGATCTCATCTTTTCGAGAACGTGCTTTTTCTGTCGGATCTTCTACCTCTTCTGTGTCGATTCGAACAATAAATTTCCGATTCATCGTCACGTAAGCACCGTCGTTGATCAAAATAAACAGTTCGTTCTCATTATAGTCTGCACAGGCATCTTTCCATACGTCAAAGCCGTTTTTTTCAGAAGGGATATCCCGTTTAACCACAGTTTTTCCACTTAATTCGTGGAACGTTACGTCATAGTATTTCATTATCTCTACCTCTTTCGTCATTCAATATTTTGTACTTGTTCTCTGATTTTTTCTAAGATCGTCTTAGACTGGACGACTTGATTTTTAATTTCGATTGCATTTGATTTGGAACCGATCGTATTGATTTCCCGATTCATTTCTTGGATCAGGAAATCTAATTCCCGACCTACAGGACATTGTGCTTCGATAAGTTCATCTAGTTTTTGTACATGGATCGCCAGACGATCCAGTTCCTCGTGAATATCTCCGCGTTCCAACAAGATGGCTAGCTCCGTCAACAACCGTTGCTCATCGACTTTCGCTCCAAGAAATTCCTCCAGCTTTTTTTGATACCTTATTTGAAATTCCTTTTCATAGATTTCTACAAAACTATCGAGTTTTTTTAGTACTTCTTTGAATTCTTCAGTATTCTTTTTCAACACTAAAGCTAAAGCTTGACCTTCTTTTTCTCGACTCACCTCAATAGAGTCAAGTGCGCTTTTCAATGTATCTAGAGCTAACTGTGCCAATTCTTCCATGCTCTCTTCCGGTTTTTCTTCTACCGTTACGAAGTTTTCGTCCAGCGCGAAGCGTTCCGCCATCCGACTAATTGACACTTGATTTTGACTACCGTATCGTTGTTGAATTCCGTCTGTCAATTGAGTGATAAGTGAATCAATCAATTCCCAGTTGATGACGATCTGTTTTTCGTTTTTGCCAATATAAGCTAGATTCACAAATACTTCGATTCGACCGCGGCTTAACTGCTGTTTAATAAGCTGACGAAAATCGTTTTCAATAAAGTTCAGGATTTTAGGACTTCGTATTTGAACATCTAGAAAACGCTGGTTGACACTTTTTATTTCAATATCTAACTGATACGCTTTTGTTTCGCGGATGGCTTTGCCAAAACCAGTCATACTTTTCATTCGACAGGGTCCTTCCTCATTACATATTTTCTATTGCTTTTTGCAGTTGTTCAAACTCTTCGTTCGTCAATGTCAGGCCTTTCCCCATTTTTTCATGGTCTGGCGCCCAATCTCGAAGATCGAATTTTGGCGGGCGACCATTCCAGCTGACTAGGTTCAGTTCTTTACGCCACCCCTTGTTGTTTTCTGACAATATAGCGATTTCTTCTACGATTTCATATGAAAATTCTTGTGCCATGGTTGTTCCTCCTTGAGATAATATAAATATAGGATCAGTAATGTGTCAACTGGTTGCTTAAGCAATTCATGCTGCAAACGATCCTTGCGTTTTCCTTGTAGCAGAAAATCAAAATAAACAGTTTTCGTGCGCTCATTTTGTATTTTTTGCTGGTATTTTCGGTACCTTCGCCATTCTTCAGTACTTAATTGACCAATTTGTGCCAATAAATCATCCGGCATACTTTTTATATCTTGTTGGCAGATCATTTGAATCATCATGTCTACTTGATAGATTTCATTGGGCAGTAAAAAATGTTTTTTTGCTAAAAGTTCTAGCATCGCCAATCCGCATGTCTCTGGTACGACCCTGTTCTTATATAAATTACGCAGTTTTTGCCAAAATTTTATGCTTTTGAAAAAAGATAATTCTAACTGAATTTCTTTTGTTAAGTAAGACAAAAATCCTCGCCAGTATGTTCTTGCAGGTTTAACAGAATGAAATGTATACCAGTTCCCATAGTAACAGCCTAATCGTTTTTTCATTTCCAGATAGCCTAATTGTAAATTTAATTGGTTCCTTTGGCTATCAAAAAGCAGAAAGCTGCCTAGTGTCCATAATGTTTGACATTTCCAATGGATAAAAATGTCTGGCATACGAATTTTTTTCGCTGGGCCTGGCCCTTGCACATCTACGACAAATGCCTCTGTTGCTCCTTTGTTAATCGCAATATCAATAGGTATTTTGTTGCGATACCCACCGTCTGCATATTTATTTTTTCCGATCTTTCGATAAGCCATAGCGGGATAAAATGAAGCAGAGGCGAGTATCCAATCTGGTATTTCTTCTGTTTTTGTCTGTTGGATATCAGTCACTACTTCCGCTAGTTCTGGCAGTTTAGTAGACACCGTATATAAACGTATTTTGGGATTATGTTTGAGTAAGGACAAATCCAAATTGTCTTTGACCATCTTTTCCAATGGAGCAGAAGAAACCCCGCCTTCAATTAGTGCTGTTTTCGTCATTTGGCGTCTTTCTCGATAGAAGCGTTCACGAAGGTCTTCAACCGCAGCCATTTCTGGTAACGCAAGCACTTGTCTTGTCGACAGCTTTTTCCATAAATTCACAGCTTTTTTCATATCTCCTTGTAAAATCAATGCGCCGTTCAACGCACCTACCGAGGTACCTGTGATAATCTCAAAGTTGATATCATGTTCCTTCAGCGCCTGCCACACACCAATCTGATAAGCACCGTGCGCTCCTCCTCCACCTAAAACAAGTGCTGTATGATAGACCAGCTTTTTATTTAATTGTGTGGTTCCTTGATAGCCGTTTTTATGAAAAATACGCAACCATTCTTCTGATAGAGGAGATTGAAATAAAAAACAACAGTTTTCTTTAATAAAAAAACGAGCGCAAGCTTCCATATACCGAAAAAATTTTTTCCATTCAAAAGTTTCACCTTCAATCAACAGATTATTAAAAATAACATCTCCTCTACTTTTAGCAATAGTAAAATAGACGGTATATTTTTTCGATACTGCTTTAAAAGCACATTGCTTTTTTGCAGAACGCCAAAAAGCGTCTCTACTTTCTTGATGACTTTGAAAAAATGGAAGGGGTTGTTTTGCTTGCTTGATAGGCGAATACAGCGACATTTTCTGTGAAAAGTAAACTTTTTTTATCTCCATCGCTCTCTCCTTTTTCTTCAAGTATACCAGTACGTCATAAAAAGGTCATGAGTCTCGTATTCGACTTTGTAGATTCCATAAGAAAACAATTCATAAAACCTCCTTTAAATAAAAAAAATACAAAAATCACAAAAATTAATTGAAAATGAGAGTGTTTTCAATGAAAACGTGATTTTGTAATGGAATTTTAAAATAAAAGAAACAAGCTTTTTTAATGCAAATGTTGTAAAATAAAAGAGATTAAGAGGAAATAAGAGGAGGAACATGATGACTGAGTCAGTTTATGTACATATTGATACCACAAGTAATGCTGTTTTAACAAAAGGGCTGACTGCTACTGACTTTGCAAACAGTATCGTGCATTTTCCTCAAAACTTGCTCTTGCTTGATCCATCTGCTTCTGCTGGAGAATATGAATCCCATACAGGGCTGAAAGTAATCCGTGGTACAGAAAATATTCAGCGTTTCTTTTCCTCTTCTCGTAACAGGCGTGGATTCGATGAATTGAAGTGGATCGACTTTACTGATTTAACGATGCTGAAAGAATTGACACCTTTAGAAATTTCAGAATTATTATATTTTGGTCATATGAAAACACATCTTCATTCGCCGTTTTTTTATAAACTACAGAATAATTTTGTATACTTCGATCTTAATGATCAGCTGAATCGGATTTATTATCGCTATTTAGATGAATTTTATAGGATTTTTGCTAGTAAATTAAGTTCGATCTTGTCAGATAAGATCAATGTAAAAAAATCTTTTTTCAAAAAAGAAACACCTGTTGAAAAAATCAGTGTGGAATTATTGAAAGAAATGCGTAATTTGATGCAGGAAGGGATCATTTTTTCTTTTGATCAAGTTGGTTTGATCGATGGTGAATATCGTATCCCAATCTATGTGATTGAAGATTATATTTGGAAATTAAAAGGCACCCGGTATCGAGAAGAGGAAATCATCGCTACTTTAATCTACTCTGTCACCGATCGACACTGGCAATTGGTAGAAGATGCCGATCTTTCTTATCTGCCATTGAAGTAGATCTATTTCTTATCAAAAAATAAAAAGGAAACAAGAAACTAGGACATGATTCTGTCTCAAGTTTCTTGCTTCTTTTTTATTTACAGCTCCTGTCGTTTATCTGGCACAAAAATCGAAGGAATCGTTTGTTGGATCCCTAATAAAACGATGATCGTTACAATAGCTGTACTCAACCCGCTGGCACCATTCATTACGAAAGAAAAGAGCCAAGGATTCATCCCCCATAGTGCATACGCTCCCCAGAAAACCACTCCTGCAATAAAATGCCAAAAATATCTGGAAAGTGCGCCAATCAATGCACCAAACACGATGCTTTTTCTAATTTGTTTCGTATTATCGTCTACATAGCCTTTTTGGACATTTGAAGCCATGAGCCCTGCTGCGCCTGCAAAAGTATAGGCAATCGGGTACTCAATCAACACTTGAACGACACTTAAATAATAAACTTGTCCCAACGGAAAATGTAGGATGCCCCAAATGAAACCTGCCAGCATCCCTGCCTTTGTCCCTCTTCTTAACGCAAAAAGAGTCAATGGAATCTGCCCTAATGAAATAGAAAAACTGCTGCCGATCTGGATCGGAATCAACGACAACACCATCGCTAACGCTGCAACAATCGTTCCTTCTACCCAAACTCTATTTTTTCCCATAAAAAAACTTCCTCCTTTGAATAAAAAAGTCACAAAGGAGGAAGCAGCTTTCGAAAATAGTCAAACAGCTGTTTATTCACAATTCCTACGCTCGCATAACCGATACAGGTACGAAGGGTTTAGAAATAGATTCAATCTCAGCCCAATTGGACTCCCCTTTGTGAGTTTATTTATTATTTATTTTTTGTTTCAAACAATGGACTAACTGGTTTGTTTTCATGGATACGTTTGATTGCATCTCCCATTAGTCCGCCAACACTTACCTCATCGATTTTGTCGATTTTACGATCTTCTGGAAGATAGATCGAGTCTGTAACAACTAGACGCTCGATAGCTGAATCTTCTATTCTTTGTAAAGCAGGGCCGGATAATACTGGATGTGTACATGAAGCATACACACTGGTTGCACCAGCTTCTTTCAAAGCATTGGCAGCCAATGTGATCGTACCTGCTGTATCGATCATATCATCGATCAGTACACAAGTTTTGCCTTTGACTTGTCCAATGATATTCATTACTTCTGCAACATTTGCTTTTGGACGGCGTTTGTCGATGATCGCAATCGGAGATTTCAAAAATTCCGCTAATTTACGTGCCCGTGTGACACCACCATGGTCTGGTGAAACAACGACAACATCATCGCCTTTGATTCCTTTTTCTAAGAAATAATTGGCAATAAGTGGCGCACCCATCAAATGATCGACTGGAATATCAAAGAAACCTTGGATTTGGACTGCATGAAGGTCCAAAGTCAGCATTCTTGTTGCACCAGCTTTTTGAATCATGTTTGCTACTAATTTCGCTGTGATTGGTTCCCGTGCACGTGCTTTACGGTCTTGACGCGCATAGCCATAATAAGGCATGACTACGTTGATTGTTTTTGCACTTGCTCGTTTCAGTGCGTCAATCATGATCAGCAACTCCATCAAGTTATCATTGACTGGGCTGCTCGTTGATTGAATAACATAGACATGCGATCCACGAATACTTTCTTCAATGTTTACTTGAATTTCTCCATCACTAAATTGAGTAACAGATGATTTTCCTAACTCGACGCCGACTGCTGCTGCAATTTTCTCTGCTAATGGGCGATTGGAATTTAACGCAAAAATTTTTAATCTTGGGTCAAAGTAATGTTTTGACATGGGGACCTCCACTTTCTTTTTCACAACTCTAGAATTCTACCTAATAAATAGTAGTCATATTTTTTAAATAAATCAAGTGATTTTGCAAAAGTCTTAGTTTAGATAAGGGAGTTTTTTTGCATATCCTTCTTTATTGACTTGTCTTGCTCTCGCAATTGCCAGCGCATATTCTGGAATATTGTCTGTAATTGTTGACCCGGCAGCAATCGAACTGTTTTTAGCTACCTCGACAGGTCCGATGATATTTGTGCTAGAACCAATAAAGCTGTGGTCGCCGACAGTCGTATGATGTTTGTTCTTTCCATCATAGTTGACGAAGACAACACCACATCCGACATTGATTTCTTCTCCCAGCGTAGCATCACCAACATAAGTCAAGTGACCGACTTTAGTTCCTTTGCCGATTTGAGCATTTTTCACTTCCACAAAGTTTCCGATATGGACGTTTTCGCCAATTTCAGCTTTTGGTCGTAAATGTGCATAAGGTCCCACATCTGCATGTTTCTTGACATGGCTGCTTTCAATGACTGAGTTTTCAATGACGACGTGATCCTCAATCCTACTGTCTACGATTTTTGAATGTGCCCCGATGACACAATCAGAACCGATGACTGTATTTCCTTGGATTTGTACACCTGCTTCGATCAATGTGTCTGGACCGATTTCTACGCCTGCATCGATGTATGTCGTTGCTGAATCGACAAAGCTTACGCCATTGACCATATGCATCTGGTTAATTCGCTTTCTCATGATCTCATTTGCTTTAGCTAACGCGATCCGATCATTGACTCCCATTGATTCTTCAAAATCATCCGTTTGATAAGCAGCAACTGTATTGCCTTCTTCTTTTAAGATTTCGATGATATCTGTTAGATAGTATTCACCTTGAGCATTGTTTGTTCCAACTTTGCTTAACGCATCGAACAAAGCTTCGTTGTCAAAACAGTAAGTTCCTGTATTGATTTCTTGTACAAGAGCTTCTTCTGGTGTTGCATCTTTTTGTTCCACGATTTTTTCTACGATCCCAATATGGTCACGGATGATTCGTCCATATCCTGTTGGGTTTTCTGCTTGTGCCGTCAAGATCGTTGCACTTGCATTTTTTCCTTGGTGATATTCAAAAAGATTGTTCAGCGTTTCAGTAGTCAATAATGGTGTATCGCCACTGATAACTAACGTTGTTCCTTTTTTTCCTTCCAAGAAAGAAGCAGCTTGCAAAACAGCATGTCCTGTTCCCAATTGTTCTGCTTGTAACGCATATTTACTGCGTTCTCCTAGTTGTGCTTTAACTTGTTCTGCTCCGTGTCCAACGATCGTAATCACTTCATCTGGTTTCGTTTCACTGACCCGATTAATGATATGTTCTACCATAGGTTTACCAGAAACGGGATGTAAAACTTTATATAATTTTGACTTCATGCGGGTACCTTTCCCTGCCGCCAAAATAATTGCATAACGTGCGTCCAACTGCGTCACTCCTAAATATAGTTTGCTGATTTCAGTTTATCCCAGTATACCCATTTTTTCAACAAAACAAGTGATTTTCTTTTATCCCAGCGTTTTCTGGATAAAAAAATAGATAGACCATAACGGCCTATCTATTTGGTAACCGGTGCTCTCCTGCCAACTCCTCGGTCACAAGTCACACTACTCATAAAACATGAAAAGCTGTTTTTTGAAATCGTTTCTTGTGACTTAGAGTTAAACGGTGTTCAAAAGCCAGTTTCTCGGTATTAAGCCAAATTTATGAAAAAATGTGGAAAGCCATTTTCACAAAATTTTTCTTACTACTCGAAACTAAGCGGCTTTTTCACAACCTCTTATTCTGAAAAATAATTTCCCGGCACAACCGTAATATTTTTCGTTTGAGTATCTACATCTTTGACATAAAGCAGTGAAGTATAATCATCGATGGCGCGATGACCGTTGAATTTTGATTCGGCAAATACAGTGATGCCAACAAGTTCTGATTCGAATTCTTCAATCAAGCTCTTCATTCCGTTGACTGTTCCGCCGCCTTTCATGAAATCATCCACTACAAGGACACGTGAACCACGTTTCAAACTTCTCTTAGACAGTTCCATCTTTTCAATTCTTTCAGAAGATCCAGACACATAGTTGACACTTACTGTTGATCCTTCTGTTATTTTTGAGTCCCGGCGTACAATAACGAATGGCGCATTCAGATAATAGGACACAGCTTGGGCAATAGGTACGCCTTTTGTGGCTACAGTCATTACAGCATCGATTTTTTCACCAAGGTATTTAGAAGCAATGATTCTTCCAACTTGACGCAGCAGTTCAGGTTCTCCTAACAAATCAGAGAGATAAACATATCCTCCTGGAAGCAGACGGTCTTGTTCTGATAGACGTTCTGCTAGAGATTCAATATATTTTTTCGCCTCTTCATATGAAATTTCAGGGATGAACAATACACCACCTGCAGCACCTGGGATTGTTTCCAAGGTTCCATACCCTCGTTCTTTAAATGTTTTCTTGATGATTCCCAAATCTTCACTGATAGAAGATTTAGCAGATTCATAACGTTCGGCAAAGCTTGTTAAGGAAATCAATTCATGCGGGTGATTCAATAAATACTGTGTCATGTCAACTAGACGTTCACTGCGACGTACTTTCACCTATTCCAACTCCTTTTAAGAAATTTTATCGTTTTACATTATATAAGTTTTTCTTCAAAAATTCGAGCATTTTATGAAAAAATAAGAAAATAGTTCGGTATTTATTAAAATAAAAAGAAGCCTATAAAAAATTTTTCGTTTTTATAAGGCTTCTTTTCTTTATAATTTAGTTATTTTTTCTTCTGAAGGCAACCAATATTCGTTTGATGATATTTACAATCAGGAACAAAGCAATAAAGACTAATGTGATTGTTGCTCCTGGAGGTGTATCTAGATAAAACGAGCTAGTTAGTCCTGACAGCATCCCTAGAAATCCTACACAAACACTGATAGCAATCACGACATTGAAGCTTTTGCCTAATCGCATACCGATTGCTGCGGGAAGAACCATGATTGCGGATATCAAAAGTGCACCGGCAATCGGGATCATCACAGCAATAGCCACACCAGTAATCACATTGAACATCATCGACATCAAATGAACGGGTAGCCCATCCACGTGGGCGGTATCTTCATCAAAAGTCAGAACATACATCGGCCGTTTGAATAAAAAGAACAATATACCGATGGCAACGAATAAGATTCCTAAAAAGATGACTTGCTCCCATGTAATGGTCACGATCGAACCAAACAGATAGGATTGGATACTTGTTGCTGAATTCCCTCCGCTCAAATTCATCAATACTAACGCTAGCGCCAAACCACCAGCCATTAAAATGGCAATGGAGATTTCTGAATAGGTTCGGTAGATCGTTCGCAGATACTCCAATATCACAGCTGCTAATACAACGACTAGCATGGTCGTAAGTGTAGGATTAAGGTTCAAAAAGAATCCTAACGCTACCCCTGCTAAAGAGACATGAGAAAGCGTATCAGCCATCAGCGATTGTCTTCTGATCACTAAAAACACACCTAGCATCGGGGCGATTCCGGCAATGAAGATAGCGGCAAGAAACGCTCTTCTCATGAATTCATATGAAAGCAACGCCATTGAGAATCCTCCTTTCTCACCAGTCGGATCTGTCTGTCCGCATACTGTTTGATATCTTCATGATCATGAGTGATCATTAGAACTGATTTCCCATGGACATGCGCACTATGTCGGAGAAGACGATAAAATTCATTTCTGGATTCTTCATCCATTCCTGTTGTTGGTTCATCAAGAACAAATAAGTCAGGGTCAGTAGCAAAAATACGCGCTAAACTGATTCGTTGCTTTTGTCCGCCAGACAATTCACCTATTCGCCGATTTCGCATATCCCACATCCCTACAGCTTCTAAAGCACGCTGTACATGTTGATGATCTTTTTCAGAGAGACGCTTGAACCAGCGGCCTCTTGGATATCTTCCTGAACGGACTAATTCGATCACCGTACTAGGAAAACCTGCATTGAAAGATGCAACTTGTTGAGGAATATAGCCGATACTTAATTTTTTTCCTTCTTGATTTTTCTCAGCAATCTTTATCATTCCTTTTGAAGGTTTCAGTAATCCTAACGATGCTTTCACCAAGGTTGACTTGGCTGCTCCATTTTCTCCAGTTAAAATGACAAATTCACCCGCATCTACATGATAAGAGACATCTTCTAGTACAGGCTCATCATCATAATAAAAGGTCAAATCAGATATTTCGATATAACGCACCTTACAACCTCCATTCTAAAACTTAATTGATACTTTCTTTTAAAGCTTCCAGATTTTTTTCCATGACAGAAATATAATTTTCGCCTGCTTTGATTTGTTCATTAGTCAAGCTTTCTAAAGGATTCAACACTTCTAGCTTCACTCCTGTTTCATTCGACAATGTCTCAGCTACCTTCGAAGAGGCATTTTCTTCAAAATAAATCACTTTGATGTTGTTTTTCTTCACAAATTCTTTTAGTTCAGCTAAGCGGCTTGGTGTGGGTTCCTGATCTGGTGAAACGCCCGAAATCGCTACTTGTTTTAAGTCGTATTGATTCGCTAAATAAGCAAAAGCAGCATGCTGAGTGACAAATGTGCGGTTTGTTGCATCTTTTAGCCCATCGGAGTATTTTTGATCCAGTGCTTCAAGCTTTTTGATATAAGCATCGGCATTCTTCGTAAAAGTTTCCTTTTTATCTGGATATTTTTCGCCTAATTCTTCAGCAATCGTTCTGACTTCTTTTATAGCTAATACCGGATCGAGCCAAACATGTGGATCGTATTCATGTGAATGACCATGCCCTTCTTCTGATTCTTCATGTTCGTCTGCTTCTTGCGATTCTAAACGGTCGATTCCTTTAGCTGCTTCGATCATCAAGGTCTGTTTACTATCCACTGAATCCTTTAATGAATCCACGAAAAATTCCATGTCTGAACTATTATACACGAAAACATCTGCATCGGAAATTTCTGCTCTTTCTTTTGCACTTGGTTCGAAATCATGCGGCTCCGTTCCAGCAGGGATCAAAAGTTTCACGTTTCCTTCATCCCCTACGATCTCTTTTGTAAAATCATACATCGGATAAAAAGTCGTAACGATCGTCAAATCCTCTTTTTTGTCTGCTTCCTTGTTCATATTTCCACATGCTGCAAACAGTAAAGCACCTATCATTACCGTAGCTGTCAAAAGATATTTTTTCATTTATATGCTCCTTTCAATGAACAAATCGGAATTTTACGATTTATTAACGAGAACTAATGTATCAAAATAAAAAAACACAGTCAATAGAAATCCATCAATTTCTGATTTAAACATGTATATTCTTGATTAAATCGTAAAATGGATGAGTTGCTGCTCATATCTAGTCATTTCACTACAATAAAAAACTGAAGAATACCACTTTAGGATTCCTCAGTTTTTCATCACCTATTTTACTTTTTATGTTTTATTGCAGGGTTCTTACTAAATAAACTTCCTCACAAAAACCTTTTAACCCATTATATACTCTCTGCGCTCTTGAATAATGTTGACACAAGGCAAAAACGGTTGGTCCACTTCCACTCATCAATGCAGCATCTGCTCCGTACTTGATCATACGCTCTTTGATTTGATGGATGACTGGATGCCGCTTTCCCGTTATATCTTCTAAACTGTTTCCCATTTTTTTGATCATCTGCTGATAATCTTGCTCTCGGATGGCTTCAACAAGTCCGTGGATGTCTTGATGTTGGATGGCTTGCGTATCTACTTCTCTAAACACTGTACGTGTAGAGACACTCATTCTTGGTTTGACCAACACAACCCAGCACTGTGGCATAGAAGGTAATACTTGGATTTCTTCCCCTTTGCCACCGACAAATGCCGTACTTCCGTAGACACAGTAAGGAACATCTGTACCGACTTCCAAACCGATTTCTGCCAGTTCTTCTAACGAACAGCCCAGATTCCATAATTGGTTGATCCCTCTTAGAGCAGCTGCACAGTCTGTACTTCCTCCGCCTAATCCAGCTGCTACTGGAATATTCTTCTTAACAAAGATCTTGACACCGGTTTTGATATTGTATTTATTTTTTAGCAATAAAGCAGCTTGATAAACATTGTTCCGTTCATCTACCGGTAAAAATGCTTTATTTGTTTCTACAATGATTTTGTCTTCTGTTATTTCTTCAAAAAATAGATGATCTGCCAAGTCTACGCTCGACATCACCATTTCCAACTCATGATACCCATCTTGCCGTCTATATAATACATCCAGTCCTAAATTTATCTTGGCTGGCGCTTTTTCAATCAATTCCATCCTCTCACCCATTCGAAAAGTCTAAGTCGCAAGTATTCTATCATAGGGAAAAATAAAAGTATAGCTTATGTCTGCCTAGTGGTTGATTTTGTCATCGTTTCAACAGCTTTCACAGAATTTTCTCTTCATAATCCAAACAAGTTCTAGTGATTCTTATAATTCTGTGAGCACTTCTTCTGCCAAACTCGGAACATTTCCTTTTTCTTTTCCTATCAGACTGAGTAGCTGCATGGTAGCAAATCCGAAATTACTTCCTTTCCTATAAGCAAAGTAACGTCCTTCCCAATGATCGACATATTTTAATTTCTTTTCATAAGCAGACTGGAAGGAATAGAAAAAATTACCATAATTATATACGATATGCATGACTTTTTCTTGAAAGAAAGAAAAATCTGTTTCTCCAACATTAGCTAATGGAGCTAAGCCTAGATTGGCTTCCGAGTAGCCCATTTTCTCGTATACAATAAACAGATTGGCTAACAGATAGTCAGCTAATTCCTCAGATTCTTTAGGTAAGACCCGCAACAAATCATATCCCGCCTGCTTCTTCGTCATCGGCTGAGCGGTGATGAAGCCAACGACTTTTTGATCTTTACGGACAATACCGACACCGCTAGATAATACATATGATTTATCAAATCGTCCCACAGAGAAGTATTTTTCTCGTGCACCTTGAAGCCATTTTTGTGAAACTTCATTTACAGCTTGATGTAATTCTTCTGGCAGTTGATCGTACCAAGTAAAATGGTATCCTTCTTTCATCAAACGTTGATATTCAAGTTGCTGACTCAGCCGAGACAAGTCTTCTGTTGCTAGATCAACAATCCCTGCTTCACCTACTTTCGTGAAGTGAAAACCCAATTCATGAAGCATCACTACGTAGCTTTCTGATATCTTATAAAACGCAAGCTGATAGCCTAAACAATCTGCTTGTTTCATAAACTGATTCGTTGCTGCCCGCATCATTTTAGGATTGCCAACTGGATCTCCTAAAACAAAGCATTTGTTTCCTTTGATCTGATAACCAAAAACGACTTGATCTTGGTCGTCTTCTTGGTAATAAAAATAACTGTAACCTGACAAGCGAAGCTGATGGCTTGTAGCTGTGCCTCCGTATGTTTCCAATAAACGGTCAAAACGGTCTTTTTCGTACTCACTGCCAAGCTTCGTAGTATCTTCAGCTAAATATTGATAAAGCGCCACTAAAGCTAGCAATGAGATGCCCAAACCAATAAGCCCTGAGAACCACACATCATCTGAAGGAAACAAAATAAAATGATTTCCTGTTATTCGACCGACTAAAAAGCGTCCGCTGTGATAGCCTGCAATTGCGTAAACGATAAACAAAAAGCCGAACAAGCTAGCATCAAAGATTATAGCTCCCCAAGAATAAACGAATTTTGTTCGATAAAATTCTTTTCTGGATAACCACACAGCTAACAGAATCAAGACATATACCAATATCAACTGCCAAGATAACGTACGTGTGATTGTATTTAAAATACCAAAAGATAGTAAAGCAATCGTAGGCAGAAATGCCTTTTTGACTTTTACTGAAAGTGCTCGAGCAAGGCCGAGTAATAAAAAGCCAACCAATAGATTCACTGTCTGATCTAAAAAATTGAATGAGAACGGCAATAATACTTGAAATAGCCGACTGATTGCAGACAGATTAGTGATTGTTGATAGAAGTACCATCATGATTCCCGCAAAATAGACAGCACTTACGAGCACTATATGCGCAACCTTTTGGAAAAACAGTCGCGGAATGTTATCTAAAAATCGATTGATTTTGACTCCTGTATGTGTGATGAACAATAGAAGTCCCGTCATAAAAGGTAGAACATAATAAAACAACCGATAATATAATAGCCAAACTACTGCTACATCTTGCCGAACAGACAATTGACTCATTCCTAAGATCATCAAAACGTCAAAAGTCCCCATTCCACCTGGGACCATCGTCAGCATTCCTATCAATGTAGCAATCATGAACATAGGATAGATCGAAAGCATCGAAATATCTATTCTCATCAACTTGCCGATGATCAAAAATACCGCAAGGGCTCCCGTCCATTGTCCAAAGGATGCCAGTAGCAGACCAAGCAAGCCTTTTGGATAAAACTCGAAGAACAATGACTTTCTCTTTAGATAAGCAAAAAAGAAAATGACTGGTGCTAAAAAACTACCGCCGAAAAGCCAGATCCAATAGCTTCGAAAAATACTTTCTGACTGAATAAAAAAGACATCAATAAATGTAAGAAACGACCATACAGACAAACCAGTCAGCATAAACAGTGCGACTTTTGATACAGTGGCTAAAACCATTTTTCTATTTGTCTGCTTTCCATAAAAACTAGCCCGCAGACTTGCTCCTACCACACCACCAAAACCGGCGAGATTGTTGATCGTGTTTGTTACCCACGCAGCAAGAAGAAACTCTTTTCTTTCCATTTTTGGTTTTCCTTGTTTTTCTAAGACTCTGATCGTCACCCAATCATACAACAACATCGGAGTGACACCCAGCAGTCCAGCCAGAATCATGAGCAGGATCGTCATGTGGCTTTGTTGTCCCATCCTTTGCCAAATATCTTGCCAACTCATGCCATTAGCAATATTTGCGACTTGATTTGCCACAAAGACTAACACGGAGCCGAAAAAAATCAGTTTTAAAATCAGACTATGTTCCTTTATCCATTGCAGCATCAAGTATCGTTTATTTTTCACATTTTCCCATTCCTAACTTGTATACTTTTGTGTCATACCCCAATGTTATCTTATTTATTTTAATTTTTCCACTTTAGACCTGTTCTTTGCTTGCGATGATAGAAAAAGAAAGATATCCTAATGCTAAAGGAGAGGATAACATGAAAGTAGGATTTATCGGCACAGGGAATATGGCACAAGCTATTATTGATGGTTTATTAAAAAAAGGAACAGTCTCGAAAGAAGAGGTGTTCGTTTCCAGTGGACATTTTGAAAATGCACAAAAATTTGCTGCTGAAACTGGCGTCCATGCATGCAAAAGTAATCAGGAAGTTGCATCACAATCAGATATCGTTCTTTTAGCCGTGAAACCAAAAATCATTGAAAAAGTATTGGAAGAACTAAGAGAATATAGCCAGAAAGTCTTATTCATTTCTATTGCTTCAGGAAAATCATTAACAGATTTAGAAACAGCGCTTGAAGATCCTCAGGCCTCCATCGTACGTGTGATGCCGAATGTCAATGTCAGCGTAGGAGCAGGCGTTTCTGCGATTTGCAAAAATGAAGCTGCCACGGAGGAACAGCTTCAGCAAGCTACGATGATTTTTGAAGCAATCGGCAGCGTCTATCCTTTAGCAGAATCAGATTTCAGTACATTCATTGGCCTTGCTGGCAGCTCACCCGCATTCGTTTACATGCTGATCGATGCGATGGGACGGACTGGTGTATTAAATGGTTTGTCCAAACAGACAGCAACTGAAATTGCTGCAAAAGCAATTATGGGTTCTTGTCAAAAATTCCTTTCAAGTGATAAAAATCCATGGGAACTTGTAGACCAAGTTTCTTCTCCTGGTGGTACGACCGTTGCCGGTGTAGTTGCGCTAGAAGAAGCAGGATTCATCCCAGCCATCATCAAAGGAATCAATACGACAATCGAGAAAGATCTTGAGATGTTGAATAAAAAATAATGATAGCAATGTTTTTTCGTGCCTTACAAAAAAAGAAGAGCTGTGGCTTTTGCCGCGGCTCTTCTTTTGTATTTTTTATTATTTAGCATAATCAGTTGCACGAGTTTCCCGAATAACGATTACTTTGATGTGTCCAGGATAATCCAGTTCTTCTTCGATTCGTTTACGAATATCACGTACTAAACGAACAGCGTCTAAATCCGAGATTTCTTCTGGCTTGACCATTACCCGAACTTCGCGTCCAGCTTGAACTGCGTAACTTGATTCTACACCGGCGAAGCTGTTCGAAATATTTTCCAGACTTCTTAAACGACGGATGTAGTTTTCTAATGATTCACTTCGCGCACCAGGTCTTGCTGCTGAGAGCGCATCTGCTGCAGCTACAAGGACAGAGATAACAGAAGTAGCTTCCACATCGCCATGATGAGAAGCGATCGCGTTGATTACTACTGGGTTTTCTTTGTACTTGGCAGCTAATTCCGCACCGATCTCAACGTGAGATCCTTCAATCTCATGGTCAAGTGCTTTCCCAATATCATGGAGCAACCCGGCACGTTTTGCTAATTGGATATCTTCGCCAAGCTCTGCTGCTAAGATACCAGCTAATTTTGCAACCTCGACCGAATGCTTCAAGACGTTTTGTCCATAACTAGTTCTGAATCGCAGACGTCCGATGATCTTGATTAGATCTGGATGAAGTGTATGAGCACCGACTTCAAACGCTGCCTCTTCCCCGTATTCGCGAATACGTTCATCCATTTCTTTACGAGATTTCTCGACCATTTCTTCGATACGCGCTGGATGGATTCGTCCATCTTGTATCAGTTTTTCCAAGGTCATCCGTGCGATTTCTCTTCGGATTGGATCGAATCCGGAAAGAACAACTGCTTCCGGTGTATCATCGATGATTAAATCGATACCAGTCAGCGTCTCAAGCGTTCGAATATTACGACCTTCTCGTCCAATGATACGACCTTTCATTTCATCATTCGGAAGGGTAACGACTGAAACAGTCGTTTCTGAAACTTGATCTGCTGCGCAGCGTTGAATCGCTAATGATAATAAGTTTTTCGCTTTGCGATCTGCTTCTTCTTTGGCACGCTGTTCAGATTCTTTTACCATTAGAGTTAACTCATGATTCAGCTCTTCTTCAGTCGATTTCATGATGACATCTCGTGCGTCCTCTTTTGATAAACCAGCAATTTTTTCTAGTTCTTTTTGTTGATCTTCAATCATTTTTTCAACGTCTTTTTCTCGCTCTTCAATTAATTGCTGTTTTGAACTAAGTGCTTCTTCTTTACTTTCAAGTGAGTTCTCGCGTTTTTCTAACGAGTCATCTTTACGATTCAGCGTTTGTTCGCGTTGAATCAAACGATTCTCTTGAGATTTTAATTCTAACTTACTTTCTCTCAGCTCACTTTCAACTTCAGAACGGTATTTCTGATTTTCTTCCTTAGCTTCTAACAATGCTTCTTTTTTTAGAGTTTCTGCTTCTTTTTTTGCACTATCGATGATTCCAGCAGCTGATGATTGTGCACCAGCTATTTCTTTCTCGTGACGTGACTTTGCGACCATAAACCCTAAACCAAGACCGACAATTAAACCGATGATAGCGAGGAGAATGTTGAATACCATAAAATCCACCTCCATACTATCTTTTTCATTTTTATCATCTATACAGCTTCTATGATAAATTATTCTAAACTTGTCAATATGCATCTTCGCATATATGTGTACAAAAAACATGCACAACTTTATTCTAATGTTTGTACCCCGTAGTGTCAACTTTAAATAAACAAAGAAACGGCTTTCTACTTATTCATTAAACGATGGTTTTTAAAATAAATGACACTAGTTTCATATAGGTAAACCTTTAAATTGAGAAACTTTTCTATTAAATTATTCTTTGTAGATGAACAGATATTTTTATTTTATGTACCCACTCGTATAATTAAATAACTCACGATTTCTTTATTCAATAAAAAAACGGCAGGTCAAGGAGAGTACCTACTCTTCAGACCAGCCGTTTTTGTTTATCATGATTTTTATTCTTCTACTAAAGGCAATTCTTCTTGTCCTTTTTCATCTTCTGGGACAGCGACTTCTTCACCAATACCATAAGCTGCTCTAACTAGAGCAGAAACTTCTGCCATCATTTCAGGATGATTAGCCATATAGATTTTAGCGTTTTCCCGTCCTTGACCAATCCGATCTTCTTTATAAGAATACCAAGCACCGCTTTTATCAACAATGTCTTTTTCTACTGCCATGTCTAGAAGTTCTCCTTCTTGTGAGATCCCTAAACCATACATGACATCTACTTCAGCGATTTTGAAAGGAGGTGCTACTTTGTTTTTTACGACTTTGATCTTTGTACGGTTACCAACAATATCTGTACCTTGTTTCAATTGTTCTGCACGACGTACTTCCAAACGGATCGTTGCGTAGAATTTCAATGCGCGTCCTCCAGGAGTGATTTCTGGATTCCCAAACATCACGCCTACTTTTTCACGGATTTGGTTGATGAAAATAGCGATTGTTTTTGTTTTGTTGATCGAACCAGAGAGTTTACGCAATGCTTGAGACATCAAACGTGCTTGTAACCCGACATGTGAGTCACCCATTTCGCCGTCGATTTCTGCTCGTGGAACTAAAGCGGCAACTGAATCGACTACTACGATGTCTACAGCTCCACTTGATACTAAAGCATCAGCGATCTCCAGACCTTGTTCTCCTGTATCAGGCTGTGAAAGAAGTAGTTCATCGATATTCACACCTAATTTTTGTGCATATTGCGGATCTAACGCATGCTCAGCATCGATGAAAGCGGCAGTTCCGCCATTTTTTTGTACTTCTGCAATAGCATGTAGCGCCACTGTTGTTTTACCTGAACTTTCAGGTCCGTATACTTCGATAATACGTCCACGGGGATAACCGCCGACACCTAAAGCGACATCTAACGCAAGAGAGCCACTTGGAATTGTAGAGATTTGCTGGTCGATTTTTTCGCCCAATTTCATAATAGAGCCTTTACCATAGCTCTTTTCAATTTTTTTCAGTGCAGCATCTAAGGCTGCTTTACGATCATCTGCCAATACGATAATCCTCCTTATATTTACAAATCAGAGCAACATTTCATTATCCTTATCATATCTTTTTTAGTGAAAAAAAGCAAGAAAAAACCGAACAAATATTCGCATTTATCATTTTCTTAAAAGCTGTTTTCTCAAAAGATCAAATCCTTGCATAACCGCATTATATCTGATAGCAGCACGATCTCTGGCAAAGTGATATTTTTCCGAAACCACGCCGTCTTTAGATGAAATAGCGATCCATACTGTTCCTGCAGATTGACCTTCTAACGTGTCCGGTCCAGCCACTCCGGTGAAAGCTACACTGTAATCTGTTCTTGCTATCTCACGTGCTTGAATGGCCATCTGCTCCACACATTCTTTGCTGACTGTTCCATATTCTGCTAATAGCTCCGGATCAATCTCCAGAAAACCAGCTTTTGTTTGGAGCGAGTAGGTAACGAATCCACCTGGAAATACTTCAGATACACCAGCAATATCGCCCAATGCGGCTTGGAAGGCACCGGCTGTCAAACTTTCCGCTGCTGTTACAGTCTGCTTGTTTTCTTTCAGTAGTTCCACTACGACTTTTGCTAGCGAATTATCATCGCCGTATCCATAAAAATATTCCCCTACTCGTTCTTGGATTTTTTCTTCTAATGCTAAAAGAGCTTGATTCCCTGCCTGAACATCATTTGTTTTCACTGTCAGTCGTAATGTCACTTCATTTGGTTTGGCATATGGTGCGATCGTTGGATTGATCTGTGTCTCAATCAGATCTTTTAGCTCAGTGACCAGTCGCGATTCACCAATCCCATAAAAGCGCAAAACTTTAGAAATTAGTTTTTCTTCAGAAGGAAAACGTTCCTCTAGTAAAGGACGTACTTGTTCCACAAACATTGGTTTCAACTCATTAGGCGGACCTGGAAGAAGGATATACGCATGTGTATCTGTTTGATAAAAAGTCCCTAAAGCAAGCCCTGTACGATTTGGTAGAGGAACCCCGCCTTCGATAATCTGGGACTGTTGCAGATTGTTTTTGGTCATTTTTCGATGGGTTGTTTCAAAATATGCCAATAATTTTTTGTATCCTTCCGTATTTTGTATGAGAGACTTACCGAGGTGAGCCGCAGTTGCTTCTTTTGTCAGGTCATCTTCTGTCGGTCCTAATCCGCCACATAAGAGTATGAGTTCACTTCTTGTTTCAGCTAGAGCAATCAACTCTTCTAAACGCTGCTGATTATCTCCTACAACTGTTTGATAATAAACTTCGATACCTAGATCAGCTAGCTGTTCTGACAAGAAAGTGGCATTCGTATTCACGACTTGTCCTAGTAAAAGTTCTGTTCCGACAGCTATTATTTCTGCTTTCATTACTTCCCGCTCCCTTATATAGTATACGCTGTATTTTTATATTTTTTTATTTAAAAAGAGGGCAAGGAGCTGTGACAAAAATCTTGTCACAGCTCCTTGTTCCAAATAAACAGTGTTCTCCTGCCAAAACCTCGGTCATAAGTCACAATATACATAAAACATGAAAAGCTGTTTTTTGAAATTATCCCTTGTGACTCAGAGTTAGACGGCAGGCTCACAACCTCTCCACTAAACGATACTTACATTGATCCTTTGAACACACCGCTGTTTTTGATGAAGTAATCCACACCTGAATAGATAGTAAAGATCAGACAAGCATAAAGCATGATTTGATCTACTGGAATACCGATCAGGCTGAATGGGATATTATTGATAAACAGCAAGATAATAGCAACCATTTGTGTAGCCGTCTTGACTTTTCCCGGCCAAGCTGCAGCCATGACTTCTCCATGTTCGACAAGTAGTAAACGCAAGCCTGTGACGGCTAATTCACGACAGACAATGATCGCTACTACCCAACCAGGGGCCTTTCCTTGGTCAACCAACATGATAAAAGCAGTCATAACTAGCATTTTATCTGCCAACGGGTCCGCAAACTTGCCAAAATTAGTGACAAGGCCTCGCGCACGGGCAATTTTTCCATCTAACCAGTCTGTGATACTAGCTAAAGCAAAAATAACTGCACCTACTAGCTGTGTGACAGCCAGTGTGGTGTCTCCTACGTTAAGTTGTCCCCAATCTAAAGGTAAACCTACAACCAAAATGAAAATCGGGATCATACAAATTCTAAGTACAGTTAATTTATTTGGTAAATTCACACTATCGACTCCTTTCTTCCCTATTCTACGTGACTATCAGCGAAGTTTCCACCGATATTATTTACTTTTCCAAATGAATTTATTCAAAGGAGTATTTTTATTGAAATTGATCTTTATGAATTAACGAAGAAGGATCGCGACACAGATTTGTCACGATCCTTCTTTTTTATACCTGCAAGTAAACAGATGCGTAAACTAATTTATACGATCACTCTGCGTATTGAAGAGTAAGGTTCACATTTTTTGGACTCTGATTGTTTTCCCCTGGATTAACTGGTACGGATTCTCCATTCGCTTTGATCGTCGCATTGCTTGCTGCACCGATCGTAATGGTCGCATTGGCCGCTGTTTCCGGTAACACGGTACTTTGTGTTTCATTTGCTGCCAGTGTTCCTTGATAAACATAAGCATTGTCTACTAGTACACCGATCCACACACGATTAACAGCGGTAAACTCAAGAGTGACAGGCTTGGTAGCATCTGTAATATTTACTGCGATGGCACTGCCGGAATCCTCTCCTGCAGCTATTGCCATTTTCTTTTCTTCACTTGATTCTGTTGTTGACTCTACTGTAGAAGACTCTTGGGTCTGCGTGCTTTGCTCTGAGGAAGAGGACTCCTCAACTGATCCTTCTACTTTGAGCGAAGAAGCTGTATCGCCGATTATTGGATCAGCTTGACGATCTTGCCAAGTCATATAGCCTACGACAACGACGATTGCCAAAGCGACCAATCCTAATAAAATGACAGGAAGACTTGTCCAAAAACGACTTGGATGCGATTCTTCTTGATGTATTGCTTTTCTGGAAGTACTTACTGTTTCAGGCTGCGGACGTTCAGGGACCGATCCTGTCAATTTGCTTTTTCCATCAAAAACATCGACTAAATGGTCTCCATCTTCTCCTACAGCTTCAGCGTATTGCCTAATAAACGCCCGTACGTAAAACTTACCAGGCAATTGATCAAAATCATCATTGTCGATTGCTTCCAAATAACGTTTTTGAATTTTTGTAATCTGCTGTAATTCATCTAAAGATATCTTTTTATTCAGGCGTGCTTGCCGTAATTTTTCTCCGATGGTTTCAAAAGCCACTCGTTCATCTTCTCCAGTCTGTTTGATTCTCCGAAGCATCTGCTGTTGCAACGAAAGACGTTATGTTTGGGGCTGTGACAAAAGTCGTGTCACAGCTCCTTTTTTCCGAATAAACATTGTTCTCCTGCCAACTCCTCGGTCACAAGTCACAATATCCAATAAATATAAGAAGCTGTTTTTTGAACTTGTTCCTTGTGACTCGGAGTTAAACGGCAGGCTCACGACCTCTTTCTTAAACGGTGTTCCAGAAGTAGCTTCTTCGGCAATAAGCCGAAATATCACAAAAATTTGAGAAGCAATTTTCGTAAATTCCTTCTTATTTCTTGAAGCTGACCACTTCTGTCACAACCTCTTTGATTACTTCGTTTGATTTTATTTTAATATAAGTTGATTAAAAGAGAGCATGATTTGTTTTATTTTCTCACTAATTTTTCCAACACAACTAAGAATACCATAAAAGCTGATTTTGGAGGAGGTTCCTACTACAAGTCTAAAACGAAATTTAAGACTTTTCCTCATAAAATACTGGTTTATTTTGGTCTCATGTAAAACTCGCTGAAGGCCTCTTCACTTATAAATGCTTCCCCAGCTGCCAGTACGTCTTTCATTTGGATCGAATCGATGATTTCAGGAAGATCAAATAAAGTTCGATCGCCAAATAAACTTTGCGTAAATTGATTGGCAATATATTCGATCGAATTTAATGATTGGAAATATTGTCCAAGCATTTTCTTCTTCAGCAAATCGAGATTTGTTTCTGACACTTCCGGATCATCAGCGAATCCAAGAATGATTTCTTTGACTTTTTCTGCTGCTTTCTCTGGTTCGTCCGTATCTCCGCTGAAGTCCGCAAAGTGAAATTCACGATCCAAGCTGAATTCAAAACCAAAGCTGTCATCGATAATTCCTTGATTGTACATCGCTAGATAGTTTCGAGAAGTATTGCCTAAAATCATTTGGAACAACAGATTGATTGCTGTTTTATAGCGTAACAGTTCTGTTCCTTCTTGCGGCAATGTGTCTAATCCTTTAATACCAAGTACAAATTTATCTCGTGTAATGGCTGCTTCCAATGCACTTTGTTTGATGATTTCTTTTGTGTTTTCAGGGAAATAACGTACAATTTCTTGCTTTGGAGGGAAATTTTTTGCTTCTTGGTTTTCCCGAATAAGTTTCATCAATTTCTCAGGCTCCATCTTACCAACTACAAATAAAACCATATTGCTTGGCTGATAAAACGTCCGATAGCACGTATACAAGTCTTGAGCTGTGATTTTGTCGATACTTTCAACCGTGCCCGCAATATCGATATGCAATGGGTGTGTAGGATACAAGTTATTTAGTATGCCAAAAAACATCCGCCAGTTAGGGTCGTCTTCATACATTTGGATTTCCTGACCGATGATTCCTTTTTCCTTGTTTACAGTTTCTTCTGTGAAGTAAGGTGCTTGTACAAAATCGATCAGAGTCGTCAGATTCTTTTCTACCTGATCCGTCGTAGAAAACAGATAGCTGGTTTTCGTAAAACTTGTGAAAGCATTGGAGGAAGCTCCTTGTTTCCCAAATAATTGAAAGACATCACCATCTTCTTTTTCAAACAACTTATGTTCTAAAAAATGGGCAATTCCATCTGGAACTTTCACCTTTTCTTTTTCACCATAGGGAATAAATTCGTTATCGATCGAACCATAATTCGTACTGAACAAACCATATGTCTTGTGATAGTCATTTTTAGGCAACAAATACACGGTCAAACCGTTTGGCAGTACTTCATGATAAAGTGTTTCATTGATTTGCTCATATTCTGTTTTATTCATTTGCATTTCCTCCTGCTAAAAAGAAGATCGCCTGCAATTCGATTTGCTCAGCCACTTGTTGTATCTCTTTGATTGTCACGCTTTCCATGCGTTTCAACCATTCTTCATCAGATAATTTTGTTTCTGGCAGCCAGCTGTCCAAAAAAGAAGCTTCGATTGCTGCTTGAGGAGAGTCTAGAGAAAGCAGATATTGGTTTCTCAGCATTGCTTTTGTCTGAGACAGTTCCAACTCTGTTATTTCACCATTTCGCAAACTTTCTAATTGCTCGTGAATCAGATGAAGTACTTGATTTCGGTTCTTTTCATCGATACCGGTTTGGACACTCATGAACCCTCGGAACGTATCCACGCTACTAGAGGCATAATAAGCTAGACTTTCTTTCTCTCTGACATTCATGAAAAGTTTAGAGTGAGGAAAACCGCCAAATAAACCGTTAAAGACCATTAGCGCAAAACGTTCTGGTTCATCGTAATACACATTTGTCTGATAAGCTAGGTTCAGCTTTGCTTGAACGATTGGCTCACGTACTTGTCGTTCCTTCACGATATTCACTTGAGGCTGGGTATAAAACAGATCGGGATAAACTGTTTCCCGCGACTCAAATGGTAATTGCCCAACTGCTTCAGCTGCTTTGTCCGGATCAACATCGCCGACAACAAAAATGTCGATTTGATCATTTGCCATCATTTCTTGATAGTAGGATGCTAGCGAACTAGCAGTGATCTTGTCCAGATCTTCGACTACGCCCAACCCTGGGATCTTTTGTTCCGGGCTGTTTTCAAAATAAAGTTCTTGCAAGGCATAGGAAGCAAAAGTTTGTTTATCTTCCTTCAAACTTTCCAAATATAGACGCAGATTGTTCTTTTCCAAGTCAAACGTCAACTGATCAAACTGATGATTTTTAATATTTGGATAAAATAAAACCTCTTTTAAAAAATCTACCGCTTGAGAAAAAAGGTTTGGATCATTGACATATTCACCATTCACAAAACTGATCCCTGCGTTTAGCCAATGTAAATTTCCTTTTTTTCTAACTGATAATCCAAAGCTTGCGCCATAAAGCTCTGCAAGTTGCGCACTTAACTTTGTCTGATCCGGATAATTCAAACTATTTGTTTCCAACATGCTGCTGAGAAGTGAACGTTTCGTGATGACTTCTTGTTGCAGACGCGCAGTAAAACGGATAAAAATCCGGATCGTTTTGTATTGTTTTGTTGGTAAGACATGAAGATTCACGCCTTCTGCCAATTGATACACCATATTTATATGCTCCTTTTCACAGCTGATTGCCCGCTTACTCTTTTAATGGGTCAACCTGCCTTTTTTACTTATTCCTCTGCTTGAAATTTATAAGTTCAGGCAATTCGCCGTTTTTTCTAAATGATGTTACACTTTATAGTATAGCATAGATGTTTTTTATCAAAAGAAACAGACGGCTAAAAGCGTATATTGTTTTTTTATTTTTTATTTTTCGATATACTAAAGACAAATAAAAGAAGGGAGGGTCATTCATGATCAAAGAATTCAAAGAGTTCATCATGCGTGGAGATGTCTTGGATCTTGCTGTCGGCGTTGTTATTGGTAGTGCGTTTACAAGCATCGTAAACCAAGTGGTGCAAGGCTTGATCACACCACTAATAGGTTGGTTTGTCGCAATGATCACAGGTACTTCTGATTTAGAAGGAGCACTTTCAATTCTTGACTGGTCGCCGACAAAAGGCGTCACATTTGCGTTTGGTAACGTTATTAGTGCTATCATTACATTTCTGATCACTGGTTTTGTCTTATTCTTAGTTGTCAAAGCGGCAAACCGTGCGAAGAATTTACGCTCCAAAGAAGAGCAAGTGGAAGTGGAAGAAACTCCTACTGCAGAAGATTATCTTAGTGACATACGCGATCTTCTTGCCAAACAAGTGGCAGAAGACAATACACATCCAGTAGAGCAAAAAAATCTTTCCGATACTTCTAAATAATAAAGAATCTAAAAAAAAAGAAAGCCGATTTTCAGTGTCGGCTTTCTTTTTTTAGATTCTTAACTTGCTACTTGTTCCTTTTTCATGTCGATATGTGGAATATCATCTTCCAAATACACATCTGAGATTGCCTTGAATCCAAACGACTCATAAAAAGCTTGTAGGTATTCTTGTGCGCCGATCACGATTGGTTTTTCTGGAAAATTTTTCTGGATCATGTTAATCGTTTCTTGAACAATCTTTCTTCCTAAACCATCTTTACGGTTGTCCTGATGAACAAGGACACGTCCAAAATGGATACTCTCCGCTTCTTCATATACTCGCGTGTAGGCAAGGATCTTCCCATCAGTATCTTGAAAAAACGTATGCCAAGCTTGTCCATCAATGTCATCAACTTCTTGATAAGGACACTGTTGTTCCACAACAAAAACTGCGATTCGTTCTTTGACGATCGCGTAAAACTCTGCTGTTGACAATTCTTCAAATTTCTTTACCTGATATTCCACTAAGCAAACGCCCCCTGCTTTTTTATTCTTAGCATACCGATTCGCACACAAAAAAGCAAACGAACCTTACGAATCTCAGGCTCGTTTGCTTTTTAAACTGCTTCAGTTAAAAATTCGATCTCAACTGTCCGAGTAAGTACATCTGAATAGCTGTAAGATACTCGTTCAAAAGAATTTTCTTCAGGATCCAAATCAACAACGAATACTGAAGGATAGGTTTCTGTTAAAACGCCGCGGCGTTCTGTTTGACGCTTTCTTCCTGTCTGAGCAACCAACATGATTGGGCTGCCGATACGACCTTCTAAATCTTTCTTGATTGAAGCTAAAGTTGTTGGCATACAGTTCACCTCTACTATCAACTATACCACATATTTTTAAAATTTTCAAGTTTACCATAAAAAAAAAAGAAATGCAATAAAAATAAATAAGAAGCTCATTAAGATTTTTCTAAATTATTCCTCATTATAAAATTTCAAGTGTTTTTTTATTTTGAGTTTTACTCTCCCGTAAGCGCTCATTACTTGCTTGTGATCCATTGCTAAACATTCAGCCATGTCTACAAAATCAACGCCTTGCATATAATAATGAAAAATTTTAGCTTCTATTTTTGAAAACTGGATTTCGCAATTTTCGATTGCTTCTTTTAATAAAAGATGCTGAATCGCTAAAGGTTCTTGCAATGTGATCTCTGCTAAAAAGTCTGGTCCTTCTGTCTCTATTTTTTGGTCGATTGAGACTTCATCTTTTTGATCACGACGCTTCAGCGCGTTCTGCTTCCTCAATAGAGAATAGATTTGATTGCTTATAATGCTTTTATAATAACTTCCAAAGCTAACACCTTTGCTTTTTTCGTAAGTTCTCAATGCCTGATATAAAGCGATCCTTGCTTCTTGTTCCCAATCCTCTGAAACATAATTTCTTAAATAATAGGTGTTTTTCAAACGTAGTAAAAGTGGAAAATATTTTTGATACAGGGCAGCAAATGCTTCTTCGTCACCATTACGTGCAGCGCGCAATAACTCCTCAGACATAAAATAATTCCTCCATAAATTCGTTTATGGAGGAATCTTATCATCAATGATTCATCGAACTGATTAGAACGATATGTTATTTATTTTTTCTCATTAAATCGTCCAATTTTTGGGACAATTTTTTTAACTGCTCTTCATTCCATGGAGAATTACGTCGGAAATCAATAAAATGCATATCTTTATTTTCTTGGGCTATTGTTTTTTCCGTTTTTTTTATCGTCTTATATAATTCATAAGCAGAAGTTCGTAATGCTCCTTGGGAAAAGATCATCCACTGTTCTGCTAAATCGCTTGTCGCCACTGTCACTTGTGTCAAACGGTCATTCAGCTGACCAGCGATTCTCTCGATATAACTGTCAGCCGTTTCGTCTTCTTTCGTAAAAACAACATCCAACTGGTATTTCTTATAATTTTGTTGGATGCCCGGAACTAATTGGGCATCGAAGACAACGATGACTTCTAGTCCTTCATATTTCGCATAATTTGATAAACGATGTAAAAGAGCTTCTCTTGCATCCGCCATTTTGTACTGCTTTTTAAGCTGGACAAGTTCCGGCCACGAACCAATCATGTTGTAGCCGTCTACAATCAACAGCTGTTTTTTCATGGTCTACTCCCCCTGACGTTGGGAAAAAGCCTGATACATAAGCAAACCAGCAGCAACACTGGCATTTAAGCTCTGGACGTGCCCGGTCATCGGGATCGTCAGCAATTCATCCATTTCTTTTTTCAATCCTGGACTCATTCCTTTGCCTTCATTACCAATGACTAAAGCAATTGATCCTTTGGCATTCCATTTTTGGAAGTTTGTGCCGGTCATATCTGTGCCAAATACCCAAAATCCTGTTTCTTTGAGCTGTTGCACAGCTTGTACCAAATTCGTCACGCGTGCAACAGGGACATGTTCGACTGCCCCAGTGGAAGTCTTTGTTACGATAGGTGTGATTCCAACTGCTCGGTGTTTTGGTATGATCACACCATCGACGCCACTTGCGTCTGCTGTCCGTAAAATCGACCCAAAATTGTGTGGATCTTCGATGCTATCCAAAATCAAAAAGAAGGGGTCTTCTTTTTTCTCTTTTGTTCGTTCAATCAGTTGGTCAAGGGATAAATATTCATAAGGTGTAATCGCAAGAACGACTCCTTGATGCACGCCTTGATCGCTCAAAGTTTCTAATTTTTGTTTAGGAACCCATTTGACTGGCACAGCTTGTTCACGTGCGATTTCTTTCAGTTCTTCTACTTTTTCTCCTCGTGAATCTTCTTGAAGAAAGAGTTTATTCCCTCGCCCTTGTTGTAGCGCTTCTACTGCGGCATGGTGTCCAAAGACGAAATTATCTTCTAATGCTTCTTCATTTTGATCAGAAACTGACTGATTTCGTCCAGTTTGCTTTTTATTTGGATATCTATTTTGTTTTTTGTCTTCAAATCCACGTTTCGATTGATGTTTGTTTGTTCTTTCTTTACCCATTTTTTTCACCAACTTTCTGAATACACCAGCGGATCAATTCTTCCATCCGCTCGGTTTGTTTTGTCAAATGCAGATAGCCCATGAGCGCTTCGAACCCTGTTGCGACCCGATACGTCGTAACATCAGCATTTTTTGCGCTCGTATGGCTTTTAGCATTTCTTCCTCTGCGATAATAAAGTTCTTCTTCCTCTGTCAAAAGATGTTCTTCCAGCATTTGCTGAATCAAAAAGGCTTGTGCATTCGCAGAAACATAATTCGTTGCCGCACGATGCAGCTTATTGGGTTTTGTTTCTCCTTGATCAATCAGGTGGTCACGAACATAGATTTCGTAAATCGCATCTCCAACATAAGCCAAGGCTAAACCGTTCAATTGTGTGTGATCTCTCATGCTTCTCTTCTCCATCGGGTTCCTTGCGGTGTATCTTCTAATAAGATCCCTTTTTCTTTCAACAAATCACGAATTTCGTCGCTTCGGGCAAAATCACGATTGCTTCTTGCTTGATTTCGTTCTTCGATCAATTGTTCAATCTCTTCATCTAATAACTCTTCTGCTGTAAATAAAATACCGAAGATCGAAAGCCATTGCGAGAATAAAGCTTCTCCTTGTGCCAAGACAGCGGCAGAAACTTTCGGCTGGTCTAGATAAGTGTTCAGCCACTTAGCAAGCTCATAGACCACTGTGATCCCATTTGCTGCATTAAAATCATCGTCCATTTCTTCGATGAATCGCTGTTCTAAATTTTCTAACAAAGCGATTTTATCCGCATCATCTGCCAAATTCTCTGAGGCAGTTTCTTGGCGGAACTTCAAATTGTCAAACGTATTCTTCAGTCGTTGTAAATTGGTGGCTGCTTCTTTCATCGTCGTTTCACTGTAGCGGATCGGACGACGGTATTGTGTGGTCGCCATGAAGAAACGCAAGACTTGTGGATCAACGTTTTTGATCATTTCATGTACAGTGATGAAATTCCCTAGAGATTTACTCATTTTTTCATCGTCTTCGCCAATCGTTACATAACCATTGTGCATCCAGTAATTAGCGAATTTTTTCCCTGTTTTCGCTTCACTTTGTGCGATTTCATTTTCATGATGAGGAAATTCTAAATCTTGCCCGCCACCATGGATATCGATTGTTTCTCCTAAATGTTTTGTTGCCATAACGGAACATTCAATGTGCCAACCGGGACGTCCTTTGCCCCATGGTGAATCCCAAGAAATCTCGCCAGGTTTTGCTTGTTTCCATAAAGCGAAATCTAATGGGTCTTCTTTTTGCTGCTGTTCTTCCCCTGTACGCTGACTTGCTCCGACTTCCAGTTCATCGATGGATTGGTCACTTAATTTCCCATAATTTTCAAATTTACGGGTACGGTAATACACATCACCTGAAGATTCATAAGCATAGCCTTTTTCAACCAACACTTGAATAAATGCTAAAATATCTGGCATATGATCCATGACTCTTGGATGCAGTGTAGCAGGCTCGACATTCAACGCTTTCGTATCTTCTTCAAATGCTCGGATGAAACGATCAGCAACTTCTGGTGCTGTAATACCTAATTCGTTTGCTGTACGGATGATTTTATCGTCTACATCCGTGAAATTCGATACGAAATCGACTTTATAGCCTCGATATTCAAAATAGCGTCGAATTGTATCGAAAGCAATGGTGCTACGAGCATTTCCGATATGGATATAATTATACACAGTCGGTCCGCAGACATACATACCGACATGTCCCTTTTGTATAGGGATGAATTCTTCTTTTTTTCTGGTCAATGTATTGTAGATTTTTATCATTCTGATCTCCTCACTTTTTCTCCTTTGATTCGAACGACTTTTGCTGGTACTCCTACCGCTGTAGCGTCGTCTGGAACATCTTTCAACACAACGGCACCTGCACCGATTTTGGCGTTTTTTCCGATCGTTACCGGTCCTAATATCTGCGCATTCGCAGAGAGCATGGCTCCTTGTTTAACAGTTGGATGTCTTTTACCCGTTTCTTTTCCTGTACCGCCTAATGTTACGCCATGGAATAAAATCACATCGTCCTCGATTTCTGCGGTTTCGCCAATGACGATTCCCATTCCATGGTCGATGAACACGCCAGTGCCAATCGTTGCTCCTGGATGGATCTCAACACCTGTCAGGAAACGCCAGAATTGAGCATTGATCTTCGCCAATAAAAAGAGCCGGTGCTGATATAAAAAATGAGAGAAACGATGCCAAAACAAGGCATGAAAACCAGGGTATGTCAAAACGATCTCAGCTGTCGAACGTGCAGCCGGATCGTTTCTCTTTGCTGCATCAATCGCTCGGGTAAACCAACTCATGACTTTCCACTCCTTTCGTAAGAATTTTATGTAGGAAATCATCTTCTTATAAAGAAAAGAAGCGCCTTTTAAATAAGTTTCCTTATCAAAAGACGCTTTCCGCGTGGTTCCACTTTTCTTCATAATCAATGATTATCTCTGACAGCTAACGCCTGTTATACGTTCTTGGCTACTTTGTTTCCTATAAAACAGTTTTTCCTGTTTTCTGTGTTTCGCCAAGACCACTCCCAGAGGCATTTCGGCAACCATTCATTGATACCTTGCACCACCCGGTATCTCTCTTGTAATGATCAGCTGCTTACTTTTTTCTGTTCATCGTGTTTAGTTCAGTACTTGATTTAAATGTGCTAATGATTTTTCACGACCAAGCAATTCGATCGTTTCAGGCAATTCTGGACCATGCATTTGTCCTGATACAGCTACACGGATTGGCATGAAAAGATTTTTTCCTTTTACGCCAGTTTCTTTTTGAACAGCTTTGATGGCAGCTTTGACAGTTGGAGCATCTACTACTTCCATTTGTTCTAGCTGTGCTTTGAATGCGTGGAGAACAGTAGGAACTGTTTCACCAGCAAGTACTTCTTTTGCTGCTTCATTCAATACAGGATGTTCATTGAAAAATAGCGTAGACAGATCAACGATTTCTGCAGCATAGCTCATTTGAGGTTGATACAGGCTAACGATCTTCTTCACCCATTCGATTGTCTTTTCATCTGGATTTTCTGCTACACGTCCATCAGCGATTAGATAAGGCAGACACATGTCAGTAAATGCATCTAGATCCATTGCTTTGATGTAATGGTTGTTTACCCATTGCAGTTTTTTCGCATCGAAAGCTGCGGGTGATTTACTTAGGCGTTTTGGATCGAACATTTTGATCAATTCTTGGTGTTCGAAGATTTCGTCTTCGCCCACAGGTGACCAGCCCAATAATGCAATAAAGTTGAACATTGCATCTGGTAGATAGCCTAATTCGCGATATTGTTCGATAAATTGCAAAATTGATTCGTCACGTTTGCTTAGTTTTTTACCTGTTTCACTGTTGATGATCAATGTCATATGTCCGAAGGTTGGTGGTGTCCAGCCAAATGCTTCATAGATCATCAGTTGTTTTGGTGTATTGGCAATATGGTCATCTCCACGTAAAACGTGAGTGATTTTCATCAAATGATCATCGACCGCAACAGCAAAATTATAAGTTGGCATACCATCGCGTTTTTGGATGACAAAGTCGCCACCGATATTATCGGATTCGAACGAAATAGCGCCTTTCACCATATCTGTAAATGCGTATTCTGTATTGCGAGGCACACGGAAACGTACAACAGATTCTAGACCTTGTGCTTCTTTTTCTGCTTGTTCTTCAGGTGTCAAGTTCGCACATGTTCCTGCGTAATGAGGCATTTCTCCTCTTGCGCGTTGTGCTTCCCGTTCTGCTTCTAATTCTTCTTCTGTGCAATAGCATTTGTATGCTCGATTGCTAGCAAGCAACTGATCAATCAGCGGTTGATAGATTTCTTTACGTTCAGATTGACGGTAAGGGCCGTATTCTCCAGGATTTTCAGGAGATTCATCCCAATTCATTCCCAACCAAGCAAGGTTTTCCAACTGGCTTTTTTCGCCATCTTCGATATTACGTTTTTGGTCAGTATCCTCAATACGAATAATAAAGTCTCCATCATTGTGGCGGGCAAACAAATAATTGAATAATGCAGTTCTTGCATTTCCAATATGCAGGTGCCCAGTTGGACTTGGTGCATAGCGTACGCGTACTTTCGTCATTTTCTTCCTCTTCTTTCAAACTAGACTTTGACTAACAGCAAAAATTCCGTCAGTTACGGCTTCTCAAATATCATTTATTTAAAGCCACTCAGCACAAATTTTACCTTTTCTAAGGTAAATAGTAAAGCCAACTGGTTGAATTTCCTTACCAGTTGGCTGAATTTCTTTTTTATTTTGATTGTTTAGTCTTTTTCTCTGTCTCTTTTTTATTGTCGATTCCTCGTCCTGCATGTGCAGGTTTAGCAAAGATCATGCGTCCAGCAGCTGTTTGAAGGGCACTTGTTACAACGACTTCGATACGTTCATTCATGTAATGCTGTCCATCTTCTACGACAACCATCGTGCCGTCATCTAGGTAGGCTACTCCTTGTTGGCGTTCTGTCCCGGCTTTTACTACTAGAACATTCATCGTTTCACCAGGGATGACGACTGGTTTTACGGCATTTGCCAACGCATTGATATTAAGAACAGGTACATTTTGGAATTCAGAAACTTTATTCAAGTTATAGTCATTGGTTACAATGACACCATCTAAAAGCTTAGCCAATTTGATTAATTTGCTGTCTACTTCACTGATATCTTCAAAGTCTCCATCGTACATTTCGACAGATATACCCTCTTCTTTTTGCAAGGCATTTAGGATATCTAATCCGCGACGACCACGCACACGTTTCAAACTATCCCCTGAGTCCGCGATGTATTGTAGTTCGTAAAGAACAAAATTAGGGATCATCAAGGTTCCTTCTAAGAATCCAGTCTTTGTAATATCATAAATCCGACCGTCAATGATCACGCTTGTATCCAAGATTTTATATTTATGGAAATTTTCTCCTGATTTTCGTTCTAACAGTTGACTCTCAACTTGACTAGCTGTTTCTTGCTCGATTTTTTTGCTTCGTGAACCAAAAACTTTCTTCCATTCTTCGATTCGTGTCGTTCCCATTCTCAATCCCAGATAGCCTAAGATGATCATCAGTAAAATCGGCAATACACTATTGACGAATGGAATTTCCATATTGTAAAGAGGGGTCGAGATCACAACACCTAAAGTCAATCCGATGATCGCACCGATCGCACCGAAGAGAAGATAAGTCAAGCTGACCTCACTTAGTTTTTGTTCTACTTGTTTGATAATAGCTGAGATATGTTTGGCCAACAGCAAAGATAATAAAAAGAAAATAAGTGCGCCTAACAGGCTGTTGGTAAATGTATTATTCAGCCATCCGTTTGACTGTTGACCGATTGCCTGCCAAGCTGAGGGTAAAAATGAAATACCCAAGCTTGCGCCGACAATGATCATCAGCAAAGTAATGACACGTTTTTGCATCGTTTTTCCTCCGTTTCGACAATCATTTATTAGTTAGCGGAACACACGCTTCAACGTTTCAGCCAAAGTTGCTACTCCAACTATCTCGATTCCTTTTGGCGCTTCCCAGTTACCTAAGTTGTTTTTAGGTAGGTATACTTTTGTGAAGCCGAGTTTTTGGACTTCTTTGACTCGTTGTTCAATATGACTGACACGTCTGATTTCTCCAGTCAGTCCAATTTCACCGATGAAACATTCCGTTGGCTGTGTTCCTTTTTCTTTATAGCTTGAAGCAATACTGACAGCGATAGCTAAATCAATCGCTGGTTCATTTAATTTTACCCCACCTGCAGCTTTTAAGTAAGCATCTTGATTCTGAAGAAGCAACCCAGCTCTTTTTTCCAGCACTGCCATGATCAGAGATACCCGATTGAAATCAAGACCTGTTGTTGTTCGTTTGGCATTTCCGAACATAGTAGGTGTGACTAATGCTTGGATCTCTACCAAAATTGGACGTGTCCCTTCCATTGCCACAACGATAGCAGAGCCAGTTGCACCGTCTAGGCGTTCTTCTAAGAAAATCTGTGAAGGATTAGCGACTTCTTCCAATCCATGCTCATGCATTTCAAAAATCCCAATCTCATTCGTTGAGCCAAATCGGTTTTTTACTGCTCGCAAAATCCGAAAACTATGATGTTGTTCACCTTCAAAATATAACACCGTATCCACCATATGTTCTAACATTCTTGGGCCGGCGATCGAGCCTTCTTTGGTAACATGACCGACGATAAAAATGGCTATCCCATTTGTTTTAGCGATTTTGAGTAGTTCTGCAGTGGTTTCTCTTACTTGGCTGACACTTCCTGCCACACTTGTGATGTCTGGCTGCGTCATCGTTTGGATGGAATCAATGATAACATAATCAGGGGAGATATGTTCGATGGCACGACTGATTTCGTTCATATCTGTTTCAGCGTATAGATAAAATTCTGTGTTGATACTTCCGAGGCGTTCCGCGCGTAATTTTATCTGCTCTGCGCTTTCTTCGCCGGATACATATAAAACTTTTCCGCCTATGGCTGCTAATTGCTGAGAAACTTGTAACAGCAAAGTGGATTTCCCGATACCTGGATCGCCACCAATCAAGACCATAGACCCTGGCACCACACCTCCGCCTAACACACGGTTCAGTTCTTCTAATTTTGTTTTGATCCGAGGTTCTTTTTTAGGGACGACGTCTGCGATTTTTGTTGGTTTTGCTTTTTCTCCTGTCAAACTTGTCCGAGTTCTGCGGTCCGTTGTATCTTGTTCGATTTCTTCGACCATCGTATTCCATTTTCCGCAATTTGGGCAGCGTCCCAAGAACTTAGGCGACACATACCCGCAATTTTGGCAAACAAATTGTACTTTTGATTTTTTTGCCATTGTACCGCCTCCTTTTATCCTAATCATGAGACATTAAATCAAGCTTAAGTATCTTTAACGTTTTATTTACTGGAAGAACCAAATCCGCCTTGACGTTGAGCAGTCGTTTGATCTTGATCTGCTTTTAAAAACGGCAAAAAGATCCCTTGACCGATACGCTCGCCTTTTTTGATCACTACATCCTTGAAACCAAAGTTGGTGAATTGGAACATGATATGGCCTTCATTTGCCTCATTATTGTAATAATCACTGTCAATCACACCTACTCCGTTTGTCAACACTAAAAACCGCTTCAACGGATTGCTTGAACGGTTAGCAAGCTGCAAAAATTCATCTTCTCCCATGTAAGCTTTGATTCCAGTAGGCACGAGGGTTGGTTTCAATTGTTTTTCATTTTCTGATACATCTTTTTTCAATCCATCTGCGACTGTTTCCAACCCCTTTTTCCAGCCTGCTTTCCAGATACTTGGAATCACGACCTCTTCTGCTGCTTCAAAATCATAGCCAGCAGCATGATGTGTAGCGCGCTGCGGTAGATTGATATTTTGATCTTTATATTTAGAAATAACTTCAAATCCTCTTTTTCTCACCGGTTTTCCTCCCTAAATAAACTACTCCTATTCTAACATATCCGAGGCTGTAAAAGACTTTCTTTACAAATTCTTCAAGAAATTCTGCTATCTTAAAGTAAACCATTAATTCGTTCTTTTTCCAAACGACTGCAAGTTGTACAAAAAAACTATTTTTTACATGACTTTACTCGTCAAAACAAGTAGAATAGAACGAAATTAATGAGTGGATATTTGATTGAGGTGTCACATGCGTAAAGAAATTAAAAATGCAAAACGAATTATTGTCAAAGTAGGAACAAGTACATTGATTTATCCCAATGGAAATATCAATCTTGCGGCAATCGATCAGTTAGCTTTTGTCCTTTCTGATCTTAGAAATCGGGGAAAGGAAGTGATCTTAGTCTCATCAGGAGCTGTAGGCGTTGGTATGCATAAATTACATTTGTCAGAACGTCCGACTTTGATCCCTGAACAGCAAGCTGCGGCGGCTGTTGGTCAAGCCGAACTGATGAATATCTATAATCAAAGATTCAGTGTATATAATCAACAGACGGCACAGATCCTCGTGACAAGAGACGTGGTAGATTATCCTGAAAGTCGTAAAAATGTGAGGAATACATTGGAACAGCTTTTGATTATGGACACGATCCCTATCGTGAACGAAAACGATACTGTAGCAGTGGATGAATTAGATCATCTGACAAAATTTGGCGATAATGATCAGCTGTCAGCCATCATGGCAAAACTTGTCGCGGCAGACCTTTTGATCGTCCTTTCTGATATCGACGGGTTTTATTCAGATAATCCGACTACAAATCCCGAGGCTCAGATGTATCGCTATATCGATAAAATCGATGAAAAGATTCTGGCACAAGCAGGTGGTGCTGGTAGCACATTTGGAACAGGCGGTATGCAGAGTAAATTAAAAGCCGCTTCTAGGATATTTGAAGCAAACAGCGCAATGATTTTAGCAAATGGAAAAAATCCGGCAATTATTTTTGATATTCTTGCAGGAAAAGAAGTAGGTACTTTATTTAAGGAGGACTTGAAATGACTGACTTGATGCAATTAGGACAACAGGCAAAAGATAGCGCGCAACAACTAGCACTTATGCCTACAAACCGCAAAAATGAGCTACTTGTTCAAATGGCACAAACCATCAAAAAGAATCAACAAGCGATCATTGAAGCAAATCATAAAGACTTAGAAAAAGCAGTCGAAAACAATATCAGTGAAACGATGCAAGACCGCTTGCAGCTGACACCTGAGCGAATCAATGCCATGGCTACAGAGATCGAAAAAATTGCTTCGTTAGACGATCCTATTGGAAAAGTAGATGAGATGTGGACGAACACCGACGGATTGAGAATCGGCAAAAAGCGCGTGCCACTAGGCGTAATCGGCATCATTTACGAATCTCGTCCAAATGTCACGACAGATGCAGCTAGTCTAGCATTCAAATCAGGGAATGCCGTTATCCTTCGCGGTGGCAAAGAAGCATTCTTCTCGAATCAATTATTAGTCCAATTATTGCAGCAAGTACTGGTCAGTGCTGGCGAATCTCCTTATGCCATCCAGTTTGTCGATGATACTTCTCATGAAACTGCAGGACAGTTGATGCGATTGACAGAATACTTAGATGTGCTGATTCCTCGAGGCGGAGCAAAATTAATCCAACGAGTCAAAGAACAGGCAACGGTACCTATCATTGAAACAGGTACAGGAAATAATCACGTATATATCGATAAAGAAGCACAGTTATCTATGGCAGTGAACATCATCGTCAATGCAAAAGCTTCCCGTCCATCTGTCTGTAACGCGGCAGAAACATTGCTGATCCATTCTGAGATCGCACCTTTTTTCTTGCCAGCTATTGAAAAAGAACTGGTAGAACACGGGGTCTCTTTACGTGCGGATGCTCGTGCGTTAGAATATCTAGAGACGGCTGCTTTAGCAGAAGACACAGATTGGGATACTGAATATCTAGATTATATCCTTGCTGTCAAAGTGGTCGATTCTTTGGATGAAGCAATTGCACATATCAATCGGCATAATACTAAACATTCAGAAACGATCGTGACAGATAGTTATGAGGCTAGTCAACGTTTCTTAAATGAAGTGGACGCGGCGGCTGTCTATGTCAATGCCTCCACTCGTTTTACAGACGGATCGGTATTTGGTTTTGGTGCAGAGATTGGTATCTCTACTCAAAAGTTGCATGCCCGTGGTCCAATGGGGTTAAATGAATTAACTTCCACAAAATATATCATTTATGGCGATGGACAAATCCGCGAATAATGTTTCGTGTGAAACATTATTCCCGCCTTTTGCCTTTTTTCTGTAAAGGTTCTATCCAACTAGAAAGGTGTCAATATGTTTGAAATTTTAATGATTTTTTTTATTTACCTTATTTCTCTGAATATCGCTGCTTTTCTGGGAGTCGGTATTTTATCCCTTTTCTTTCAATTCAAAAAACGAAGCATAGGGAGTCAACGGGAAAAATGGTCGCAGTATTTTGACAAAATCGGGCCAAAAGGGCTGGTTACACGCTTGCACATTAGTTACATGGTTGCATTATGCTTATTAGCGACAATCAATTACTATTCTTTTTTCGATCATTCAATCGCTTATACGATTACGCTACTGATTGCTGGGATTTTTCACTTATCTTATAAATATCAGCTGAATAAAAGCCACTTGAATCGGACTTTCCGCTAAAAAATATCCGTACGATAAGTAGAGTGCCTTGAAGATCGGCAAAAAACTGCCGGACTTTTTAGAGCGTGGGACAAAAGTAAAGAAAAACTTTTGTCCCACGCTCTAAACATGTATAAACGGCGGGAGCAGAAGCAACTCCTTCGGAAATAAGCTGAAATTCACAAAAATTTGAAAAGCAATTTTCGTGAATTTCTTCTTATTTCTTGGAGTTAAACGCTTCTGTCCCAGCCTCTTCCCATATAAACGGTGTTCGCCTACCAGCTGCCTGGTAAATCTGTTTCCTCTTCGTTAAGAAGCGAAAATCCGTCAAATGTTTCGCCATCATAATAACGAAGCAGCTCATCCATGGACAAGTTCATCGTTTTTTCTTTTTCTTCTTCCGCTGATTCAGCCAGTAGCTGTTCCCGATACACCTGATACATACCAGCTATTTTTTGCTGCATCGCTTTTCTAGTTTCACCTTCCGCATTGATTATTGGCAATTCTTTGATATAGCCACGATAAATCAACCGATCATCTGAAAATTCAATGGGTAATTCAACGAGTGTCAACCCGACTTCCTGAAAATATTCTTCCAGCATCTATTATCCCCCCATTCTTTTTCTTAAATGAATTTTAGCTTACCTACTGAAAATTTTCCAGTTTCATTATTTTGAGAAAAAAAGGGAATGTGACAAAAATCGTGTCACATCCCCTTTTTCCGAATAAATGGTGTTCTTCTGCCAACTCCTCAATCATAAGTCACAATATTCAACAAACATGAGAAACTGTTTTTTGAAATTTTTCCTTGTGATTCAGAGTTAAACGACAGTCTCACAACCTCTTGGTAAACGGCGTTCAATCAGCTGACCCTCGGTATTAGCTCAAAAAACGGTAAAATATGAGAAGCTATTTTTCCGTTTTGTTTCTCTAATACTTAGGATAAAACGCTGATTTTACAACCTCTGTTAAACGGTGTTCAATCAGCTGTCCTTCGGTATTAGCTCAAAAAACGGCAAAATATGAGGAACTATTTTTCCGTTTGTTTCTCTAATACTCAGGACAAAACGCTGATTTTACAACCTCCTGATAAACGGTGTTCAAAAGCTTGCATCTGCGGTAATAAGCCCAACCAAACGAAAAATATGAGAAGCTATTTTTGTTTGGCTGTTCTTATGACTTGATGCAGGACAGCTTTTTCACAACCTCTGATTTCTTATTCTTCTTCATTTGTAGCAAAATAATTACGGTGATAAATGATACAACATACACTGATAAGAACAATGGCACCTGCAAAATAAAACGCATAGCTTTCACCAATATGTTCACCAATCACACCTGCAATAAATGGTGCTAAAGCTCCACCGAAAAAGCGGACAAAACTATAGCTGGACGAAGCAACGTTTCGTTGCAGACCTGGTATTTCCATAGCAATCGTCGTCAACAGTGTATTGATAATTCCTTGGAAAAATCCTGCTAACACAATGCTGATCGGTACAAGGACTGGCATAGAAGTTCCAGCTCCTAATAACAGCAAACAAATAATGAATAAGACAAATGCTGCTAAAATTGTCCGATAAGTCGTAAACTTCCGCTCAAGAGCCGGTGCAACGAAAATCGAAGCAATAGCCAGAAGCACACCCCAGCCAAAAAATACAAAACCGACTTCTAATTCAGAATAGCCAATCAATAAAAATGGCGCATACGCAAGTAAAGTAAAGAATCCGAAATTATATAACAATGCGATTAGTCCAACTGAACGAAGTTTATGATTGCTTAACGCTTTGACACCTTCCCAAAGGCCTACTTTTCTCTTTGGTTTCTCAGTTTCAGGTAAAAGTACCGCTAGGGCTATAAAACCGCAAAACATCAAAAATGCTACCCCAAAAAATGGATAACGCCATGAACCACTGCCCAAGACCCCACCGACTAGAGGGCCAACAGCCATTCCGCAGCCAAGTGCTGCTTCATACATCATGATTGCTTTTTCTGTGTTACCAACTAAAATACTGACGATCGTTGCTAAAGCAGTAGAGACAAATAAAGCATTCCCGACACCCCAGCCGGCACGTAACCCAATCAGCATTCCGATATTCCCAGATAATCCGCCAAGACCAGCGAATACAACGATGATAAACAATCCTGTCATCAATGTTTTTTTCAAACCGATCCGACTAGATAAGAAACCTGTAAATAGCATCACCACACCAGTGACTAACATGTAACTAGTAAATAACAGGGTCGTTTCAGCTGGCGTAGCGTTTAACTGTGCAGCAATCGTTTTTAAGATTGGGTCTACTAGACCCACTCCCATAAAAGCGATCATACAGGTAGCTGCTACAACTAGCGCTGAACTTTTCCCCTTTGTTTCTTCATTTGTTTGTTCTTGTATATCTATTTGATTCTCCAATATTTCCATCCCTTTCTCTCTATTAGCATCATACATGATTTATTTTACATGTCAATATGCACATGTAAAACGTGGAAACTTTACTGTGATATAATAAAGAAAATAAGACGAGAGGTAGGATTTTTATGAATACTTTAGCCTATATATTATTATGCGTGCTTTTATCCAAACCACGTTCTGGGTATGAATTGAAGCAGCTGATCACAATTTTTTGGGAAGCCCATCACAGTCAGATCTATACAACGCTTGCCAAGTTAGACCAGCAGGGTTATGTGACCGTTTTGGACAAAGACGAGCACTCTCAAAAAAAGATCTACCACTTGACTGATGAAGGACGTGCTCTTGTAGAGGAATGGATCAAAGAGGAAACTCCCGCTCCTACGCAAAAAGATGAATTTCTAGCAAAAATCTATGCTTTTTCGACGCTCGATAAAACAACAGCTACTGGACTGCTATTCACTAGAGAACAACAGCTGAACAAAATCATGCAAAAAAATCAAAAAAAATTGAATGACCTCTCGCTAGACAAGAAACAAGAATTTGGACGTTATGTTGTGATCCAGCGCAGAATTATGCTTTGTCAGCAGGAACTCCAATGGTGTCAGCAAGTAAGAGAACAAATGCAGCAGTTTTTTGAGTAAGGGATAAACAGAACCTTTCTAGAAATATCTATTGAAGAGCAAATTATCTTCAATAAAAGAGCAATACAGTTGGAAAAGAAAAAGCGATCCGAACGACAGGCCAAAACCTATCGTTCGGATCACTATTTTTCTAGAACTGCATTCAAGAGACTATGACAAAAAGCATGCCAAGGCCTTTTTTCAAATAACAGTGTTCCATCATTCATTACTTTGAATTGCTTTTAGCACACTTCTTGAAAGCGGGCCAACGATGATCAACTGCAACGGTAAAGCGGCAATCACATTCATTTTCCAAGCATTCATATAAGCAGAGAATAATTGATCAGGTATTCCTTGTTCCATGATCACACCGAATAAAGACATACATGTCACCATTCCTAAAACCATCAAGCATGAAATAGTTAAGATCATTTGGACCTTGCTTTCTGGATTTACTGGTAGTTTAAAGGCAATTTTTTTCGCCAGCACACCGATGATGAAGACATCCAAAATGAAAGCCACCACGAATCCAGGCACTAGACCAATCAACAAACTTGATAAATGAAGATCTTGATGCAGCCATAAATTATACGCGCTCATCCCCAAGACCATCAAAAAACACATCATTGTTGTAAAAATTATTCCTTCTTTTTTATTTGTAGGCAATCTGTACCACTCCTTTAAATTTGTCACGAAAATCATCGTAGCACATTTAAAAATTTCTCGTAAGTACTTTTTTTATTTTCTGCCCTTTTATTTCATAAACTTCATCAGCCGTACGCTCGACAAAGTAAGAATCATGAGAAGTAAACAAAATCGTTCCCGGATATATTTGCATTAGCTTCTCTAAAGCTTCGATCGTTGCCATATCAATAAAATTAGTCGGTTCATCTAACAGCAACACATTACTTGGCTTAGTAAAAAGCAAAGCAATCGTCAGACGGGTCGCTTCTCCCCCACTTAATGTACATAACGGTTTCGTCAAAGTTTCCTGAGCAAACCCTAAGTGATTCAGCAAACTACGGACAAGCGATTCTGAAAACTCTGTTTGTCTCATGACAAAACGAATGATGGATTCTTCAGATGTCATTTGATAACCCTTTTGCTGATATACTTGAAAGCTTACTTTCGGAGAGAGAAGGATTCCTTCTCCTTGTTTGCGGATATGTTCTAATAAGGTTGTCTTACCTGAACCATTTTCACCGACAATCGCGATTTTTTTACCTAAAGAAAACTGAAAATCACCATTTACCAGTAATGTTCTCCCACTTCTTTCCAATTGGACATTTTGTCCCATGATGGGATAGCGGCTGTGGAGTTCAAGAGATTTTGGTACTGGAAAACGGATTTGTTTCATCTGCTGCGGCTTGGTTGTTTCTCCTATTTTTTGGAGTCTTCTCTCTAATGTTTTCGCATTCTTTTGGATGGCTTTTTGTACACTGTCTTTTTGTTTAGAGGAAGACAACCGATCCGGTCTGATTTGTTGCTTTTTCTTTTTACTGGACACTTTTTCCAACTTTTCCGCTTGTTTTTTCTTTTCTTGGATCGATTTTTCCAATCGTTTTTTCTCTTTCATGATCGACTCTGCTTCTCGTAGCTGAGTCTTTTTCTCCAATTCCTTTTGAGTGAGATAGGCACTATAATTCCCCGAAAACTCTCGGATTTCTCCGTCTTTTACTTCCCAGATTTTCGATGCTAGCTCATCTAGAAAATAGCGATCATGACTAACAAAAACCAGCGTACCATAATAATAACGAAGCTCTTCAATCAGTCGATCAATACTTTTTCTATCTAGATGGGTTGTTGGCTCGTCTAGAAGCATCCCTTGTTCATAAGAAGAAAGAAGACGTATCAACTCGATCTTTCGTTCTTCCCCTCCGCTCCATTTCCGCTCTGAAGTTTCTTCCAGTCTTAACTGGAAATGACTGGCTAATTCCAAATTTAGGTCCTTTGCTTCAGCGAGATAGGTTAATTGAGGCAGGTAGTTGAAGGTGATCTCTGTTTGGATTTTCCCATGATCGGGAAAAAGTTCACCGGCTATTAGTTTGAGCAAAGTCGATTTACCGACACCATTTTCTCCTATGATCCCTATACGATCTTGCTGATAGACACGAAGAGAATCAATAGATAGTTCTAGCTGGTTGCCAAAGCTGACTTGTAGATTTGTTATATTTACTGCTAAATTTTCCATATGTTTTACACTCCTATTTCATGTAAAACAACAATTATCGATACTAAAAAAGAGCAGAAAAATCTGTTTGCAAAAAAACTGCATCACATCTTTTCCTACTCTGAACGAAATAACTATGACTAAATCACCAAATCTGTCATAGCTTTCACCTATTCTACTGTCGTTCGAAAAAATGGACATACTCCATCCATGAAATTGTTGTTTATACATGTCTTTTGAATTTATTTAGTTGTTATTCAAAAGTTCGAAACGTAATTTCATCGATGCAGTCATTTTTCCGACCTCCTTTTTATTAGGTTACCACACACGATTCAAAAAAAGCAATAGCTACTGAATAGTAACTGAAAACCTTTTATTCGAACGTAGTGATCTTTTCTGGTGCTAAACGAACAGACTCGTAACCTTCTTCTACCGCTTTTCCTATTGATAAAATAATAACTGGAACATAACGGTCTTTATCCAAACCAAATGCCTCTGCCAACTGATCTGCTTCGAATCCACCAATTGGATTTGTTTCATAGCCATGATCACGCGCAACTAACATGAATTGCATAGCCGCTAAGCTAGAATCGACTTTGACTACATCGTTCATTTCTTCTCTTGAAAAACTCTTGTAATAAGGAATGATCGCAGCTAATTGTTGATCTCTGACTTCTTTTGGCATCTTCCCTGATTCGTAAGCTTGGTTATAGATTTCTTCGCCATATTCGTAACATTGCATATCGCCAAAAATCATGACCATTGCAGAAGAAGTATCATTTTGTCTCGTATTGAAACGGATCAAAGGACGCAAGATTTCTTTTGCTTCCTCGCTTTCAGCGACCACAAAGCGCCATGGTTGCATATTGACAGAAGAAGGTGCAGTCGTCGCTTCTTTGATCATTTCCAGCATTTCTTCGTGTGGGATTTTGTATGTTTCATCATATACGCGAACGGATCTTCTACCAGTCATAATTGTTGAAAAATCATTTTTTTGTTCCATTATTATTAACCTCTTTCGTTTCTGTTGTTATATTGCAAAGTTGGGTATTCAATTTATCTAAAAGTGTTAGAAATTGTTTCATTTCTACATCGCTGAAAGCCGGGGATAGCACGGAACCTGTATCTTTATGGTCCATTTCACAATGCTCGATTTTCTTCTGGGCTTTTTCTGTTAGCGCTACATACACTTCCCGGTTGTTCTGAGGATTTCTCTGACGCGAAACATAGCCATTTGCTTCCAATACCTTCAGATGACGAGTAACTGCTCCTTGATCAATCTGCAACTTTTCTTGCAAACTGCTTTGTAGCAATGGATTTTCTTCTTTCAGTCTCATCATGATCTCGTATCTAGTAAGACTTATACCGATATTTTCTTCAAAGATCTGGACGATTTTTTGATCGGCTAATTTGATTTGATATAAAAGGTGACTAATCTCTTCTAAAGACATAATTTCCTCCTCTCTAATAATTGACTCGTCAACGATTGACTTGTCAATAATAGAATAAAAAAAGAAAAAAGTCAAAGAATCAGCTGTGTAATAAAAAAAAACGCTCTCAATATAAAAGTATAGAGAAAAGAAATTTTTTGTAGAATGAACGGAAAAAATGATAAAGAAAGCACAACGCTAAAACCAAGATTATTGATTCCTATCAAACTATAGAAGATAGCTCTTCTGCAGTAGAAAATTTTACACCGCCAAAAATTTCCGAAATCGCCTTTTGCAAGAATCCCGTCGAATATTAGAAATTGGATCAGTATGCTTAAACGGTAATAAAAAAGTTATGACAAGATGTTGTCACAACCTTTTTTGAGTAAACGGTGTTCAAAAACTTGCATCTGCGGTAATAAGTTCAACCAAACAAAAAACATGAAAAGCTGTTTTTGTTTGGCTGTTCTTATTACTTGATGCAGGGCAGCTTTTTCACAACCTCTTTTTAATAACCATAAAATCCTATTCCTTCATATCTCCAGCCCATCGGTGTTAGCCAATCTCTTTCCTTAGCACTCAAGGTATAGTGATGGGTACCAGTTTTTTCATTTGGATTAAATAGTCGATAAATTGGCTTGGAACCACCAGAATAAAAACTTAGACCTTCATAACGCCAACCGATTTTTGTTAAAGAGTTGATCTCAGATTGTGCCATTGTGTAATGATGGTCTCCACTGTAAGGATTGTATAAACGGTAGACAGGTTGTCCGCTGTTTGGTGCTTGCCAAGCAATCCCTTCATATTCCCAGCCTACAGTTGGCAGATAATTTTTTTCTCCGGCATTCAATGTATATAAATGTTCTCCTGTATGACGGTTATACAGACGATACATCGGAGAAGTTGAAGTTGGTGCTGTATCATACTGTGTCAGATTATAGGTTTCGATTACATTGTTCAATGTAGAACCATAATTAGGCGCAGTGGCATAACGACCTGTTAGCCAAGCCGTAGCATCTTTGTAAGAGTTCGTATTGCTTTTCCATGCACCGGAATAGTAGTAAACGCCTGGCTGAAAAGAAGTCGTCTTCAATACCGTTACGTTATCTTGCAATGATTCTTTGTACGAAGGATATTTTCTAAAAGCGGCATTCACCGTAATCCATTGCCCATTCACATATTCCGAAGTAGGCATCGTAACAGATTGGCCATTATAGCTTCCTTTAATCCCAAATAGATTGTAATTAGGGGCAGAAGCCAAAGTACTGTTCCCCCAGCCACTTTCAACGATGGCTTGAGCAATCATGACTGATGCATATAAGTCATTGGCACTTGCCAAACTTTGTGCAGTTGAGGCAATACTATCAATGAACGCTTGTTGAGAATTAGCAGATGAGCGAGCATAAAAAGCATAGCCAGTATAGTTTTCGAATTCCGACAAATCTGCTTGATGGGTATGTGTCAATGTTTGCCCATCTGTCAATTGATTCGTGATTTCTTCTGCATTCTCTGGATTGTTCTGAGCTTCTGCTGATGTACTGTCTTCGGTTTGTGTTTGTTCTGTTGTTTCAGTTGTTGGTTCTTCGGTTGAAATTGTATTTTCTGAGACAGTAGCTGACTGCAAAGTACTCTCTGTATCGTTTTCAATTCCTGTTTCTGAAGAACTCGATGTCTGAGTTGCGACAGTTTCTGTCGATTCTTCAGCTAGCACTGTTGTGTTGGCAACTGCTAGATTTCCTAAAAGAATAACGCTAAATAATAAATTCTTTGCTTTCATCTTTTTTCTCCTTTGAATTATGAAACTTTTCCTAAATAACAGTGTAACTAAAAAAGTAAAAGCAAGTCAATGTCCATATTTAAATAACATTTTTTTCTTTTTGATAAATTTGCTTTTTCTGCATAAAAAGACGTAAATGAAGAATATTCTTCTCCATTCACGCCTTAAATTGATGGTCGTTTGAATAACTATTTAACAAGTAATTCTCTTTGGATATTATCCGTTATGGATTATACTTCCTGTGTCGTCGGACGGATAATCATGTTACTGACAGACATCCGGTCTGGCGTTTCTATCGCAAATGCTACAGCAGAAGCTATATCTTCGGAGGTCAATCCCCATTCTTTTTGCGCTTCATGAAGTTCAAGAGCAGCCTTTTTGTCGCTGATGGTTTGATATAATTCAGTTTGAACAGCTCCTGGAGAGATGATCGTAGATTTGATGTTATTTTGCCGTTGCTCTTGACGTAATCCTTCCATGATTGCACGGACAGCAAATTTTGTTCCGCAATAAACGGCGGAATCAGGATAAACAACATGTCCCGCCACAGAATCAGTTGAAATGATATGCCCAGATTTTTGTTTTTCCATGATTGGAAGTACGGCGGAAATTCCATTTAACACACCCATGATGTTGATATCAAGCATATTTTGCCATTCATCACGGTGACCTTCAACTAATGGAGCGGTTGGCATGATTCCTGCATTATTGTACAATACATCGATTCGACCGAACTTTTCCATCGCTAAATTGATAACTGCTTGGACTTGTGCAAAATCTCTTACATCTGCTGTTTGAATATATAGCTCAGCTTCTGGTAAAGATTCTTTTATTGCTTTTAGGCGATCTTCTCGGCGTGCAGCTATAACTAGTTTAGCCCCTTTTTCTGCTAACAGCTTCGTTGTTGCTTCACCGATTCCGCTTGAAGCGCCCATGATGACAATCACTTTTTCTGATAAATCATTCATTCTATTCTCCTCCTGTTTTGAAAAATCTCTTGCTTATACTCACTATCTCTTATTTCATCTTACTGTTCAAATAATCCGTTCGACAGGTTTGACGATTTTGGCAGGGATTCCTGCAACGATGGTATTGTCTGGGACATCTTTCGTAACAGTTGCATTCGCTGCAACAATGGCATTCTCGCCAATCGTTACGCCTGGCAGAATAGTTGCTCCTGCTCCGATCCAAGCATTTTTCTTGATGTGGATTGGCTTTACTGACAAGCCTCTTCGTTCTTTTGGATCGGTTAGATGGTTCACCGTGATGAGGTTGACACGAGGACCAATCAATACTGAATCTTCTAAACAGATGCCACCTAAGTCAACGAACATCACTTGACGATTGATAAAGACATTTTTCCCTATACTAATATGTTTGCCGAAATCTGTATAAAAAGGCAGCAGAACAGTCACCGTATCATCTACTTTGTCACTAATGATATTTTCTAGTCGTTTGCGGATATCTGCTGGTTCATGGTACCCAGTATTCAGCGCTGCTAAAGGCTCTTCGTTTTCAGCTTGGATCTGATGGATCACTTCAAAGAGCGGATCCGTTACTCGAATCTCTTTATTGACGATTTGTTTTTCGATGAGGCTTGTCATTTTGCTCCCTCCTTTTATCCTTACTTTATAACGGACGGCTTATCATGTCTAATACTTATAAAACATACTTAACTATTCCTTTTAACTATACTTAGTGGTATGCTTTTTTAAAAACAGGAGGGAAAAAATGGATATTCGTATACTGACGTATTTTTTAGCAGTAGCTAGAGAAAAAAATATCAGCCGAGCAGCAAAATCTCTGCATATCACGCAACCTACTCTCTCAAAACAACTGAAAGATTTAGAAGAAGAACTTGGTGTGACACTTTTCACTCGGGGCTCCCGAGAGATACAGTTGACGGATTCTGGTCGATATCTTTATTCAAAAGGAAAAGAAATCTTGTCGTTGGTAGAAAAAACGGCGAACAATTTAACAAATGACGCAATCATCTCTGGAGAAATCTACATTGGCGGAGGCGAAACTAAAGCAATCTCTTTCATTTCTGATAGCCTTCATTCGTTGATCAAGGTGCATCCTGATATCCAGTTTCATTTATATAGCGGGAATGCAGATGATATCATAGACAAACTGGATAGCGGATTACTTGATTTTGGACTCGTAATCGAACCGACAAACAAACAAAAATACCAGTCATTTCGACTGCCAGCCCAAGATCGTTGGGGACTTTTGATACATCGAAATCATCCTTTAGCAAAGCAAACCGTCATCCATCCGCAGGAACTGAAAACTGTTCCTTTGATCATTTCCCGGCAAACGTCAGTGGACAGTCAACTAGCTGAATGGCTAGGTTTCAGCATAGATCAGTTATCGATCGTCGGAACATATAACTTATTGTACAATGCTTCTTTGATGGTCGATAACGGGACTTTTGGTGCATTAGCTCTAGATGGGATCATCAATACTTATGGGACGGAAAAAATATTCATCCCACTCGATCCGCCATTACAAGCTTCACTGAATCTCATTTGGAAAAAAGACCAGCCTCTTTCTCCTGCTGCTCGTAAATTTTTAGATGTCCTAACGGAGAAATACAGTTAAGTAGAGTTTTTTTCCTTCGCTTTCAGCTTTTTAACAACGAATAAGATAAGCAAAAGATCCAACGATTAAATAACATAAGTTTCTTAATTTATTTCTTCCTTTTATTTCTGATAATTCCAGTAAATTACTATAATTATAAAAAAAGAATTGACAAAACATAACCGTCTATATAAAATTGATTACGTTAACAATAATTCGTTTCATGTGACTAGATCATACTAGGCATGAAAAATCTCTGAGGAACATGGTTTCCCTAGGAGGTTTTTCGTGTCTATTTTTGTTTGGCCGCAATCAACTGGTCTAGCAAACGTGAAAACCAAATCTTCAAAAAGGGTGCGCGCATGAAAATCAAAAAGATCTTTAATCAAAATGCAGTATTGGTAGATGACGGTGGACAGGAAAAAGTAGCTATTGGAAAAGGGATTGGATTTGACAGAAAAAGAAATGATTTGATTTTTGATCGTGATGTCGAACGGATATTTGTCATGGAACCAGAAGGTCAAATCAAGTTGCAAAATTTACTTAATCAGATCGATGAACGCTTTTTATTTGCAGCAGAAACGATCATTGATCATGCGGAAACTGTTTTGATGGAAAAGTTGAATGAACATGTATTGATCGCTTTGACCGACCACATTGCTTTTTCTGCGGAGAACATCAATAACGGTATCGTCATCCGCAACAAACTTTTAAGAGAAATCGAAGTGCTTTACAGTGATGAATTCAGTATTGCTCAATGGGCAGTAGAGTATCTGACAAAAGAGCTTGGGATTCCATATACTTATGACGAAGCAGGATATATCGCAATCCATATTCACAGCGGACGAAGCGGTCGGAACAATAACCATCGCAGTATCCGTGAAGTGACGATTGTATCTGACATCATCCATTTAGTGGAATCAGAATTGGAAACAGATATCCATTCAGAACCATTTTCACTGAATTATTCAAGACTGGTGAATCATTTACGACTGCTTCTACAACGAACCCATGCGCAACAATATGCTGTTTTAGACACGGAAATCGTAGAAATGGTCAAACGAAAATACCCAGAAAGCTATAAGATTTCTAAAAAAATCCGTGTGTTGCTGACCAAAGAATACCAGCTCGCGATCACGAAAGAAGAACTGGGTTACTTGGCCATCCATATCGAGCGTTTAAGAAGCGCAATCGTACAAACAAATGTTAACAATCATGAGGAGGAAAAAAATTGAAAGCATATCTACAACGAATGGGACGTTCCCTTCAACTTCCAGTTGCGGTCTTACCTGCTGCTGCTCTACTAGTAGGGATCGGAAACTGGTGGGCATCTTATAGTAACGACATTGTCGCTCATTTTTTACAAGCTGGCGGTAACGCAGTTTTAGGTCAATTACCTTTGCTGTTTGCCGTTGGGTTAGCACTAGGGATGTCAGTGGACAAATCAGGTGCTGCTGCCTTGGCAGGTTTGGTCGCATTTGAAGTTCCAGTAAATGTTTTAAAAACTGATTCAGTAGCTACTTTATTGAATATCAAACCAGAATCAGTTGATCCATCTTTTGCTCAGATCAGTAACGTATTTATTGGTATTATTGCCGGATTGATTGCGGCAGCTCTTTATAATCGTTTCCACGAAGCAAAATTACCGATGGCTTTATCTTTCTTTAGCGGCAAGCGTCTAGTGCCAATCTTGGCTGCCTTTGTCATGCTGCTGATCAGTGCAGTGCTACTGCTCGTATGGCCTCCGGTTTACTCTGCTTTAGTTTCTTTTGCTAAATTCATTTTGAGTTTAGGCTGGGTTGGTGCGGGTCTTTATGGCTTCTTCAACCGTTTACTGATCCCTACAGGATTGCATCAAGCAATGAACTCCGTGTTCTGGTTTGACGTAGCAGGAATCAATGATATTGGTAAATTCTTGGCTTCTGAAGGAACAAAAGGCGTAACAGGAATGTATCAAGCTGGATTTTTCCCAATCATGATGTTTGGTCTTCCAGCAGGTGCATATGCTATTTACAGAAATGCACGTCCAGAAAACAAAGCAAAAACAGCTTCATTGATGCTAGCAGCAGCTTTTGCTTCATTCTTTACTGGTGTAACAGAGCCACTTGAATTTTCATTTATGTTCGTTGCTTGGCCATTATATGTCTTGCATGCAATTTTCACTGGGATTTCTTTAGCAGTGAGTGCATTCTTCCATTGGACAGCAGGATTTGCCTTTAGTGCCGGATTTGTCGATTACTTCCTATCTTTGAAAAATCCGATTGCGAATCAGCCATTGATGTTGATCGTCCAAGGATTAGTAACAGCAGTGATTTACTACTTTGGCTTTAACTTTGCTATCAAAAAATTCCATCTGATGACTCCTGGCCGCGAGGAAGCAGATCTTTCAGATGACGATACTGCAACGACTAATTCAGACAATAAATATGCGGCACAAGCAAGCAAAATCTACGCTGCATTAGGCGGAGCCGACAATGTAACTTCGATCGATAACTGTACTACACGCCTTCGTTTGCAAGTCAAAGATACAGGCCTGATCGATCAAAATAAAATCAAAGCCACTGGCGTACCTGGTATGAAGATCATCGACGGAAAAAATGCGCAAGTCATCGTAGGTACAGAAGTACAATTCGTTGCAGATGAGATGGCAAAACTACATGGTGGTGCTGCAGCACGACCTGCACAAACAAACACCGTGGTTAAAACAGAAACATTTGCCGGTGGAACGATCGAACAAGATATTTACGCTATCGCAAATGGGAAACTGATTCCAATCACTGAAGTTTCAGATGATGTATTCGCGGAAAAAATGATGGGTGACGGCTATGCTGTATTACCAGAAAATGGAGAAATCTTCTCTCCAATCGCTGGTACGATCACAAACATTTTCCCAACGAAACATGCTGTCGGAATCCAAACAGATGCTGGTATCGAAGTCTTGCTTCATATGGGCATCAACACTGTTGACTTAAAAGGCGAACCATTCACTTTATATGTAGAAGAAGGTCAAAAAGTCGCAAGAGGTCAATTGATTGCTTTAGTTGATCTTGCCGCTATTCAATCTGCAGGCAAAAACACGGATATGGTCGTTGTATTCACAAATGGCGACAAAGTCCAAAGCTTAGAAATCGAACCCGCACGTGATGTAAAAGCAAATGATAAAATCGGCTCTGTTTCCAACAAAGCCTGAGCCATCGTCTTCCCCAGACTTTTTTATCGATAAACAAACAGGAGCTGAGACAAAAATCTTGTCTCAGCTCCTTTTTCCGAATAAAAACGGCGTTCTCCTGCCAACTCCGCGGTAATAAGTCCAGCCAAACGTAACATATGAAGAGCTATTTTTTATTTGACTCTTCTTATTACTTGATGCAGAACAGCTTTTTCACAAAATTTTTCTTCATACTCAAAACTAATCGGCTTTTTCACAACCTCTTTATACATTATTCCTGATCCAATATTTCTTTTAATGCTGCTTCAAGAGAAGTTAATGGTTTTCCCAATACTTTTTCTAAATCATCAGAGGAAATAGCTAACTGATCCTTTTTAATATCATGTTGGATCGCTAAAAACATGTCAGCTGCTTCTTGAGGGAAACCGGCTTCTTTTAGATTTTCGACAAACGCTGCATCACTTGCTTCAATAATTTCTAACTCTTTACCTGTCGCACGCTCTAATGCCTTGGCTAATTCTTCATAGTCAGTTAGATTGCCGGATAATTCTAAGATTTCTGGAGAGTCACTTTCTACTAGTACTTTTGCTGCAGCTTCTGCATATTCACGTTTCAATGCCCAACCTGTTTTTCCATTTCCTGCAGCATAAACGAATTGACCAGTTTTTAAAGCCTGCCCAATGATAGGTAATTCATTCTCTACATACCAATTATTCCGTAAAAATGTATGGGAAATACCTGAATCCTTAATCATTTTTTCAGTGAATTGGTGATCTGGCGCTAATACACTGATCGAGTGATCGGCATCTGCAAAACTTGTATAAGCGATATAAGATACCCCAGCTGCTTGTGCTGCCTTCACTACATTCTTATGTTCGGCTTGACGATTTCCTGGAACGCCAGAGACAAAAAGCAATCGATCTATTCCTTTCAACGCTTCTTTCATTGAGTCTAAATCATCATAATCACCAATACGTATATTAAATCCAGCTTCTTTTAGCGCTTCTCCTTTTTCTTCACTACGTACTAGTACATAGATTTCATTTTGTGGAACCATCTTTTTTAAGAATTCCAGCGCATAACCACCAAAACCTCCAGTTGCTCCTGTTACTAAATAATGCATATTTGCCACTCCCTATTCTTTTTATTTGTTAAGATTTGCAGCTGTACATTTATAAATTACACCTTTATCATAAAGAGTGTGGTAAGATAAGTCAAGCAAAAAAAATGAAAGGATGACAACTGATGAAGTATTCTCTGCAATTTAGTGATGCAATCCATGTACTTGCCTATATTGAAATGTTTCAAGATACCCGATCACTTTCTAGTGAGATGATTGCCAGTAGTATCGAAACAAATGCAGCAAATGTACGTAAAATCATGAGTCAGCTCAAAAAATCCGGTTTGATCTTTACAAAAACCGGAAAACCGCAGCCTTCCCTTGCCAAAAGTCCAGATCAGATTTCTTTACTAGATGTCTATCGCAGCATCGAAGGTAATACACAGCTTATCCAAGTCGATCCAAAAACAAATCCAAATTGCGTCGTTGGTGCGAATATCCAAGAAGCTTTAGAAGAAAGCTACGCTCGGCTGCAGAAAAAGGCAGAAGAAGAAATGGCTAAGATCACACTTGATAGTCTGATACATAAAATAGCCGTTTTGGAAAAAGAAAAAAGACCAGAAAACACAGGCCTCGTAGAGAGATTTTTATAATTCTCTCTACTGTGCCTGCATTTTTCTGATCGGAATCGTCTACATAAATTCTTTTATTCTCCGGGGGACAAAAGCCTTGTCATGCCCCTTCTTCCTCTCTAATGCTCAGGTCAAAGCGCTGAAGTCATGACGTCTTGATAAACGGTGTTCAAGTAGCTGACCCTCGGCATTAGTTCTGAAAAATGCAAAATATGGAAAGCTATTTCCCCTTTTTCCTCTCTAATGCTCAGGTCAAAGCGCTACTTTCACGACCTCTATATTATCATGGTTTATTGACTACCGGTATCCAGATTTCTCCCATATATTTCCCGTTGGTAACTCCCATTTCGACTACAGCATTTGGCCCCCCAACATAGGCGTAATCTTCTACTTCTCTTAAAACATGCCCAAAGGCCGTATTCGTCAAATCATTTCTTAATTCTTCAGGCGATTCTGCTAAAGCGCTTACAACAAGATACGTTCCTTTTGGGAATGGGATGATTCGCGTAGTATTTGGAACATCCTGACTCGTTTGAACACCGACATAGTACATCATTTTCCCGTTATAGGGTTCGTTGACTGTAAAGAAATAATGATTTTCAGCAGCTTGTTTCAATGCATCTATTGTTCCATTACCGATAACTTTTTGCTCAAATGTTTGTTTCTCTGCAGCCAAACCGACAAAATCCGTATTGCTACTCTTCAATTCCACACCAATACCCGTCACCGTAAAATCTGGTTTTTCTTCGATCCTATACTTTGCCATTTCTCCCACCCTTTTTATTATATTAAGTTCATCTTACATAAAATTAAAGGGAAATGACACGATTACGCTCTTTTTTCTAGGGATATTTTTATTTTTTAACTATTTTTTTGCTTTCACTGCAATCCAAATCTCACTGTAAACATTACTGAAATCCTCTCCCCATTTTGTAAAAGAGATCTCGGGAGCTTCGACTAACTCATAATCTGAAGAAGGAAGCCATTCTGCATAGATTTTCCCCCAAGTATCTTGTAAAGTTTGGGGAAATGGCCCTTTATTAGGAAAAATGGCCCAAGTGTGTTCTTCTATAGCAAGCATTTCTAAATCAGCGTACGGATTTTCTTTTGTCGTAGCAAAGCCAATCATGTGCATCAAACTGCCCTTTTCTTCCAAGCGGTCTCCATCAAATCCATAAGAAACGTTGATTACTTGATTTGGATATAAATCTCCTAACTTATGCATCTCTTCCCTTTGAGTCTCCGTGATCGTCTGCGCTAACTTTTGTATTTCTTGATTGACTCCTTCAAATTTGACAGGAACTTTTTTCGCCACACCTGCCACATAAAACTGTTCTTTCTTTTCGATACGAAATTCCATCGATTTTCCTCCTCTGACATCAATAAAAAATGTCAAGCGTGGAAAAGATTTTTGTATGCCGTATCTGCTGATTTCTGAAGGCAGATATCCTGACCAATCACGAAAAGCTCTTGAAAAACCTTCGACTGTTTCATATCCATATCTAAACGCCGTTTCTGTCACTCTTGATCCATCTAGAAGATCGCGATTAGCCAAAGCCAATCTACGGTTTTTGATATAGTCCCTCAGAGACATCCCTGCAATAAACGTAAAGATGCGCTTTAACTGATATTCAGAGATTCCTGTATTTTCGGCTATTTTTTTATAGGTAAGACTTTCTGTCAAATGTTCTTCGATGTAATCGATCAATTGGTTCAGATCTTTAAGCATATTTATCTTCCTCCTTGCTTGCCTTTTTATCATATTATCAAAGAAAGTCAATTACTTGATGAATCAGGAACCAATTTAGTCAGATGTAGAAAATGTTGTATGGATCTAAAGAAAATTCTCAAGCAGCGTTTCGTAACGGATAATTGGTATTATCTGCCTATCTATGTTTTACCTTTAGAAAAATAAATTTTGGGGAAGACAGATTCTAAGTAAACAAAGCGGTAAAAATATCTTTTATTCCCTTAGTTAATCCGCTTACTACCTACTGTACAAAGCAAATTGTTGTTCAAACTGCTGATCAGAACGCTGCTTGGATTTTTCTTTGCGATACATCATACCTCTTTTATCAATTGGAACAATTATTTATTTCTAACAAAATCACTTCATTTTTGTCAGATAAATAAAAAACAAAAAAAGTTCCATCTTTAAAACACGCTATTCTTTTACTTTTTCTCACATTCTCTAAGAAAAGAAAAGGAGAATGAATTTTTGACAATTCGAGCAAAAGTGATTATCAAATATGTAAAATCAGCTACTTTTTTCTTAAACGTTTCTTTATACTAAATATAAATAAGTGTTTCATGAAAGGAGAACTAGATGAATAATTGGCTTGAGTATTTTCCTGAAAACGTTTTGGAACGCGGTTACAGCTATCATCTGCACGGTTTTGTCCGTCATTTGAACTATACAAGCAAGTACTTGTCCGCAACAGTTTCTGGCACGGAAGATTATAAGGTAGTGATCACTTGGGATGAAAAGACCAACATGACTTGTGATTGTCTATATGCCATAGAAGGAAAAAAATGCAAACACATGGCTGCTGTCTTATTCGCTTACGAAGAACGTCCAATAAAAAAATCCAACTACTCACTTTCCGAACTCTCGTCCCTTGTTTCCTCCGCTAGTTCCTCTCTTGTACGGGAACTTTTAACAGAGATTCTTATAGAACATCCGCACTTTATCGAACGCTTCAAAGTTAAGATGCCATTTCATGCAATAAATTATTCAGATAAATTAACAACTATCATCCATAAATACGATCATATTATCAAGAAAAACAAAAACAGGAAAACAGCGAAGTTCATCATGGAGATGCGAAAGTTCATCCAAGAAGCAGTTGAATCGCTTATTCAGCAAAATGCCTATCTTCCCGCATTCGAATTGATCAATGAAGTGATTGCTACTCTCGAAACATTCTATTGAGAGCCTGAGGATGAACGAACCCTTCTTCTGATAGAGGACTGTTATTATTTATGGAAAGAATTATTAGCAGAAGCACCTCATGCAGAAAAAAGGCAAATGTTCTCTTGGTTCGTCTGCCAAGTCGATCATACTGACGCCTCTTATTCAAAACGCTACTCCATAAAAATCCTGAAAGAAGACTTTCGGGAAAAAGAATTTTCTAACCAAAAGAAAAAAATAGATAAAAAACTAAAGAAACGGTAAAGAAAGACGATTTCAATGAAAAATAGCAAGTAAACGATAACAACCATCCTAAATCCACAAGAAATACAGCAGACCTTGCTTTAAAAACACGAATCATGCAAAGGATGAAGTAAAGAAGACTTAACGCGTACCCAATATTAGTCATTTGACTATTAGGTACGCGTTTTGTTCTATAAGTCATGACAAATTTCCTTCGTTGCTGGATAGATTTTCCGGCATTGTTGATAGATTTTATGATACTTTTCTACATTTTGTAAGAGAGGTTCCACTGCATCTGTATATTGGATAAAATTCTGACAACAACTTTCAGGTGTGTCGAACCACCCTAACCCTAGTGCAGCAATCATTGTTGCGCCTAATGCAGGTCCTTCCTCCACACTTAAACAATAGACCGTTGCATCGAAAATATCAGCTTGGATTTGTAGCCATGCAAGATTTTTCGCGCCTCCTCCCACCGAAACAATACGTGTAAATCTGCGACCCGCTAGTTCTTTACGTTTCAATCCCACCATTGACAAATGCTCATTAAAAATTTAGAATATTCACAAGTTTGACGACAATTATGAAAATTTATGTCGTGCTAAAGGAGTTTTGTTATTGGATGAAAAGTTAGATATAAAAACTGCGATCAAAGACACGTTACCTACCGTTTTTGGTTATATCGGTATTGGACTTGCATTTGGTATCGTTGGGAAAGCTGCCGGGTTTCATCCGCTGGTCGTCACGTTGATGTCCCTGCTGATCTATGCTGGTTCCGCCCAATTTATCACAGTCAGCATGCTTGCTAGCCATAGTCCACTGCTTTCCATCGTTCTCTCGACCTTTCTAGTCAATTCCCGAATGATTTTGATGAGTATGACGATTGCCCCTTATTTCAAGAAAAATCGGCTGCTTCAAAATCTGCTGATTGGCACATTGCTGACAGATGAAAGTTTCGCTCTGGGAATGAATAAATTGAACTATACGGGACAAAAGTTAAACTTTCGTTGGATGAATACAGCTAATTGGATTTCTTATTTGACGTGGGTGGGTTCTTCTCTTGTTGGCGCACTTTTAGGTAATTTTATTACTGATCCGAAAAAGTTTGGTTTGGATTTCGCCATCGTCGCTATGTTTATCGGTTTACTTTATCTTCAAGTCATTTCTGATAGAAACACCTCTAAACGATTACAGTTAATTCTGATTGGTCTCACTTTGATTCTGGTATATATCGGACTGATTTTTATCCCAAGCAACTTAGTGATCGTAGTTGTAACACTGATCGGATGCGGATTGGGGGTGTGGATCAAACATGCCTTCTTTTGAGTTTACATTGCTGACTATTTTAGGTTGTACTCTAGCGACTTGGCTTTCTAGGGTCCTACCGTTTGTCTTACTGAAAAAATTCGATTTACCGCAACCGTTGCTTGAGTATTTAAGTTTTGTCCCAATCGTCATTATGTCTGCTTTATGGTTCAGCAGTCTATTTACCCAAAACATCGGACAACTGCCGCAAATCAATCTCGAAAATGCTTTGGCTTCAGTTCCTACTCTTTTAGCTGCTATTCTTTCAAAAAGCTTATTGGTGATCGTCTTGGTAGGTATTCTTTCCCTTTCATTGATTCGCTTATTATAAATAAAAAAACAAGAGCTTATGGCAAATTACTGTCCTGCGCTCTTGTTTTTTATTTATAAGTAAGAAGAAAATCGGCGTATTCCTGCTTATCCGTTGAACGGACCACTAACAACGACTTTTCCTAACATATGTCCTGTTTCTACGTCTTTGGTTGCTTGTTTCAAGTTCTTCGCATTGATCCCATCTGAATAGACCTTGCTCAATGTACTGCGGATAATCCCTTCGTTTGCTAAAGCAGCAATGTGCGCTAAAGCTTCTCCTTGCGTTTCGATTTCATAGTTATAGTCTGTTTTAGCGAACATATACTCCCAGTCGAAGCTGATAGATTGGTTTTTCCAAACACCTATATCTAACGGCTCTTTGATCCCTACGATCGTTCCCACATGTCCAAAGGGTCGGACAAGGTGCTTGATTTGATCAAAGTAGCGGGTAATATCGAATAATACAGCGACATACTCTACTTGATCGATTCCTAATTCACGAAAACTTTTACTTAAGTCGTGATGATAATCGATTGGATAGTCTACACCTGTTTTTTTCAGCCATTCAAAATTCTTCGGACTTGCAGTCGCGTAGACTTCTAGGCCAGCCCAATGCGCTAGTTGATTCAAAATCGAACCGACGCCCCCAGCTCCGTTGATCACTAAGATTTTTTTCCCGCGGTTGGCATTTTCTTCTGGAGTCAGACCAAATTTTTCAAATAACAATTCATAAGCGGTCAATGAGGTCAACGGCAAGGCTGCGGCTTCTTCATCTGAAAGATTTTTTGGTGCAAGAGCGACAATACGTTCGTCAACCAGTTGGTATTCTTGATTGCTTCCTGCTCTTGTCGTTGTACCTGCGTAAAAAACGCGATCGCCGACAGAAAATTTTTGCACTTCATCACCTACAGCAACAACTTTCCCGACTCCATCAAACCCTAAGATACGTAAAGCATTTCTTATCCCGTTATCTTGGCGAAGTTTCGTATCGACAGGATTAACAGATACTGCGTTGACTTTTACCAGAAGATCCCGTGAACTGGGTACAGGTATCTGTTCTTTTTCATCAATAAAGCTTTTTGGATCATCGATCGGCAACCCTTCATAAAAACCGACTACCTTCATTAATTCCTTTTCTGACATACGAATTCCTCCTTAGCTTCATCAAGTTGGAGCATCCATACAGTTTTCATTTCAATATATATAGTATGCTATTTGTTCCACCTTTTTTATTCATCATAATTATTCTCTTACTTAAAGTAAAATATTTGCACTTTTTTGGTTAAAAAAGAGGTTGCGACAAGACTTTTGTCACAACCTCTTATAAACGGTGTTCTCCTACCAACTCTTCGGTCACAAGTTACAATATTCATAAAATATGAGGAGCTATTTTTGGGAATTACTCCTTGTGACTCAGAGTTAAACGGCAGGCTCACAATCTCTGATATAAACGGTGTTCAATCAACTGACCCTCGGTATTAGCTCAAAAAACGACAAAATATGAGGAGCTATTTTCCCGTTTGTTTCTCTAATACTCAGGTCAAAACGCTGATTTCACAACCTCTTCCTTAAACGGTGTTCAAAAGCTTGCATCTGCGGTAATAAGCCCAACCAATTCAAAAACATTAGGAGCTATTTTTATTTGGCTGTTCTTATTACTTGATGCAGGACAGATTTTTCACGACCTCTGATTCACGGTGTTCAAGCAAGAAATCATTGTTCACTGAAAAGCGTTGGATGTTCTGTTTCAAAGGTGTCCAAGGTCTCTCGTACTTCATCAGTAGATTTCGTATTCATCAACTGAACTCGCAAGTCATTTGCTCCTGGAAATCCTTTGATATAGATTTTAAAGAAACGATGCAGTCCTGTGATGGAACGCGGGATGATTTCTGAATAATGATCTTGCAGATCTAGTTGCAGACGAAGTAGTCCGATCAGTTCTTTTTCTGTATGTTCCCTCGGATCTTTTTCAAATGCATAAGGATTCTTGAAAATCCCTCGGCCAATCATGATGCCATCAACGCCATATTTCTCGGCCAATTCTTCTCCTGTCTGGCGATCGGGGATATCTCCATTGATCGTGATTAGTGTTTGTGGAGCGATTTGGTCACGTAAAGCAATGATTTTAGGAATGACTTCCCAATGTGCATCTACTTTACTCATCTCTTTACGCGTACGCAAATGGACAGAAAGATTGGCTATATCTTGATGAAGTAGGTGACTGATCCATTCTTCCATCTCAGACATTTCCGTATAGCCGATACGCGTCTTGACGCTGACAGGCAAACCGCCAGCTTTAGCTGCTTCAATCAATTGTGCCGCTACTTCTGGACGAAGGATCAAGCCACTGCCTTTTCCACGTTCTGCTACATTAGGGACTGGGCAGCCCATGTTGATATCGATTCCTTGGAAGCCCATTTCTGCCATAGCAATGCTCATTTCTCTAAAAAATTCTGGCTTGTCTCCCCAAATATGGGCAACCATCGGCTGTTCATCTTCTGTAAATGTTAATCTTCCTCGTACACTGTCTTTTCCATCTGGATGACAGAAACTGTCTGAGTTTGTAAACTCAGTAAAGAAGACATCCGGTGCTGCTGCATGCTTTACGACATGACGAAATACAACATCTGTTACATCTTCCATTGGTGCTAAAACAAAAAAAGGCTTTGGCAGCTCTTTCCAAAAATTAGTAGTCATTTATTTGTTACTCTCCATTCTATCAAGCAGTGAAGTCGCAATCTTTCTCAAAAACATTGTCATTATACTAGGAAACAAAAAAAGAAGCAAAGTGAACAGCTTAAAAGATGTTTCTGATTGAACAAAAAGAGGACTGTGACAAAAATCTTCACAGTCCCTTTTCCGGAATAAATGGTGTTCTCCTGCCAACTCCTCGGTCACAAGTCAAAATATTCATCAAACATGAGAAGCTATTTTTGTTTGGCTGTTCTTATTACTTGATGCAGAACAGCTTTTTCACAACCTCTCCACTAAACATTGTTCAATCAGCTGACCCTCGGTATTCGCTCAAAAAACAACAAAATATGAGGAACTATTTTTCCGTTTGTTTCTCTAATACTCAGGTCAAAACGCTGATTTCACAACCTCTTTTCTAACTTCTCAATCCTCTTCCTTTATTGATCAAATACCAAGTAACGGCGTACAAAACAACGATGAATAACACAAGTACGATCATCGATGTTGCTACTGGCACATCGATCGTTCCAAGGAATCCGTAACGGAAACCGGAGATCATATAAACGATCGGATTGACTTTCGAAACAGCTTGCCAAAAGGGCGGTAACATAGAGATGGCATAGAAAACGCCACCTAGATAAGTTAACGGCTGCAAGACAAATGTAGGCACGATCGATACATCATCATAAGACTGAGCAAAAATCCCGTTGAGCAGTCCTGCTAACGAAAACAAGATTGCCGTCATCAATAATGTAATGATGACCATGAACCATGAATACACATGAAGTGGTACAAAGAACAAGGAAATGATCGTTACGAGAGAGCCGACGAGAATACTGCGACCCACACCACCAATCACAAAGCCCCAAATAATCACATGCGTAGGAACAGGTGCTACCAAGATTTCTTCGATATTTTTCTGAAATTTTTGAGAGAAGAAGGACGAAGAAACATTGGCATACGAACTAGTGATAGCAGACATCATAATCAAACCAGGAACGATGAATTCCATATATGAAAAACCACCCATGTCACCGATCCGCCCACCGATCATTTTTCCGAAAATAACAAAATACAAGGATGTCGTGATCACTGGCGGAACCAGTGTTTGGACCCATATACGCAAATAGCGGTTCGTTTCCTTGATAGCTAAACTTTTTAATGCAGTAAAATAAAGATTAAACATTTTTCTCCTCCGTATGATTATTTTCTTCTGTGATTTTCAAGAACAGTTCTTCTAAACGATTCGACTTATTCCTCATAGAAAGAACTTTGATTCCTTGTCTTGTAAGCTGATCGAAGATTCCGTTCACCCCTTGATTTCGTTCAACTTCGACAGCGATTGTCTGCTCATCTTCAAATGTACAAGCATATCCTTCAATCACAGGTTTGGTATCATATGGCGCTAAATCAAAGATAAATGTTTCAAATTGCAGTTTTGACAGAAGCTCTTTCATACTTGTATTCTCGATCAGTTCACCCGATTGGATGATTCCGATGTTGCGACAAAGCATTTCAGCTTCTTCTAGATAATGCGTCGTCAAAATGATCGTTGTACCATTTTCGTTCAATTCTCGTAGAAACTCCCACATCTCGCGTCTCAACTCGATGTCAACTCCTGCTGTTGGTTCATCTAAAATCAGCAAACGTGGTTCATGCATCAGTGCTCTAGCAATCATCAGTCTTCGCTTCATTCCCCCGGAAAGCATACGTGCACGGACATTTCTCTTTTCCCAAAGATTGGACTGCTTCAAATATTTTTCACTGCGTTTCATCGCTTCTTTGCGAGAGACACCGTAGTAACCGGCTTGATTCACGACGATTTGCTGGACCGTTTCAAAAGGGTTAAAATTGAACTCTTGTGGAACCAATCCAATCTGTTGCTTTGCTCGAACTAGATCCTTGTCCAGATCATAACCGAAGACATTCACTTTTCCAGATGTTTTATTGACTAAAGAAGTAATAATCCCGATCGTTGTAGACTTCCCAGCTCCATTTGGCCCTAATAGCGCATAGAAATCTCCTTCTTTCACCGAAAGATCGATTCCCCGCAATGCTTCGACCCCACTTCCATAGATCTTTTTCAAATTATTTATTTCAAGCGCATTTGCCATTTATTTCCTATCTCCTTATAGACATGATTCTTTATTGTATCATGGAATACAGCAGATGAAAAAACAACTTGGTTCCAGCGAAAAATCAGGTTGCTGGGCTCAGGAAAATCTCCTAATGAAAGACATCAATCGGACGAAGTCAGACAACCTTTTCAGAAAAAACAAATCGAAGATAAAGGATTACTATTCATATGTGCAACAAAAGGAGCGTGAGACAAAAGTAAAGAACACTTTTGTCTCACGCTCTAAACACGTATAAACGGCGGAAGCATGAGCCAAGATTTTTGATCCAATAAATACTTTCGATCACTTCGCCTATCCCAATACATGCCACTGCCGCTTTTCATCAAATGACGCGGCTTCCGTTTTTGCGGTTTCTACTAAAGTCTCTGGGTAATCCAAAACTTTCAGCAAGGCAATCGCATTTCGGGTCCTTGAAGGTCCTTCTTTTAATTTGAAATCAAAACTGATTCCTTTTCCTTCTGTTACTTGTTCTTCAAAGTGGACATTCTCACAATAATTCTTTAAAATCTCTGTCAATTCGATATCATGTGTGGCGACAAATGCTAAAGATGGATACTTCGCAAGCCACCGAACGACTGAAGCGGAAGAAGCAATCCGTTCGATCGTATTTGTTCCTTTTAAAATCTCATCTACGAAGCAGTAGCAGCGTTCTTTGGAAGCCACTTGGTCCAGCAAACGTTTGATCGATTTGATTTCTGAAACAAAATAACTGTCGCCTTCAAATAAATCATCTTCGATTGCCATGGAAGTCAACACATGCCCAGATTGCAGGGTAAACTGTTCTGCAATTGCTGTTTGGATCGTCTGTGCTAGAATACAGCTGATGGCTATACTTTTGACATACGTAGATTTTCCTGATGCATTGGAACCCGTGACTAATGTATTCTTCTGCCAGTTGACTGGATTCACTACCGCTTCTTTTAACAATGGATGATAGATATCTTTCGCTGTCACACCGCCCTCAGTAAACTCTGGTCGGCAAGTGATCGGCATATAGGTGCGATAATTCAAAACGGCTGCTGCAACTTCCAATTCTCCCAGCAATTCCCACAGCTTGATGGCTTCAGTTGAATGCTTTTCTAATTTAGTGAGAACGAAATGATAGGAGATAAATGGCAGCATGAACATGATGTTGACATATTCAAAAATCAATTCTGCTTCACTATCACTCTTCATGCGAAATGAAAAACCTAATTTAGGGATGTCTCTTAATGGTTTGGTTTGCTGCTTCAGCTCTTTTTGAAGTGGTGTCGTCATTTTTGCTAACTGATTGGCGGCTGAAATCGTTGAAACCAAATAACTCATGCTATTCAGCTCTGTTTCTAGTGTTTGTTTCTTCACTAGATAATAGACCGTATTGAATACTAAGCCACCGATTGCTAGATAGATTCCTAGTACTTGCCCTAAAAGAAGCAAACCTACACCCACCAGCGGAAGCAAGCCAAGAAAAATAAATAAACCTACGCGTCCAATCTTTTTACTTTTTCCATCCGCTAGATATTGTTTTGCAAAATTATGATCTTTTTTTCCTAAAAGAGCGAATTGATATTGGATTCTTTCTCTCAGTTGAGGATTTTCCTGATAAAAAGCAATTAGTTTTTCTAACTGATAATCTTCTCCAAAATCAAAGCTGCGTAAACGCTGATACAACGCTTCTGAACCTACACTAGAATAGGTACTGTTGATCCCTTCAAATACTTCGAACATATCCAAGTCATACCAAGTAAGATCGTCGATTTCACTATCCCATGAACGGAATTTTTTCTCCGTGAGCCACGCATCCTTCAAACTTTCTTCTTTATCAAATCTCGGTTGATAAGGAATTTTTCCCCAATTACTACGAACTGTTTCCTTTACTTTCAAACGTGAAAAAATGTCTAAAACAACTAATAAAATAACAACTGCAATAATAATTAAAACGATAAATTCTCTTTGGCCCATATCCCTCTCCGTTCCTTGATTTGTTAGTTTTAGTATAGCACTGTTGCGCTATTTGAAAAGGGGGGTACAAAAATAACTGTCTTCGTTACCTAATTCGTATCAATCACACCAAAATAAAAACACCTTCCAAAAAAGAAGATGTCTTTAAAACGAGATACAATTTTTTTGTCATTCACTTCAGGTAAATTAGAGCCAATTAAACCCTCCGCAACTTGACGGAGATGGAGAAGATGCCCCCGTCTAATTTAGCGGTCATCTCTCCCCCCATTCCTTCCATCAATTTTTTTGACAGGTAAAGCCCGATTCCGCTAGATTCCGTATTTGTGCGGCTGGTATTTTCGGTATAAAAACGCTGGAAGACTTTTTCAACAGAGGTTTGCACTCCTGGTTTAATAGGATTGGCCACTGTTAATCGAATGAATGGATCCTCTTTTGAAAATGTCACCTTTGCTTGTCCATCTGCATAACGCAATAAATTCTGTATGATATTTTGCAGCACTCGCAGCAACATGAGCGGATCTGCTAATACAGTTGTATTTATCGAGTGTTCAGCGAACGCTACCTCGATATTTTTCTCAGAAAATTGTTCATAAAAAGAGAAAAATACTTCTTCCACCTCTTTAGAAAAAGAAAGCGTATGGAGATCCATTTCTTTTTGCTTCGTCTCTATTCGAGCAAGATCATAAAACTGATCCGTCATACTGAGTAATCTTGCAACAGATTGTTTGATGATCGTTAAATACTTCTCCCGTTTCTCCGTATCCTCTACCTGTTCCAGTAATTGTACATAACCGTTAATAGCAGTCAAAGGAGTTCTGAGATCATGAGAAAGGCCGACGATCGATAGTCTGATGTTTTCTTCCATTTCTTGAAATGCTTGTCCTTTTTGTTCATTTTCATCCACCCATGTATTCAGTGCATCTACTAGGTCCATTAGATTCTTTTCTCGAAATTCGACTGAAAGACGACCACCATATTCTTGTCGTTCAGAAAGAGTGGCGATTTTCTTAGTTAATCGCTTGATTTCCCTTTGCAGGAAGAAAATAAAACTTCCCATAAAGATAACAACGAGAAGCAACAGCCACTTAATCAAATCTAAACCCCACTCCCCACACCGTATGAATATACACAGCATGTGCCTTTGCTAGCTTCCCTCGAAGATTGGAAATATGCATATTCACTGTTTTCTCACTATCAAAATATGGTTCTTGCCAAACTGTTTCATAAAGATTTGCTCGCGAAAATACTTTTTTCGGATGTTCTAAAAAAAGCTTCAGCAGAACGAATATTCGTCGGTTCATCCAAAATCAAAAATTCTGGATTCGTGATCAGTGCATTTGCAATAGCTAAACGCTGGCGCATACCTAAAGAGAAATTCTTTGCTTTCTTTTTCCCTGTATTTTCCAATCGCATCATTTTCAGCAGGTCTTCGATTTCTCTATCCGACACACCGCCGTTCGCTGCTTGGATACGTAGGTTATCTCTTGCAGTTAATTCTGGATAAAGAGCAGGGGTTTCAATCGATTGACCCATACGTCGTCTTGCTGCCTGCAAATCCGTCGTTCCAAATAATTCGATCGAACCTTCATCAATCGAGATCAAACCCATAATAGTTCTCATAAAGGTAGACTTACCCGCTCCATTTTCCCCAATCAATCCATAGATCATTCCACGTTTGATTTCGATCGATACTTTATCTAATGCTTTGGCAGCACCGTATTTTTTGGTTATACCAGTTGCTTTCAAGACCGTTTCATTTCCAAAATCCATACTTATCCTTCTTTCTTATTGATAAGTGAAGTATAGTTGACGGGTATAAAGAAAGCAGCCAGAAATGTATAAAGAAAGTGTAAATTTTCCAATTGAATGTCAAAAAAAACAATCGGACAATACGTGTCTTTCCTATTATCAGGCAGTTTGTTATACGCTTGTATCAGTTTCCTGATTCTTTCTTTTCGACCAAAGTCGTTTCTCTGTATTCCTCTTCACTGAAAATTTTTGCTTCTTTCAGATCAAGCTTGAGTAATTTTACCAGACCGGTTATAAGGATAACTATAGCAAGACTCCCTCCCAGAAAAATCAGACTGTCTCGCAGACGTGGTTGCGTTGTCTTCCAATCAAAGAGCGCACCAAACAGTGCTAATCCAAGTGGACTGGCCACCATGGTAATCGTTGTTATCGTTGACATCAGACGTCCTTGTATATGCGTTGGAACTTCTCGCTGAAGCTAGACCATATAAAAAGCAAAAGAAAACATTAATCCTTAAAAACGGACTTATGAAAAATAATACATGCCGTTTGGGATTTACAATTAGCTACCAAATAAGAGGTTATGACAAAAGACTTTTCACAATCCCTTCTTCCGAATAAACGGTGTTCTCCTGCCAACTCCTCGGTCACAAGTCACAATATTTATCAAACATGAGAAGCAATTTTTGTAAATTCCTTCTTATTTCTTGAAGCTGACCACTTCTGTCACAACCTCAGAGGCGGATAAATAATATTGTTTGAAGATACTTGATCTTTTTCCCGTTTGTTTATAGATCGAATGATATTATAGACCAAGAATCCTACCTATTAACATAGCTAAAAGCACAAAAAAGGCACTTTCCAAATTGTGGAAAGTGCCAGAAAAGTTAGGATTAAGGTAACTGCGCTCAGCATTGCTTCGCCCAGTACGATTCTCGTAACTCGTGAACTCGAACGATAATCGCAATTAACGTTTTGAGAACTGTGAAGCTTTACGAGCTTTTTTAAGACCTGGTTTTTTACGTTCGACCATACGTGCGTCACGAGTAAGTAAGCCAGCACGTTTAAGAGCTAAACGGAAGTCAGGATCAACTTCTAGCAATGCACGAGCGATACCATGACGGATAGCTCCTGATTGTCCAGCGTATCCTCCGCCGTTTACGTTAACAAATACGTCATATGCGCCTTTTGTTTCAGTAACAGCGAAAGGTTGATTGATTACTTCACGCAAGTCAGCATGTGGAATGTATTCTTCAACATCTTTTTTATTTACAGTAATTTTGCCAGTTCCTGGTACTAGACGTACGCGAGCAACTGCGTTTTTACGACGGCCTGTGCCGATATATTGAACTTGTGCCAATGAAATTCCCTCCTATTAGATTAAGTTTGTGATGTCTAAAACTTCTGGTTGTTGTGCTGCATGTGGATGTTCTGCTCCACCGTATACGTTCAATTTTGTAAATTGTTTGCGGCCTAAAGTGTTTTTAGGAAGCATACCTTTTACAGAAGTTTCGATCAAACGACGAGAATTTTTAGCACGCAATTCGCCAGCAGTGATTGATTTCAATCCTCCTGGGTAGTTGCTGTGACGGTAATAAATTTTGTCAGTCGCTTTTTTACCTGTTAATTTCACTTTGTCTGCATTGATGACGATGACGAAATCGCCAGTATCCAAATGAGGTGTGAAAGTTGGTTTATTTTTACCACGTAGTACAGATGCAACAACTGTTGAAAGACGTCCCAATGGAACATCAGTTGCGTCTACTACATACCATTTACGTTCTACTTCGCCTGGTTTGGCCATATATGTTGTACGCACGTTATTTTCCTCCAATTTAAGTTCTGATGTTTGACATACACTTCGAGTTTCCGGGGCTCTTTGTGGGGCAAACAATACCATTTAACATATTACCCGCTAATCTAGTCAATGTCAACGTTTTTCTGCTTGATTGAAAAATTTATATGAAACTTTACTTCTTTTTCTTTCTTTTATATAAAAGGGGCGTTTCCTGCCAAAATGAAAAACAAAAAGAGGCTGTGACAAAAGTCTTGTCACAACCCCTTATTTTGAATAAACGGTGTTCTCCTGCCAACTCCTCGGTCACAAGTCACAATATCCATAAAACATAAGAAGCTGTTTTTTGAAATTGTTTCTTGTGACTCGGAGCTGAACGGCAGGCTTACGACCTCTTGGTAAACGGTGTTCAATCAGCTGACCCTCGGTATTAGCTCAAAAAACGGCAAAATATGAGGAACTATTTTGACGTTTGTTTCTCTAATACTCAGGTCAAAACGCTGATTTCACAACCTCTTTTTCGGTCAAGTTCAACAACAGTTTTTACGCGTCGATCTCTGGCGCTTTGCCCAAATGAGCTTGGATCATCCAGATACGTTTTTCTGTGGCTGTTTTGAATTCAATAAAAATATCTTGTGTTGGATCGTCGCCTTCTTCTCCAGAAACTTCGATTCCTTTTTGGTAAAGATCTGCTAGATAACGGTAGCCTGCAACAAGTGTTTCCAAACGTTCAGGAATCGTGCGGTCCCAACGTCCTACTTCATCAGGGATTTTCGTGTTATCTGCAAATTCACGTAATGTAGAATAAGGTGAACCGTCTAATGTGATCAAGCGTTCGGATACTTCATCTAACTGAGCGTTCAAATCGTCCATGAACTCATCCATCATTGGGTGCAATGTAAGGAAACCTGATCCTCTCATGTACCAATGTGTTTGGTGAACAACAACAGACATTTGGCTTAGATCTGCAACTAATTGATTTAATACTTCTTTGGTTTGTTGGAATTTCATCTTTTTTGCCTCCTAACATTTTCTTACACTTAAAATAATAGTAGACTTTCAATGAAAAGTACAACAAAATCCTTTACCTGAGAACGATTTTCATTTCGCTTTTTTATCCGTAAAGCCAATCATTTTTCAGAATCAGCTAATTCTTCTCGCAGTTGAGCAAATTGCTGATAAGTCTGTGCTAAATGCTTTTGTGTCGAAACAAATAATGGATAGATTTTCTGATATTTTTTATGATCAGTTTCTTGTACTCCAACTTGCTCTTTCAATTCTATCAATTCCTGTGCTTCACTAATACTTTGGATCTTTCCGATGCTTCTCCAGCCTAAAATCACAGCTCCTAATGCGGATGCTTCTGTGACAGTAGGGAAAACAAGCGGGTAACCCAGTACATCAGCCATCATCTGACGAAAAATCGGAGATTGAGCAAACCCGCCTGTAGCACGGATCTCTGTGAGCTGATTTTCCTGGCAAACTCCTTTTAAAATCCGATAAAGATTGAGACAGATCCCTTCTAGAATCGCCTTCATCATTTCTTTTTCTGTATGTTGCCGCTGTAAGCCGATAAAACTGCCAAACGCATCTGCGTCCCAAAGCGGTGCTCGCTCACCAAGCAAATAGGGATGAAAAATCAGACCATTGGCACCCGCTGGCACAAAAGCGATAGCCGAAAGCAGTGCATCATATGGATTTTCTCCTTTTTCTTTAGCAGATTGAACGACTTCCTGTAAAAATGTATGCCCTGCCCAATCAAAGATGCCAGCACCATTGCTAGTCGCTCCTCCCACTACCCAATGTTTCTGATCCAGAACATAACAAAACGTCTCCATTTCTGGATGGAACTGAGGCTGAGTAGTAATAAAACGAAGTGCTCCGCTCGTTCCTACGGTCAAAGCGGCGATCGTATCACCAAAAGCACCTAACCCTAGATTAGAAAGCGGCCCGTCTGCCCCTCCCAAAATAAATGATATATCATTTGGTAAACCTAGTTCTGCTGCTGTTTCTGACGGTAGACCTGTTACTTGATAGGTGGAAGGAAATACTTGCGGCAATTGTTCTATCCGAATGTCCAAGTAGTCAAGCACTTCTTCTGCCCATTGGAATTCATGGATATCAAAATATCCAGTTCCTGAAGCTGTTCCGTAGTCGCTGATCAGTTCGCCAAACAATCTATAAAAGATATAGTCTTTGATACCGACAAAATAAGCAGTTTTTTTGAATAATTCAGGTTGGCTGTTTTGCAGCCACTTGATTTTGTTCAATGGTGTCATTGGATGAATCGGCGTCCCAGTCTGCCGATAAAATTCTTTGCCAAGCACGGTATATTTCAGTTTTTCTGCTTCGTCCGCTGCTCGGTTATCTGCCCAAGTGATCATTCGAGATAACGGTGTTTTCTCTTCATCCAACAATATCAGGCCATGCATCGCAGAGGAGAAGGAGACAAATTGAATGATTGTGTCTGAAGGCAACTGTTTAATTACTTCTTTTATAACGGTGCAGACACCTTGAAAGATCAATTCCTGATCTTGTTCTGCCATCCCTTGTGTTTCTTGGATCAAAGGGTAGCGAAAATAAGCGGATGCTACTTCTTGGGCTTCATCTGTGAAAGCAACTGCTTTGGTTTGTGTGGTTCCGATATCTAATCCGATTGAAACGTTCATTTTTTCACCTCAAATTTTATGTATGTACAAAAATTTAGTTTAAGCTTGCGTATCTTGGTTTTGAAAAGGGGGAGATGGCGTGTTACTTTATTTTATCATTGGTTGCTGTATCGGATCATTTTTATGTTTAACCGCCCAGCGGATTCCGTTAGGTCACTCTATTATTTATCCTAGATCTCATTGTGTCAAATGCTGTCGTTCGCTTTCTTGGTATGAATTGATTCCGATTCTCTCGATCATCGTCCAACGATTTCGCTGCCGCTATTGCCGGTGTCGGTTGCCCTTCTACTATTTGTTGGCAGAAGCCTTATGTGGTGGTCTTTTTGTCTGGTTCTTTACTTTTTCTTCTGCAAGAAATTATTCGACATTCATATGGATGCTTTCGGCTTTGCTATTTTCGTTGATGGATTTATTTTACTTCATGGTCCATTCTCACACGCTATTCTGTTCTTGGGCAATTTTATGGATTTTTTGGTTGCAGGCCGGCGTCTTCCAATGGCAAAGTGTGCTGTTAACGTTTATCGTAGGCGGTGTGTGCCTTCGCTATGGTCAATCCTATCTCGGAGCTGGTGATACTCTGTTGATGCTTTCTTGGAGTGGTGGCTTGTCTCTGGAAGAGTTGCTTCAGATCTTGTTTCTTGCTAGTCTGTTTGGAATATCCGTTTTTTCTGTTTACTTTATCTGTCATAAAAAAAAGATGGAAAAACTGCCTTTCATTCCTTTTTTGAGCAGTGCGTTGCTGATTGTCCTTCATCTTAGGTATTGAAAAGAGGTTGTGACAAACGACTTGTCACAACCTCTGATATACGGTGTTCCAAAAGTAGCTTTTTCGGCTTCTTATTTCTTGCCGCCCCAATGTCGACGAAGGAAACCGGCACGTCCAGAACCTTCTCGATAAAGATTGTAATGGAGCTTGTTTTTCTTGTAATAATCCTGATGGTAATCTTCTGCAGGATAAAATTCGCTTCTTGGTTCGATTTTTGTCACGATTGGCTTATCGAATCGCCCGCTGTCTTGCAATGCTTGTTTTGAACGCTCTGCAATATTTCGTTCTTCTTCATCATTATAGTAGATCACTGGACGATAAGAATCACCGCGATCAGCGAACTGTCCTAATGCGTCAGTCGGATCGGTTTGCTGCCAATAGATTTCCACCAACTGATCATAAGAAATAACTTCTGGATCATATTCGATCTCTACTGCTTCTGTATGCCCTGTTGTGCCTGTTGTTACTTGTTCATAAGTTGGATTTGGTACATGCCCGCCAGTATAACCGGATGTCACAGAAATGATCCCTGGCTGCTCTTCAAATGGTTTGACCATACACCAAAAGCATCCGCCTGCGAAAACTGCTTTTTTTGTCATATAAAATCCCCCTTTTTTCTCATCATACCTTGATTTCCAAAAGGAGGATAACGTTTTGCTTGTGACAGAAAAAACGGAAACTATTATATACGTGATACGGCTTCTGATAAATGCCAAAACGAACGTACTTGATCAAAAACGGTTAAATTAGGAATCACATATTCAGCAGAAGGAAGATTTATGTTTTCACCTATTCCCAATACATGCATGTTACCAGCCAAAGCTGCTTGACAGCCAGCTTCTGAATCTTCAATGACCAAGCATGCATTTGGCGGTACATTCAATTGCTGTGCTCCTTTGAGAAAAACTTCCGGATCAGGTTTTGCTTTTGATACTTGCGTGCCGTCAATAAGGACATCAAAATAACTTGTCAAATTCGTTTTTTCTAAAATGAGGCGTGCATTTTTGCTTGCTGATCCCAATCCGATCTTGATGTTTGTTTTTTTCAAGTACTCAAGAACAGCTATTGCACCAGGCAAAACGGATGTTTCATCCATTTTTTGAATCGCTTGAAGATATAGATTGTTTTTTTGCTCAGCAAAGGCTGATTTCTCTTTTTCTGAGAATTTCTGTTCCATTTTTCCAAATGACAGCAATCGCTCTAGTGACTCGGTTCTGGATATTCCTTTCAGTTGCTCGTTTTCTTTCTCAGTGAATGGAATGGACAGCTGGTTAGCTAAAACCAGCCACGCTTCGTAATGATAACGAGCTGTGTCTACAAGAACGCCATCTAAATCGAATAGTGCTGCTTTGATTTTCATCGATTACCTCCTTGAAAATGAACGACTTGAAGTAAAGATGCGATGTTTTTAGCTGTGCGATGAAGATTATCAGTGGCTTGCTGTAAAGCTTCTTGTAAAGGCACAGCTGCAGGAAGGATCGGAAAAACGGCCGAAATGCCAACATCTGCTGCTTTTTCGCTTCCTTTACCAACACTTCCGCAAATAGCTATCACAGGAACGCCCTCTGGTACTCTTCTAGCAATCCCAACTGGCGCTTTTCCTTTTAGACTTTGTCCATCTAGACGTCCTTCGCCTACGATTACGAGGTCTGCTTGCTGTACCCGTTTATCGAACTCCAGTAAATCCAATACGTAGTCGATGCCAGAGACTATTTCCCCTGAAGCAAATGCTAACAGTCCTGCACCCATTCCACCACCAGCACCACTGCCCGATGCCTCGATTACTTGAGGGGCAAATCTCATATAAAAATCATGCATGGCTTGGTCAGCCACTGCTAATTCATTTTCTTTCAAGCCTTTTTGTGGTCCGAAAACAAAAGAAGCGCCTTCTTTTCCGCATAAAAGATTAGTAACATCAGTAATGACAGTGATTTTGGCTTTAATCAGCTCAATAGGCACGTTCGTTTTATCAACTGTAGCAATTTTACCTAGATTTTCTCCCAGTGCTTCTACTTTTTGATTATCTTGATCGTAAAAAGCATAACCTAGACCTTCTGCCATGCCGATGCCGCCATCGTTGGTACTACTTCCGCCAACGCCGATGATGATGTGTCGAACACCTTGTTGCAACAATTGTCGTATCAGTTCTCCTACTCCTCGCGTGGATAACCTAAGTGGCTGTCGTTGGTTTAGTGGGACATCTTTCAATCCGACGATTTCTGCCATTTCAAAAATCGCAGTTTGACCGTCTGAAGCGTACTGGATTTCTTTGTTTTTGCCAAATGAATTAGTAACGACTGCTGTTTGCCGCTTCAACCTTAAACTCTCTGCTAATGATGAAACCGTTCCTTCTCCTCCATCGCCTATAGGTAGCAGATCATATTCAGCCTGAACAAAAACTTCTTGAAAACCTGATTGAATGGCTTGTGCTGCCTCTACGGCTGTCAGACTTTCTTTGAAAGAATCTGGCGCAATCAGAATACGCATTATTTTTCCCTCCGTTCCAAGATCAGTTCTTTTTCCAGCTGGTATTGGTCTCCATTGACAAAAATAGGTAATGTTTCTTTTGTCTCTTTTTTTATTACTATTCGTTTTTTTGTCAAAACAAATAGCAACCTGTGATTTTTCCAAATAAAAGGAAAAGAAATTTTTTCCCATGCTGAAGGAAGTCTTGGAGAAATAGAAAGAGTTCCATTCGTTACTGTAATACCTGAAAAACCAAATATAACTGCTAGCCATAGTGCTCCTAATGAAGCAGCATGAATTCCGTCATCTGATGAATGCGGATCTGGTCCTAAATCAATCAGGCACGCTTCTTGGAATAAATGATACGCCCATTCCATTTCTTGGATACGGCAAGCCTCTATGGCGTGAATCGCTTTACTCAACGATGAGTCGTGGATTGTTTTGTTTTCATAGTAATGCAAATTCTTAGAAACGATTGGTTGAGAAAAATACTCAGGTAATAAGTATAACAGCATGACAAGATCTGCTTGCTTGCTGACTTGGAGTTCATTTACTTCGCTACGGGCATAATCAAGTAAAATAGACTGGCTGCCAGGACGTTCTTTGTAAGTGGTCAAATCAATAACTGGCTTACTGAGATACGTGTCATCTTGCGGAATCAGCTGTTCTTTGTTAGGCACTGGCAAATATAACTTATCTAAAAAATTTTGACATTCTTTCAAAAAAAGCGGATCGCCAGCTTGATATTTAACAGCTAAGGCCACATTATAATGCGCCAGATAGTTCGTATATGCATTATTGTCGATATATTCTGTGTATTCATCTGGACCAATGACTCTGTGTATCTCTAAATGATCATCGACTTTTACAGCTCTGCTCAGCCAAAAAGCTGCTGTTTCATGAATGAGCGTTTTTCCCTTTGTTTCTAAAAACGATTGATCCTCTGTTGCTTGGACATACTCTTGAACGGCATAAGCAAGGTCTGCACTGATATGGTGTTCTGCGACAGCTGAAGCAACTTCTTGTCTTGTTCCGGTTTTGATATTCAATGCAGCAAATTTGGGTGTCTCTTCCTGACCAGTGTGTGCGCTCTCCCATGGGAAAAGTGCACCTTGATAGTGATAATCTCTTGCTTTTTGCCGTGCGCCTTCTAATCGATCATAACGGTACAGCAGCAAATTCTTTGCTACTTCAGGAAACTGATATAAAAAGAAAGGCAGGATAAAAATTTCCGTATCCCAGAAAACATGCCCTTTATAACCTTCGCCAGTTAGTCCCTTCGCCCCTACACTAACACTTGGATCATTGCGGGGAGTCATAATCTGTAAATGGTAAGCAGCGAAGTCCATCGCTAACTGATCGAAAGAAGAATCACCTTGGATCGTTATCCGATGCTGATGCCAAAAATCTGTCCAATAAGACATCGACTGCTCTAAAATTTCTGTATAACTAACGCTTTTCTGGGCTTGGGCAATACTTTTCTTAAACGGGTCTGTTTGCTGAAGAGAGGTAGAGAGTACGATGATCTTCTCTAGCGTAAAGGACGTATTTTTTCTGATCTTTTCTGAAAAGGAAGCGGTGATCCGGCGATTTTTTGCTTGGAATACACCTGCTTTATTGAATTTAGCTGCAATCCCAATATCAATTTTACTTTCTGTTGTCTGGTAGGATGCACTGATCAAATCGTCACCAAATACTCGCAATTCTTTTTCAACCAACTGCTGTGTACCAAAATTGGTTTGCTGTCCATCGATACCTGTTTTCACGTCTACTTGGCAGACTTCGGTCAACGGCTTGATGACCACTTTCAGGGCTGCCTGATGGAGATTATTTTGATCAGCCACACGACAAGTAATGACTTCCACTTTTTTTCCTTGAGCAGTTTCAATGAGCGCATAGCGTTTAAGCTCTCCCATTTCTAAATCTAGTGCCCGCTCGTATGCAAGAACTTTCATCGTCTCAAGAGAAAAATGTTCACCGTCGATTTTTATTTCCCATCTGATGACATCTGGAAGATTCACTAACTCGGCTGATTCTGCTCCTAAAGGTCGGTTATATACACCAGCTGCAAACATTCCCCTTACTTGATTCCGATAGTCTTCCTCCTGGCTTCCTCTAATACCAAAAAATCCATTCCCAATGGTCATCTGACTCGCATACTTATTGATATACTCTAAATCAAATTGTTTTTCTTCTACTTTCATAAGGTAATAACTTCTCCTGTTTCTGCCGAACGATATAAATTTTCCACCAGATTCTGGATGACATATCCTTGCCAGCCATCTGCAATCATCTGAGCCTGGTCACCGAGCGCCCTATTCACAAAATGAGCCATACTTTGTTCATGTGGGTCATTAACTGGCGTGGTCTTTTGTAAGGAAACCAGCTTTCCATCTACATCTTCGAATAGTTCGCCTGGATACAGATTAGCACCTGCCTGATCGCCACAAAAAGCCACATTCAGTTTGTCTTCTCTGATATTCAAAGCAAACGAAGTATTCAGTTGGATGATCTTGCCGTTTTCTAATTCCAGTGTGCCAAAAATTGCATCTTCTACTGTGAATTTGCTTGGATCCCATTTCCCGAATTTCCCTGAATTTTTTTTCGTACCAATTTTTTGGAAGCTGTACGCCCGAACGCTTTTTACTTTAGGAAATCCAGTAATATACATCGCTGTATCAAGCATGTGAATGCCATAATCGATCAAAGGCCCGCCTCCTTGAAGTTCTTTGTCGATAAACGTTCCCCAGCCTGGAACACCAGACCGACGAAGCGCATTCGCTTCTACGTAATAAATATCCCCGAGAACATCAAGATGATTCTTGATCATTGTTGCTTCGTCAGAAAAACGATGCTGGAATCCATAAGCCAAAATCTGCCCGTTTTTATCGGCTGTCTCTGCCATCTTTCTTGCTTGATCAGCTGTCATAGCTGGTGGTTTCTCGCACATCACTGAAGCATTAGCTTCGAGGGCAGCCAATACATGTTCGAAGTGAAAGCGATTGGGTGTACAGACACTCACGATATCGGGAGAAATCTCATTCAGCATTTGTGTAACTGATGTATACGCATGAGAAAATCCTGTACGTCGGCAAAAATCTTCTGCTCGCTGGCTGACTGGATCAACCACAGCGGCCAATTCTAAGACATCTGATCTTTTTTGATAATAAGCAGCATGTACTTTTTCTGCTACTTGTCCAGCGCCTATGATTGCTACTTTCTTCATTTATTTCTCCCTCCTTTGCTTATTTACTTATTGTTTTTCTTTCTCTATTCTTTCTCTAAATCATTTAAATGACGCGCTGTTTCCAGACAGTTTTTCAAGTATTGCAATGATTCCTGATAAATTTTCACTTCATTTTCTCCTCGCAAACGACATTCATATACCATATAACCTTCATACTCATTTTGAAGTAGCGTTTGAAAATGGCGAGTAAAATCAATTGCGCCAGATCCTGGTTGGTAGCGATGATTATCTGCTAAATGGATATGACCCACATACTCTTTTTGCGTAGTCAATGCTTTTGAAATATCATCTTCTTCAATATTCATATGATAAAAATCAGCGATGATCTGCACATGTTTCAATTGATTAGAGTCAATGTAATGACGCGCATCCGCTAACAAATTGATCATATGGTCTTGGTATCGGTTCAAAGGCTCCAAATAAATAACCGTACCTGTTTCTTCGGCTACTTTATCTAAATAACGAAGTGATTCGCTGACTGCTTTATAGTCTCCTTCTTTGCTTCGGGGTGAAACCATCGGCGGTAATCGATAAGTGAACATTCCCCAAGCTGCTGGGATAACGATTCCTTTGCCGCCAACCTCGCTTAGTGCACGCAAAATCTCAGCAATTTGACGTACACCATTAAGACGCCGTTCTTCGATGAAGTCACCGATCCACCCATCGTATCCGTTACAAGCTGTCACTACTGGGATCCCTGTTTCTTTGATTGCCTGTTTGACTGTGTCGATATTTTCTATTAACAACTTACCATCGATTTCGTATTCTTCAAATCCACAGTCTTTGATAAATCTAAATTTTTCTAAAATGTCTCTTGGGAAAAATGCTTGATCTTGCGTACCAAATTTCATTGTTCTCCTCCTTGTACTTGAACACCCATTTTGATACTTTCTTCTGGGTGCTGATCTACATAACGCATGTAAGCTTCTGCGCTTTCTGCAAATGGCACAACTGGATCAATGATTTCTTCACAATCCAAGTAACCGTTCATCAATAATTCCCAACATGTGTCCTCGATTCGTTTACGGTTCCATCTTGGGTAATCTGGGTTTGGTTCACTAGATGCTCGAGCAAAGACGATTTTTGCATTATTGAAATGTGCTTCGCGACCAAGATTAAACCCAGCTGGAAAAGGTTTAGCAAAGGCAACATAAGAAATGATCCCGCCATAGCCGATCCCTCTTAAAGAAGCTTGTAATGCGGCAGCACTGCCACTCGTTTCAATAACTGAATCTACTCCACGTTTATCTGTCAATTCCTTTAGACGAAAACCGACATCTGCTTTCATAGGATCTAGCGTGTAATCGGCACCGTATTTTTCTGCTAATTCTCTACGCTGCGCTATGGGATCGATCCCAACGATGGTAGTAGCACCTGCTTTTTTAGCTAATTGAATCGCAATTTGCCCGATAGCGCCTAAACCGAAGATTGCTACAGCATCACCTGCTCGAACATGTGCTTCCCGGATACCGCCTAAAGCGAATTGAGCAGGATCGTAACATACTGCATTTTTCCATTGATCCAACCGATCAAGTTTACGTAGTTTATAATTATCAACACCGTTTGTAATCAGCGTTTCACGAATGGGTCCATAAGTGCAGACTAACTCTCCTTTTTGATACTCTGTCACCAAACTGCCCGTTTCTTCGATCGTACCGACAATCATATTTCCTAATTGAAATTCGCCAAATACCACACCGCGTTGGCTTCCTTCTTCTCTTGGCAAGAATAGGCGCCATTCTTCCGAAAATTCTTCATCGATAAATGGACTTAATCCTCTAAAGTCGACAATTTCTGTTCCTGGTTTTGGAGTAGCGAAAATTACTCGGATACGTACTTCGTTCTTTTCGATCTCACGGTCTTCGTAATCTTTGAATCCGGCTATTCTTGGTTCTAATGCAACTAATTTTTTCATCTTTTCTTTCCTCTTTCTTTTCTTTTTATCCTTTTACGCCGCCTTCGACTAAATCACCTTTAATAAATCGTTCAGATAACGCATACATAATGATGACTGGTAAAGCGGTCACCAATGAAGCGGCCATCATTCGTCCCCAAATGTAGTCTGGTGTACTGAATAATGTGTTCAAACCGATTGGTAAAGTAAATTTTTCGGAGGTCGACAGGAAAATCGAAGCAAATAAATAATCATTCCACGAAACCATAAAGCAATAAACGAAGACAGAAATGATTCCAGAAATAGCCAATGGTATAATGATCCGAATAATGATCTGGATCCGGCTAAGACCATCGATCATTGCTGCTTCTTCAATATCAGTCGGAATCGTGTCAAAATAACTTTTTAGCATGAATATCGCAGTAGGAAGTGTTTGAACGACCATCGTGATAATCAGTGCTGTATTGGTATCATACAAACCTAGACCGGAAATGATTTTAAATAATGGAACAACGATCAAAATACCGGAAAACATATAAACGGTGTAAAAGCTAGCATTGATTTTCGAGCGAGCTTTGAAGCGTAGTTTTGACAAAGCGTATGCCCCGCTGATCCCAATCACTACTGCAGTTACGGAGGCTATCAAGGAGATCACTAAACTATTTTTGAAATACATGATGAATGGAAAAATCTCAGCATTGAAAATATCCTGATAATGTTCAAAAGTCCATTCTTTCGGAAAAATAGTTTGTGTCGTTGCAATTGCTTCTTGTGAATCCTTGAATGATGTCATCAGCATGATCAAAAATGGAAACAAATTGACAGCTAATAGCAACAAAATCGTCGCGTAAAATAAGATTTTCCTGCTCTTTTTATTTTTCATTTCAAGTCCACCTTCTTTCGTGAGAGCAAGACGACCGCTGCAATAATGATGAACAATAGAATCGATATAGCTGCTGCTTTTCCAAGATCATTGAACGCAAAGGCTGTCTGATACAAATAAACGCCTAAGATATTGACTTTATTCGTCAGTAGATAGACATCTGTAAACATATAGAACATCCAGATAGATCGTAAAACAATCACAGTTGCTAGTACTGGTTTGATTGCCGGCAGTGTCACGATCTTGAACTTCTGCCAAGCATTTGCACTGTCCATTTCAGCTGCTTCATAAAGCGTTTTGTCGACTGTTTGCAAAATAGCCAAAAATGAAATAAACGCATACGGATAGTATCTCCAGATCGCAAACAAAACGACCATAAAGAAGCTAGCAACTGGCTGGTCGAACCACAGCGGTGCTTCGTTGAAAAGCTGCAACCTATCTACTAACAGATCATTGACGATTCCATAACTATTATTGAACATATATTTCCAAGCAAAAATCAAAGAAATAGATGGCGTAACATAACTTAATAAAATCAGTGAACGCACCGTTTTCCTAAATCTGAACTTGCGGTTAAGCAAAATAGCTACGGCTAATCCTAAAGCTGTACTGCCTGCTACAACTAAGAATGTGTAAGCAACTGTTAAACCTAAAGAACGATAAAATTCACTATCACTTAAAATTTCAAGATAATTGCTTAATCCGATAAAAACGGCGTCTAAGTTAGGATTCAGCGGCATATCGAAAAAACTGATCTGAATATTGGAAAGCATTGGAATCAGCACTAAAACAGCTAATAAAAGCATGCTTGGTGCTAAAAGTCCCATGGCTAATTTTAAGTCAGAATGTTTCCTTGGACGATTCATTGAAACCTCCCCCTGATAATCTGCCAATAGCTATCTACTTTTTTCGAACACCATTGGCAGAACTTCTTGTTATTTCGTATTTTTTTGTGCGTCAGCTAAAGATTGATCGACATCTTCGTTTCCGACAGTTACTTGGTTCACTGCTTTTCCGATCACACCTGAGCTTGTGATATCTCCCATTTTCGTGAAATTCTTTTCCCCGACTAGTCCAAAGACTTGTACTTCATCAAAAGCACTAGCAATCTCAGATGGCAGCTCGCCAAAAGACTTGATGACTTCATTTTCTTTGTAACCATCCAGTTCGACTACTTGTTTATTCACTGGTTGAGCACCCCCAGGAGACATCAAGACCCACTTTTCCATGTTTTTCGGTTGAGATAAGAAAGCTGTGAATGCTTCAGCAGCCTCTTTTTGTTTCTCGTCTAGACCAGAAGAAATCGTCAATCCAGATACTGTTCCATAGACAGCTTGATCTTTTTGTGTTGGGATAGCAAAACCGATATTTTCTGAGTTCCCCGCTTCATAAACAGAAGGCAAAATGTAAGTTGAATAGATTGCCATTGGTGCTGTTCCATTCATGAAAGCATCTTTGATTTCTGTCACATCATTAGAGCCTGGCATCGTGTATTGGGATAAGTTTTGATAAAACGACAATGCTTCTCTCATCTTTTCCGTATCGATCGTTACCTCGCCTTCATCATCCAAGACATTTGCTCCATTTGACAAAGCAAATTGAGAGAACGCTTGCTCACTCATTGTTCCTTCAGCAGTAGGCATAGCAATTCCATATTGTTTATTCTCTTTATCTGTGAAATGTTGAGCAATTTTTAAAATATCATCCCAATTTTCTGGTTCTGAAAAACCAGCTTCTGATAATTTTTCTTTGTCATACCAAATACCTTGAACCCAGCCGCTAATTGGTGCAGCAATATAGCTTTTTCCATCTTCTGAACGAACAAGGTTTTTGGCTCCGTCATAATAATTATCTTCTCCAGATTCCTCGATAACGTTTTGGACTGCCATCTGATCAATCAGTTCATCTTTATCCATCACTTTAGCAAAATCCTGACTGACTTCCATTACTTCTGGTAATTTACCGGAACGAGCTAACGTAACGATTTTCGTATTGAACGCTGATTCTTCTACCGGCACTTGCTTGATTTTGATGTCTGGATTTTCTTTTTCAAAATCAGCAACCAGTTCATTGATCACACTTAATCGTTCCTGTTCGACAGAAGAGTGCATGAATTGAATCGTTGTCTGTTGTGATTCGTTAGAGCTTTGACTTTCACCACAAGCAGTAAGAAGAAATCCAGTAGCTAGCAGACAGGTAGTAACAATAATTTTTTTCATTTTTTTCCACCTCTTATTTTATTATTTTCAGCCACATATATTCATACGGCTGGAATATCAACTTTCGTTCTTGACTGCAATGGATAATTTGTCCAGAAAACAGGTCTAGGTAATCTCCTTTTGGTAAAAGATAACCTGCTGATTGATTGGAAAAATTATGGATAACTAAGACTTTCTCTTCCTTCGCTTCGCGAATAAAACTGATAAAAGAATCTGCTGAGTCCAGTAAGTAAATCAAACTATTCGGATGGAAGGCTTTTTCTTTTTTTCGAATAGATAGCATCTGGGTCAATTCACCATATACTGCTGTTCTTAATGGATCTGTCTGCAACTCTTTCTCAATATCTGCTAACAAAAATTTTTGCCGATTGATTTTTCGATTCTCTCCTGTTTTTTCTACGCCTTTGTAATCATTTCGACTTCCCAGCACACTTTGAATATAAATTGCCGGCACGCCTGGTAACGTTACCAAAAATGAATGAGCTGCTAAAAAGCGTTTGCTTCTCCATTCCGTCGTATCTGTTGGAGAACTTAACGCATCTAGATACGTAGCGTTTATCTCATATGGACTGGTCGTTCCATCTGGTTTTTTCTTGTAGTTTACTCGGGCACCCTCTTTCTTCAGCTGTTCCACTAATTCAAGGATCGTTTTTTCCGGCAAAATACCTCTTATCGGGTTTAATCCGATTCCGTCATGGGAAGCTAAAAAATTAAAAAAGGTCGTTTTTTTCGATGTAAAATTGATTGTTTCTAACCATTCTTTCAACTTACTTGTATTTCCCGAGCGTATCGCGTGAAGAGTCAAAGGTGGCAGTGAAAACTGATAGACCATCTGTGCTTCATTCCTGCCATCGCCAAAATAACTAATATTATCTTTATGTGGCATATTTGTCTCGGTGATCAATACCGTTCCTGGAGCTGCTTCATCAACGATTGCACGGAATAACTGAATAATCTTATGCGTTTCTGGCAAGTGTATACAAGAAGTTCCTAGTTCTTTCCATAAAAACCCCACAGCATCCAAACGAATAAATGAAGCGCCTTTTTCTAGGTAAAACAAAAGAATATCGATCATTTTCAATAAAACTTCTGGGTTTTTAAAATTCAAATCTACTTGATCTTCGCTAAAAGTCGTCCATACATGTTTTTCTTTCCCGTTTTTGTCGATGAAAGTTGTAAGTAGTGGACTAGTCCTTGGTCTAGTCACGCTGCTTGTATCTGTATCCAGTGGCAAATCAATAAAAAAATCTTTGTACGTATCATTCAAGTTTAAATATTCCTGAAACCAAGTACTTTCGGCAGACATATGATTGCAGACAAAGTCGAACATTAACCGTGTTTCGCTTCTCATTTCTTCTACATCGTCCCATGTGCCCAAATGGTCGTTGATTGCCTGATAATCTAAAACGGAGAAACCATCATCAGATGTATATGGAAAAAATGGCAAGAAATGAACAACACTAAATGTATCTGCCAAATACTTCCGATAAAATTTTTTTAATGTACGCAAAGTTGGTTGCTGCTCTTCAAAAAATTGATCCCCATAAGTAATCAAGAAAATATCTTCTTCGTCCCAATGCAGTTTGCCTGCCTGGCCTTTCTTCTGCTGATAATCACTGACTTTTTGTTCAATCATAGAGGCGGTTTTCTCAGCCAAATCTGAGTCGCGATAAATCGCTTGTAAAAGTTTTGTATACATCGGATTCCCCTTTCTTTTTTGGGAGCGTTCCCAACGATTTGATCATATTATGGAAAACGCTTACTGTCAATAGCATTTTTTTAAATAATTTTGATATACAAAAAAATACAAATAAGAAAGCTTATGTATCAATAGTTAATAGCTTCTTAAAAAAATATGATCTCTCATGATCATGCAAGCTATTCCTAAATTTTCAAAATCATAGACAAAAAAGAATGTCTATTGTACTATGGAATTATTCTAAAACGCTCCCAAAAAGGAGGTGCATATAAAATTGAAACCTACTATTTATGACATTGCGAACAAAGCCAATGTCTCCAAATCAACTGTCTCCAGAGTATTAAATAACCAGCCAAATATCTCTGATAAAGCAAAAGCAAGTGTACTTCAAGCAATCAAAGAATTGAATTATGAACCGAGCAAAATTGCAAGAGGACTGTCAGGAAATGGTTTTGACGCGATTCTAGCATTATCTCATCGTACTTCTCATACGACCTATGGCAATCCTTTTTTTTCAGATGTTATTCAATCCATTTCTGCCGTTTCTGAACAAAATAACTTCGACTTGATTCTACAAACGGCAAAAACACCAGAAGAAGAGCTAGAAAAATGCGCGAAAAAGATCCAAGAAAAAATGATTCGAGGAATTATTATTTTAAGCTCTACGATGGATGAAACACTTCTTTTTGAATTGGATCAATACAATATTCCTATTGTGGTAATCGGAAAAGTCGGAAACGACTACACGAACATCTACTCAGTGGACACGGATAATTTCCAGGATAGTTACGATTTGGTGGAAACACTGATCAAGAATGGACACCGTCATATCGGCTGTCTCCATGCTCCGACAGAAGTTTATGTATCCAATGATCGTCTCAATGGTTACCGTCAATGCTTATTTGATCATCACCTAGATATCCGTAATGAATGGATCATAGACGTCGGCTTTCGCTTAGAAGACAGCATGGCAGCAATGAATGATTTAATGAAGCTGCGAGAAAGACCAACTGCGATTTTTTCTACCGATGCATTAAAATCATTGAGTATTTACAAAGTGGCAGAACAAACTGGAAAGCAGATACCTGATGATCTTTCGATCGCAGGATTCAGTGATCCCTTATTGTCCTCCCTATTTTCGCCACAGCTGACTCGGATAGACATTCCAACAAATCAGTTAGGAATCAAAGCCACAGAACTTTTATTCCAATTGATCCATCACCAATACCCAGAAGAAAAAAGAATCATTCTTTCAACCGAGATTACTCTCACAGATTCGATCCAACAACAAGAAATGTAGGGCAGATTTATAAAAGAACAGAAACACTGAGGATAAGTCAGTTACTCTGTTCTTTTTTCAATCACTCATCCTCCATTACCCCCTCCCGGTATTTTAGCGGATTTTTCTTTATTTTCCATCTATTTTAGATAGCTGTGGATAACTATAATGTTTGTGTTAAACTATTTTTTCCACAGGGAAGAAAAAACTATTTTTAACCACGTTGTGTATAAGTTTTTATAGTTCATTTTTTTAAACTCATTTACCCTTATTTCAATCCATGTTATTTGGGGATACTTATCTCTAAAACATAAATAGAATAACTAGACATGTCTACTGGTTTTGTTGTATTCGAGGAACTATTCACTAATAGCTAGCAAAATATTAAAAATAACCGCTCTATCTTCCCATGAATTTATTTTGCATTCAAAAAATGATCTATCTTTATTTTTATTGATTGACTTCTCTGGGAAGATGATCGTTCCGATACCTTAATGGGATACGAACCGATGTTGTAAGATCCTTTCCCACTTTTCTTCTAGTTAGACAAATTATTTTAGACAAATCAAAAAAGAGGTTGTGACAATAATTTGTCACAACCTCTTTTGTAAAATATCTATTTTGTTTGATTGTTCATTGCGTCTTCTGCAGCCATTTGTGCTTCAATATCTGAAATACTGTAGACATTTTCGCTTGCTACACCGACTTCTTTTGGTTCCATGTCACGGTAACGTTGCATACCAGTACCAGCTGGGATGATCTTACCGATAATAACATTTTCTTTCAAACCAAGAAGAGGATCTTTCTTACCGCGGATCGCAGCATCCGTCAAGACACGAGTTGTTTCTTGGAATGATGCAGCAGATAAGAAACTATTTGTTTCTAATGATGCTTTTGTAATACCTAGCAAGACAGGTCGAGAAGTTGCAGGAACGCCTCCTGAGACTAGCGTATTGTAGTTTTGATCTTTAAAGTCTGCGATGTCTAATAATGTACCTGGTAAGATATCTGTATCACCTGGATCCATTACACGAACTTTACGCAGCATTTGACGAACCATTACTTCGATATGCTTGTCGCCGATTTCTACCCCTTGCATACGGTAAACACGTTGTACTTCACGAAGCAAGTAGTTTTCAACAGATAATACATCGCGAACTTGCAACAATTGTTTTGGATCGATTGATCCTTCTGTCAATGGTGCACCACGGTGGATCATATCGCCTTCTGCTACTTTCATACGTGCTGTATAAGGAACAGTATACGTACGTGTATCTGTTTTTCCTTTGATTGTTACTTCTTTGGTACGTGTTGCAGGATCTTCTGAGATATCGATGACATCCCCTGTTACTTCTGTGATCACTGCTTGCCCTTTCGGATTACGTGCTTCAAAGATTTCTTGGACACGAGGAAGACCTTGAGTGATATCGTCTCCGGCAACCCCACCCGTATGGAATGTACGCATCGTCAACTGAGTACCAGGTTCACCGATTGATTGAGCGGCGATCGTACCAACTGCTTCTCCGACTTCAACGTCAGAGCCAGTTGCAAGGTTGCGTCCGTAACAATGTTTGCAGACACCATGTTTTGTATTACATGTGAAGACAGAACGGATTGTCACTGTTTCGACACCTGCATCAACGATTTGTTTTGCGATGTCTTCGGAAATCAATTGGTTTCCTGCAATGATCAATTCATTTGTTTCAGGATGACGTACTTCTTTACGAGTGTAACGTCCCACTAAACGATCTTCTAATGATTCGATGATTTCATTTCCTTCACGGATTGCTTGGATTTCAAGACCTCGGTCAGTACCGCAATCTTCTTCACGGATGATTACATCTTGGGCCACGTCAACCAGACGACGAGTCAAGTAACCTGAATCGGCAGTCTTCAAGGCTGTATCGGTCATCCCTTTACGAGCCCCGTGAGTTGAGATAAACATTTCCAAGACAGATAGTCCTTCACGGAAGTTCGAAATGATTGGCAATTCCATGATTCGACCATTAGGAGCGGCCATCAACCCACGCATTCCGGCAAGCTGTGTAAAGTTGGAAATGTTCCCACGAGCTCCAGAATCAGACATCATGAAGATTGGGTTTTTCGCTTCCAAACCTTCCATCAGTTTTTGTTGGATGCTGTCTTTTGCAGCGTTCCAAACAGCAATGACACGTTCATAACGTTCGTCATCTGTAATCAGACCACGACGGAATTGTTTTGTAATAGTTTCAACTTGTTTATGGGCATTTTCAATGATTTCTTGTTTTTCATTCAGTACACTGATGTCAGCGATCCCTACTGTGATACCGGCATGTGTTGAATGTTTATACCCTAAGTCTTTCATACGGTCAAGCATCTTAGAAGTTTCTGTTACTTTGAATCGTTTGAAGACTTCTGCGATGATGTTTCCTAAGTTTTTCTTCTTGAACGGTAATACTAATTCTTGCTCTTTGATATGTGCAGGAATATCAGTACCAGCTTCAACAAAGTATTTGTCCGGTGTTTGGACGGTCAAGTTGAAGTCTGTTGGTTCATTCAGATAAGGGAATTCAGGAGGCATGATCTCGTTGAAGATGATCTTACCAACTGTTGTGATCATCGTACGTTCTTTTTGCCATTCAGTAAATGGTTTTTCACCTAATGAGTTAGGGTTCACACCGATACGTGAATGTAAATGAACATATCCGTTGCGCCATGCGATAACGGCTTCGTTTTGATCTCTGAAGACCATTCCTTCGCCTTCGCGTCCTTCTTCTTCCATTGTCAAGTAGTAGTTACCTAGAACCATATCTTGAGAAGGAGTAACAACTGGTTTACCATCTTTAGGGTTCAAGATGTTTTGAGCAGCTAACATCAACATACGTGCTTCTGCTTGTGCTTCTTCATTCAATGGAACGTGGACAGCCATTTGGTCTCCATCGAAATCGGCATTATAAGCTTCACATACAAGTGGATGCAAACGGATTGCGCGTCCTTGTACTAAAACTGGTTCGAATGCTTGGATACCAAGTCGGTGAAGCGTAGGTGCCCGGTTCAGCAATACTGGGTGTTCCTTGATTACGTCTTCTAAAACATCCCATACTTCGTCTTCTTGACGTTCGATTTTACGTTTCGCATTTTTGATGTTTGAAGCTAGTTCGCGTTGAACAAGCTCACGCATCACGAATGGTTTGAATAATTCGATAGCCATTTCTTTTGGAAGTCCACATTGGTACATCTTCAAGAAAGGTCCAACAACGATAACAGAACGACCGGAGTAGTCGACACGTTTACCTAGCAAGTTTTGACGGAAACGACCTTGTTTCCCTTTCAACATATGAGAAAGAGATTTCAATGGGCGGTTACCTGGTCCAGTAACTGGACGTCCGCGACGACCGTTATCGATCAATGCATCTACTGCTTCTTGCAGCATACGTTTTTCATTTTGAACGATGATTCCAGGTGCATTCAAGTCTAACAAACGTTTCAAACGGTTATTACGGTTGATTACACGACGGTAAAGATCATTCAAGTCACTTGTTGCAAAACGTCCACCTTCTAATTGAACCATTGGGCGTAAATCTGGTGGAATAACAGGGATAACGTCCATAACCATCCAGCTTGGTTGATTTCCTGAAGCGCGGAATGCTTCTAAAATATCCAAACGGCGGATTGCACGTGTACGTTTTTGTCCTTGTGCAGATTTCAATTCTTCTTTCAATTCGGCTGCTTCTGCATCTAGATCAACATTATCAAGTAATTGTTTGATCGCTTCTGCACCCATAGCAGCTTGGAATTCTTGTCCATATTGTTCACGTTTTTCGCGATATTCGCGTTCTGTCAACAATTGTTTTTTCTCTAAATTCGTATTTCCTGGTTCGATGACTACATATGAAGCAAAATAAATGATTTCTTCCAAAGCGCGTGGGCTCATGTCTAATACAAGACCCATACGTGAAGGAATCCCTTTAAAGTACCAGATATGTGAAACAGGAGCTGCTAATTCAATATGTCCCATGCGTTCACGGCGAACTTTCGAACGAGTAACTTCCACTCCGCATCGATCACAAACGATTCCTTTATAACGGATACGTTTGTATTTTCCGCAGGCACATTCCCAGTCTTTTGTAGGACCAAAAATCCGCTCACAGAACAACCCTTCGCGTTCAGGTTTTAAGGTACGATAGTTAATCGTCTCAGGTTTTTTTACTTCACCGTAAGACCAGCTTCTGATTTTTTCGGGAGAAGCCAAACCTATTTGCATACTTTCGAATTTATTTACATCGATCAAAAGGGGTTCCCTCCATTTCATTTAATGGCAAACCGCAAGACGGCTGATCTTCGACCGCCTTGCAGCTCATAGACCGGATTAGTCTAAATTATCTTCTGCGGTTTCAAAGTTTTGGATGACATCGTCTTTTTCATCTTCCACTTGTTCAGCAGCTTTCTTTTCTAATTCTTTGGCAGTTTGCTGTTCGGCAAATTTTGTCAAAGCATCAACAGTGATCAAATCGTCGTCTTCATCGTCCATGTCGCGAAGTTCGATCTCTGTTTCTTCGATATCCAAGACACGCATGTCCAGACCTAGTGATTGCAATTCTTTCACCAATACGCGGAATGATTCCGGTACACCTGGTTTTGGAATTGGTTCACCCTTGACGATTGCTTCGTATGTTTTCACACGTCCGACTACGTCATCTGATTTGTATGTCAAGATTTCTTGTAAAGTATAAGCCGCACCGTAAGCTTCCAGTGCCCATACTTCCATTTCACCAAAACGTTGTCCACCAAATTGAGCTTTACCTCCCAATGGTTGTTGTGTAACCAATGAGTAAGGTCCGATTGAACGTGCATGCAATTTGTCATCGACCATGTGAGCAAGTTTGATCATGTACATCACACCGACAGACACACGTCCATCAAATGGTTCACCTGTACGTCCGTCGTACAGAACAGTTTTCGCATCGCTGGCCATACCGGCTTCACGAACTGTTTCCCATACGTCTTCATCACTTGCACCATCAAATACTGGCGTTGCTACGTGGATACCTAACTGACGTGCAGCCATACCCAAGTGTAATTCCAATACTTGTCCGATGTTCATACGTGATGGCACCCCTAAAGGATTCAGCATGATATCGATTGGTGTTCCATCAGGTAAGAATGGCATATCTTCTTCCGGCATAATACGGGATACAACCCCTTTATTTCCGTGACGACCGGCCATTTTATCCCCTTCATGGATTTTACGTTTTTGAACGATATAAACACGAACTAACATGTTTACGCCTGGTGACAATTCATCTCCAGCTTCACGAGTAAAGATTTTCACATCGTGAACGATCCCGCCGCCGCCATGCGGTACACGTAATGATGTATCGCGGACTTCACGAGCTTTTTCGCCAAAGATCGCATGCAATAGACGTTCTTCTGCAGATAATTCTGTTACCCCTTTTGGCGTGACTTTCCCTACAAGCAAATCGCCATCTTGGACTTCTGCACCAATACGGATGATGCCCATTTCGTCTAAATCTTTCAATGCGTCTTCCCCGACATTAGGGATTTCGCGTGTGATTTCTTCAGGTCCTAATTTTGTATCGCGGGCTTCTGATTCATATTCTTCAATATGGATAGAAGTGTATACGTCATCTTTTACCAAACGACGGCTCATGATGATCGCATCTTCATAGTTGTACCCTTCCCAAGTCATGAAACCAACTAAAACGTTTTGGCCTAGAGCCATTTCGCCTTGTTCCATAGATGGTCCGTCTGCCAGAGTATCCCCTTTTTCGACTTTTTCACCTAAATGAACGATTGGACGTTGGTTGTAGCTTGTTCCGGAGTTTGAACGACGGAATTTCGTTACATCGTATTTATCTAATGCACCGTTGTCGCGGCGTACGCGGATTTCAGAAGCATCAACGTATTCAACGACACCATCATGTTTACATAACAAAGCAGCTCCTGAGTCATGCGCTGATTTGTATTCCATACCAGTACCAACCCATGGTGCTTGAGGATTGATCAACGGCACTGCTTGACGCTGCATGTTGGCACCCATCAAGGCACGGTTGGAGTCATCGTTTTCCAAGAAAGGAATACATGCTGTCGCAACGGCAACTACTTGTTTAGGTGATACGTCCATGTAGTCTACTTTATCAATAGATACTTCTAAGTTTTCACTTTGAGCACGAGCCATAACAACGTCTTGAGCAAATGTTCCATCTTCATTCAATGGGCTGTTTGCTTGGGCTACGATGTAATGGTCTTCGATGTCTGCTGTCAAGTAGTCGATTTGGTCAGTAACACGACCTGTTTCGCGGTCTACACGACGATAAGGTGTTTCGATAAATCCGAATTTATTTACTTTCGCATAACTGGACAAACTATTGATCAACCCGATGTTTGGGCCTTCAGGAGTTTCGATCGGACACATACGGCCATAGTGGGAGTAGTGAACGTCACGAACTTCATAACCGGCACGGTCACGAGTCAATCCGCCAGGTCCTAAGGCTGAAAGACGACGTTTGTGTGTCAATTCGCCAAGAGGGTTTGTTTGATCCATGAACTGTGACAACTGAGAAGAACCAAAGAATTCTTTGATACTTGCCACAACTGGACGGATATTGATCAATTGTTGAGGTGTCAATGTTTCAGGATCTTGGATCGACATTCTTTCACGAACCACACGTTCCATACGTGCTAGCCCGATACGGAATTGGTTTTGTAAAAGTTCACCAACTGAACGGATACGACGATTTCCTAAGTGGTCGATATCATCGACATTGCCGATACCTTCCATCAAGTTCAAGAAATAGCTCATTGAAGCAATGATGTCGGCTGGACGAACCGTTTTTACAGCTGCTTCTGGATAGCCGTTTCCGATCACGTTCACTTCACGTTCAGGATCTCTTGGTGAAAATACTTTGATGACTTGGACAGTCATTGGATCTGTGACCACACCATCTTCTGATGGATAGTAAGTCACTGAATTTAGACCGTTATCAATGAAAGGAGCTAATGTTTCCATGACTTGGTGAGTCAAGACTGTTCCTTTTTCAACGATGATCTCGCCTGTTTCAGGATCAACTAATGTTTCAGCTAATGTCAGATTCAATAGACGTGTTTTCAAATCTAATTTTTTGTTTACTTTGTAACGACCAACGTTTGCTAAGTCGTAACGTTTTGGATCGAAGAAACGAGCATTCAGCAAGTTACGTGAGCTGTCTGCTGTTTTTGGTTCGCCTGGACGCAAACGTTCGTAAACGTCTTTCAAACCTTCTTCTGTTCTTGAGTCGCTTGCGTTTTTATGCAAGTCTTTTTCGACTGTATTGCGTAATGTTTCGCTGTCGCCGAAGATTTCAAAGATCGTATCATCGGAACCAAATCCTAACGCACGAACTAATACGGTTAAAGGAATCTTACGTGTACGGTCGATACGTACATAAGAGATGTCTTTTGCATCAGTTTCCATTTCTAGCCAAGCTCCACGGTTAGGGATAACAGTAGAACCGAATCCTTCTTTTCCGTTTTTGTCGACTTTTCCATGGAAATAGACACCTGGTGAACGGACTAACTGAGAAACGATTACTCGCTCTGCCCCGTTGATGATGAATGTTCCTTGTTCTGTCATTAATGGGAAATCACCGAAGAATACTTCTTGTGCTTTGATTTCGCCAGTCTCGCGGTTTGTCAAACGCAATGTTACATGTAATGGTGCAGAGTAGTTTGCATCATGCGCACGAGCTTCTGCTACTGTATACTTTGGTTCTTTCAATTCATAATCTACAAATTCCAAAGATAGATTGCCATTGAAGTCATCGATTGGCAAAATGTCTTCAAACATTTCTCTAAGTCCCTCATCTAAGAACCATTGGTAAGAGTCTGTTTGAATTTCGATCAAATTTGGTAATTCCAACACTTCACTGATTCTTGCGAAACTTCTACGTTCGCGATGTTTTCCGTATTTTACTACGTGTCCAGCCAAGCTCTTCACCCCTCTAAAATGTCATTCAAAAAGACTACCCGATCAATTGTTACAATAATATTTCAAATATTATTTTTAGGTAACAATAGACATTTTTTGCGGCTTTTAGGCAAAAAAAAACCAAAAATAGAACATTCTCTTGAAACCTTACTTCGTGAGCTTCTACTTTTGTTTCCTTATATTAAAGCCGAAACGGACAATATTTCGTTTCTGCCTTTTCTTCATCAGATAGTTTTTGCAACTTCATATACTACACTTATTTTCTATAAAAGTCAACACTTCCTGGCGTTTCTTCTGCTTTTTCGCAATATTTTCTTAATGTTTTCAATTTTATGTTTTCAATTATCTGACAATTCTTAATTGACAGACCTTTTTATCTCGGTTATACTTTAGAAAATTCATTTTGTGGAGGAACTTCTATGCGAACCAACATCAACCAAATCGCACCAACACAACTGAATAACTTTTACTTTAGCTACTTTAGCTACTTTAGATAGGTTTGTATTCATCATGATGGATACAAACGTTAAACGACAGTTTGTATCTATGATGGCTAAAGAACTTTGTATTGCAGCAAAAAGCCACGTAGACAAAATGCTAAGTGGCTGAGCAGTGAAAATACAAAGTAAAAGTATCAAGCATTCTACTTTTTCAATTTATTTTCCGACTTTTCAATCCATTTGGACATTTTGTCTGAATGGATTTTTTGTTTCCCAAAATTAAGGAGGAAAAAGAAATGAAAAAAAATATAATCATCGGATTAGGCGCTGCCCTGCTACTAGCTTTAGGAGGTTGCGCACAAAAAGACAATTCCGCAGAGGCATCAGATGGACAAAAAACAATTGGCGTATTGCAACTTGTACAACATAACTCGTTAGATGCTGCCTATAAAGGATTCAAAGAAGGATTAGCAGAAGAAGGGTATAAAGAAGGCGATAATCTAACAATCGATTATCAAAATGCCCAAAACAATCAAGACAACCTGAAAAGTATGAGTGAGAAACTCGTCAAAGAAGATCCTGATTTGCTACTTGGAATCGCCACTCCAGCAGCACAATCTTTATTAAATGAAACAACCACTATCCCGATGACTGTCACAGCGGTCACAGACTTGGAACAAGCCCATTTAGTCACATCCAATGAAAAACCTGGCGGCAATGTGACTGGCACGACAGATATGGTGCCAATCGAAAAACAAATCGGCTTACTGTTAAATATCGTGCCAGACGCCAAAACAATCGGCATCATGTATAACAACGGTGAAGCAAACTCTAAGATCCAAGCTGATTTGGCAGAAAAAGAATTGAAAAAAGCGGGCGTCAAAGTCAAAGTACTGACAGCAAATTCCACAAATGATGTCCAACAAGTGACGAAAAGTCTAGCTAAAGATGTAGATGGAATCTATATTCCTACTGATAACACGTTCGCAAGTGCGGCAAGTGTTGTCGGTGAAGTCGCAAAAGAAACAAAAACACCTGTCGTTGCTGGCGCAGTTGATCAAGTCAAAGACGGCGGTCTAGCAACAGTAGGAATCGACTACGAAAGCTTGGGCAAACAAACAGGGATCATGGCAGCAAAAATCTTAGACGGCAAGAAGCCAAGTGAACTTCCTGTCGAAACAGCGAATGATTTGGAACTGTATGTCAATAAAGACATGGCCAAAGCATTAGGCATCAATCCAGACAGCATCAAAGAAGCTGAATAAAACACAGGAGGATTCTCATGACAAATTTGCTCTCTCTTTTCTTATCATCTGCATCGCAAGGGGTCTTATGGGCCCTACTTGCGATTGGTGTATACGTCACTTTCCGTATCTTGGACATTGCCGACTTGACTGCTGAAGGAAGCTTTCCTTTAGGTGCAGGGATCGCGGCAGTAAGTATTACAAATGGCTATCATCCATTGACAGCTTGTCTTCTAGGCTTTTTAGGGGGTGCGGCAGCAGGGCTTGTTTCCGGACTGCTTCACACAAAATTGAAAATTCCCGCCCTTCTTGCAGGGATCATCACCATGACTGGTTTATATTCTGTCACATCCCGTGTGATGGGTGCGCCGAACATCTCTTTATTGGGTCAGCCAACGATCTTTCATTGGGTCGAGTCATTCGGCATAACAAAAGACAACGCTGTACTGATCGTCGGTCTGCTTTTTGCTTTGATCGTTGTATGTTTACTTGTTTTGTTCTTACGTACAGAAACAGGACTTGCTATTCGTGCAACTGGCGATAATCTGGCAATGAGCGAAGCAAACGGGATCAACACAGATAATATGAAGATCATCGGTTATATGATTTCTAATGGATGCATTGCTCTTTCTGGCTCCTTGCTTGCGCAAAACAACGGCTTTGCTGATTTGAATTCTGGTATTGGAACGATCGTAATTGGACTTGCTTCTATTATCATCGCAGAAGTTTTGTTACGTAACCAACCACTATTTCTCCGTCTCTTGACTGTCGTTTTAGGTGCGGTCATTTACCGTTTTATTTTAGCGTTAGTCTTCGAACTGAATGTTGAACCAAGTGATTCGAAACTTGCTTCTGCTTTCGTGCTAGTGATCTGTCTTTCTTTCCCGCAGATCCAGCAAAAATTCCATTTACCTCAAAAAAAGAAAGGCGGTAGTGTCAAATGAATGACGTCTTAACATTGGAAAATCTCCATCATACCTTTGAAAAAGGAACGATCAACGAAAATCATGTCCTGAAAGGCATTAATCTTTCCTTAGATCCCGGCGACTTCGTGACGATCATCGGTGGAAATGGGGCTGGTAAATCTACTTTGCTGAACAGCATCGCCGGTACATTTTCTGTCGATCAGGGACAAATTTTATTGAATGGAAAAAATATCACGAAAAAATCTGTTGTCGAACGTTCGAAATCCATCAGTCGCGTATTCCAAGATCCTAAACTAGGGACAGCCGTTCGTTTAACGGTAGAAGAAAACCTCGCTCTTGCTATGAAACGAGGAAAAAAACGCGGCTTCTTCCGTGGTGTCAAACCACAAGACCGAACATTTTTCAAAGACCAGCTGGCTCGGCTAAATTTGGGTTTGGAAAATCGTTTATCCTCAGAAATCGGTTTGCTGTCTGGAGGACAACGTCAAGCTATTACGCTGTTGATGACCACATTACAGCGTCCAGAACTGATTTTATTAGATGAACACACTGCAGCGCTTGACCCTGCTACTTCCAAAACGGTGATGGAATTGACAGAAAAGCTGATCACTGAGCAGAATCTCACTGCTTTTATGGTCACTCATGACATGGAAGACGCGATCCGCTATGGGAATCGACTGATCATGCTACATCAAGGAAGGATCGTCGTAGATATCCAGCAAGAGGAAAAACAGCAGCTCACAGTGCCCCAATTATTAGCGTTGTTCAAACAAAACAGCGGCACGGCATTAAAAGACGATCAAGTACTTTTATCTTCATAATCAGAAAGAGGCTGGGACAAAAAATGAACGCCCACCCTCTTCTTTTTTCTCTTTCCTTCTTTCGTTTTTGCTTTATGTATCAACCGTTGTTTCTTCGAAAACTATTTTGTTCTCTCCTTCTTCCTGATAGAATGGATGGGAAAGGAGCTTGATGCCATGACAACGAAAGACAAGGTACTTCAATTATTGAAAAAGACACCAGATTTTCTTTCCGGAGAAAAGTTGGCACAGCAACTGGAAGTTTCCCGGACAAGTATTTGGAAAGCCATCAAAGAATTGGAAAAGGCAGGCTATCGTTTTGAGCACGGGCCTACAGGATATCGTTACCTGCCCTCTGACGTACTAGATGCAAAAGAAATCCAGCAAGAGCTACGGTCGTTTATTCCTGATTTGAAAGTACAAACGATATTGACTTCTGAATCTACGATGAAAGATGCCAAACTGGCAGCAGCTCAAGGAGATTCTGTTTCGAAGTTATTTGTTGCTGATACACAAGAACAAGCTCGTGGACGTTTTGGACGGCCTTTTTTCGCTGAACCTGGACGAGGAATCTACATGAGTCTCTTGCTCCATCCAGACAAACGGTTTGATGAATTGCCTCAATATACGATCATCGCAGCCAGTGCCTGTGTGAAAGCCATTGAATCTGTAACCGGTCGTTCTGCTTCGATCAAATGGGTCAATGATATCTACATGGATGGAAAAAAAGTCTGTGGGATTTTATCTGAAGCAGTCAGTGATATGGAAAGCGGCAGGATCAGTCATATCATCATTGGGATCGGGCTTAATTTTTCTGTTCCTCAAAATCATTTTCCAGCTGATCTCCAAGAAAAAGCCACCTCTGTCTTTCCCGACGGACAAGCTAGTGTCACAAGGAATCAGCTAATCAGCAAAATCTGGCAAGAATTGTTCACTTATCTTTCTCACCCAGAAAAAGCGTTGGACTTCTATAAAGAAAAATCATTCGTATTGGGAAAAACCGTGTCGTTCAATCAAAAAGGAACGACTTATGTCGGTCTTGCAAAAGAAATCGGTCATCATGGCGAACTGATCGTCCAAACAAATGAACAGGAGATGAGTTTGTCTTCTGGCGAAATCAGTCTCACATCTATCCGTACGCAATAATATCAGATTTCACAAAAGGATACCTGATCTCATACAGTGTCCTTTTTTCTGAATTCTCTTCAAAAGACTCTCCTTATTCTATCAGCTGACAGTTTCTCTATCCTCTAGAAAAAGGTGTTCTAAAAATATCTATAAAGCATGGTACACTTTCTTTAAATGAATCAATGCAAAAAACAAGAGAGTCATTAGTTTACACGATCAAAAGAGATAGCAGGCCGCTTCCTTTTTCGATCTTATAGATAGACCATGGGTAACGATAAAAACAAAAAAGAACTTGCGACTTATTTTGCCGTAAGTTCTTTTTTAGCTAGTGCCTTAATCTCTTAATCCCAACAAACGTCTCGCATAGATCATCTGACCAGAGTGCATAGCAGCATCATCAATAATAGAAACGAGACGCATTCCTCGGGTGACTGGTGGTGTCCAGTTCTCGTCAATTACTTCATCTAACTCGGAAGGTGCCAGCCTTCTTAAGTAAGAAATAGCAAAATCAGCAGCTCCTCGCAAGTATCCTAGCAGATCTTCTATTTGATTAGCTTGGATCTGCTTTGCTTGTTCCAGACTGTGCTTCCAATCTTGTTCGTTATCTGCTATCGTCATCGGAAACCGGCTTTCCCAGTCTTGACTATGCCAAATTGGAGAGGTTCCTGCTAAATCAGCAATCTGGAAATCTAATTCCCGAGCGGTATGCCAAGCCAGCCAAGTCATTGATTTGATCTGCGGTGCTCTATCTTCCACTGGAAAACGATTGGCCTCCTCAATAGAGACGCCTTCAAACAAACGTTCAAACCGATCGTATGCCCGATCCACACTCTCGCATAGCATATCTAAATAATCCATTTATTTTCCTCCTTTTTATTTATCCTACTTACTTTTTCCTAATTCTAGGATACCTACTTATATGTTACTACACACCCTTATTTTTTACACTTTAACAGTCACCATCATCAATAGTTTGGAGATTGAAAGAAAAAGATAGTGTCGAACTATCAATTGAACAAGAAGCAACAATATGAACGTTTCATTAATATTCTATAAATAAACAATGATTTTTCAAACGAACAGTTTAAGACTAGGAGAAAAAGAGTATAATAGGAAAATGTTTGAAAGGAAAGGAAGGGGGAAAAATGAAAAAAAGGGCAAGTTTACTAGTCCTAGTTGCTTTGTTGTTCAATATCTTTTCGTATGGTGTGGCCGTTTCAGCGGAAACATACATTCCTAAAGACCCTGGGAATATTTATAATGATCTAACCGGTAACTATGGCTTGTTAGGAATTGCTAGTCAATTCCACGTATTTGCTAAAAATAAGACAACTGTGAATGCACATACAGACGGAAATATAGCAACACATGAACTTGATGCAAAAAATAATTTTGGTACAGAGCTTCATGAAGGTTTATTGAACCAAGAAATAAATTATATACAAAAAACTGATTCTTTCGCTAATTCTTCAGGCATACCTACAGGTAGCACAAGAATGAATAAATTTGTCGTTGGCAGTAACGTGGATGTAGCACTTCAAGATGGTCATCCTACAGTCAATGGATCCAGGCTTGATCACTTAACTCCAGATGATTTTTATAAAGATCGTGCTGGGCATGAATATATTGATTTCGAGCAGGAATTTGCTAAATTGAATGTAGCAGCAAATGATCTTGCAACCATCACTCCAGCTAAAACATATACTGCTGCAGATTTTCCAGACATGAACAATCGGACAATCGATTTAACTGGTTTATCAGATACCGGGTTTTTATTGGTAAATATCGATGCAGAAGTGTTAACGATGAATACGCCACTTCAAGTCATCAATCCAAATGATCAAGTAGTTGTATTTAATGTCATCAACAGTTCTTCTGCATTGAACGTACAGTCACCAATCAAATACAATGATCGTTCAAATCATGAAACAGAAGATTTTTCGGATGCGAATATCTCTTGGAATTTTGGAAATGAGATGACTGATTTGACAATCAGTGCTCCTTTTCAAGGAACAATCCTTGCGCCTAATGCTACTATCCGCATTACTCAAAACCAAGACGGAACGATTATAGGGACAAATGTGATTTTAGATGCAGCTACCAATCGTTGGGATCCTAACGAAATATTTATCAGCGACAATGGTACAGATACGACAGACACAAGCGACAGTACAGATACATCTACCACAAGTGATAGCACGGACACGTCAGCTTCAAGCGATAGTACAGATACTACCTCTACCACAAGTGATAGCACGGACACGTCAGCTTCAAGCGACAGTACAGATACTACCTCTACCACAAGTGATAGCACGGACACGTCAGCTTCAAGTGACAGTACAGATACTACCTCTACCACAAGTGACAGCACGGACACGTCAGCTTCAAGCGACAGCTCAGATTCAACTACCACTACAAGTGATAGCACGGACACGTCAGCTTCAAGCGACAGCTCAGATTCAACTACTACTACAAGTGATAGCACGGACACGTCAGCTTCAAGCGACAGTACAGATACTACCTCTACCACAAGTGATAGCTCAGATTCATCAACTTCAAGCGATAGTACAGATACTACCTCTACCACAAGTGATAGCACGGACACGTCAGCTTCAAGCGACAGTACAGATACTACCTCTACCACAAGTGATAGCTCAGATTCATCAACTTCAAGCGATAGTACAGATACTACCTCTACCACAAGTGATAGCTCAGATTCATCAACTTCAAGCGATAGTACAGATACTACCTCTACCACAAGTGATAGCTCAGATTCATCAACTTCAAGCGACAGTACAGGTACTAAAACCACAAGCGACAGCTCAGATTCAACTACCACTACAAGTGATAGCACGGACACGTCAGCTTCAAGCGATAGTACAGATACAATCTCTACCACAAGTGATAGCTCAGATTCATCAACTTCAAGCGATAGTACAGACACGTCATCTACCACAAGCGATACACGTCATGCAAGTGTCTCCTTCTCAAAAACAAGTTCGGATAACAGGACGAACTTTAACTTAACTAATAAAACAAGCAATGACAATGGAAACAAATCAAAAAGAGCACTTCCTAAAACTGGAAGTCAATCGAATAATTGGATAACACTCGCAGGCGTTATATTACTTGTAATCGGTTTAAGAATCACTTTTATGAGTTATAAGAAATCGAAAAGGTAAAAAAATATTCAAGATAAAAAAGAGCAACGTCGCTAACGGACGTTGCTCTTTATTTTTGCTTTTTATCATAAATACAAGAACTACAATTCAATTTGTCAAAAAACACGTAGATTTCCTTCTGAGAAATTTATTTACGTATCGAACCTTTCCCTATTCAGTCTTTGCGATCCAAAATCAGTTGGGTAAGGGAAAAGAGATTCTCTTTTGTTCGAAGAGAGGTGGCAGGTAATTTCTTTATTTCCTTCAAAGCCTTTTCTGTGTAAGAGGCCGCTAACTTCCTAGCTTCTTCCACGCCTCCTGTATGTTCAACGATTTTGCGTACGGCGTCGACATCTTCTTCTGTCATTGCCGCTTTCTTCTCTAAATAAGGTAGTAGCTTTGGTTTGTTTTTTTGCAAAGAGTAGATCAACGGTAAAGAATAGACCCCTTGACGCATGTCTTCTAGTACAGGTTTGCCGATTTCCTGGCTCTCTTTTGTATAATCTAAAATATCATCGATAATCTGAAAGGCCATCCCGATAGAAAGTCCGATATCTCCTGCTTTTTTTGCGAAGCGCTCGCTTGTTCCACTTTCAAAAGCGCCAACAGAACAACTTAATTGGAACAGTTCAGCTGTCTTACCTGAAATATTTTCCAAATATTCTTTTACAGAAAGTTCATAATTATAGCGATCATCCATCTGCCCTAATTCGCCATTCAATACTTTTTCCATACTGCGAGAATTCAATTGGAGACTTTTCAAGGAAGTGGAGTAATCAGACAATAGTTTAAAACAGCAGACAAATAAATAGTCTCCTGCATAGACAGAAACGACATTACCAAACTGACTACGGATATTAGGCTGACCACGTCGCAGATCCGCTTCATCAACGATATCATCATGGATCAGTGTGGCCGTATGGAGCATTTCGATAGAAGCTGCCAAAGCGATGGCTTTTTCTCGATCTTGCTCTGGTCCAAATTGTGAGAACAATAGCTGATAGGCAGGACGCAACAGCTTTCCGCCGGCATGGATCGTTTCTTTGATTGCTTGTTCGACAGGTTTGTTTTTCAGGCGGACAGTTTCTTCCATCCGTTTTAGTGTTTCTGTCAATTCTTTACTTAAAGCAGGATAGTTTTCCCACATTGGATGTAGCTTCATAAAAAAACTCCTTGTGTGACGATTATTTTTTGGTAAACATTGGGCTCCATTTTTGTTTGGTTCCCTGCTCATAATCTTTTTGGAATCGTTGAAGTGTCTGCACATGTCGTAAAAGATAATTCGCTGCGATCCCGATTGCAATCCCTGATAAAATCCCTAAAACTGAAAGGACTGGCAAGTACAACATGACTATCCATGATTGTGCAATGAAAGAAGCCATCAAAAGCTGTCCGACATTATGCATGAAACCGCCGGCCGCACTAATTCCGATGATACTGACACGTTTTGGTCCTAATTGCTTGACCAATAACATTCCAAAATAACTAAGCAAAGCACCACTCATACTATAAAGGAATGTGGAAATCGTTCCGCCTAGCAAAGTAGTCAGGAATAGTCGTAGCCAAAGTAGTAAGAAGCTGTCTCGTTTTTTCATGGTAAAAATGGCAACGATCGTGATTAGATTGGCTAAGCCTAGTTTTGCACCAGGCGCAAAAGAAAAAGGATAAGGGATCATATTTTCCAATAAACCAATGATCACTCCTTGTGCAACAAGTAGCGAAATATAAATCATTTTTTGTAATTTACTCATGGTGTGTGAAGGTCTAATAAATCAGACTGTCTTCGTCACCCCCATCCGTTGATCGGACCTCGATCACTAATTTATGTGGTAAACAAACAATGGTTTCGCCATTTTTCGTTGCCCATCCTCGACGTACGCAGATCTGGTCATCGCAATCTGCTTCTTTTATCCGTACTCGATCGCCATCTATCTCGATCAAGTTATAATCTCCTTGTTCATCTTTGTAAGTATATGTGTAGCTCTCTTCTCCAGCCATCAAAGGGAATGTTTTGATTTCTGTGCCATCCACACGCAGTACCGCTTCTTTTTCTGCTGTTGCGGTGTTTTGCTGAAGACCAAAAATCATGACTGGTAAAAAAGAAAGAACAGTCAAAAGCAAAATAATAAAAACATCCCAAGGTTTGAGCAGACTTTTTTCAGCAAATTCTTTAAGGCTCATTTTTGTTCTCCTTTTTCCAGATTAACTCACCCAATTTTAGCATAAAAACAAGAGGTTGTGACACCTGTGTCTTGCTTTGAGTAATAAGAACGAAGAATAGAAAACAGCTTTCCATGTTTTTTAATTCTTTGGGCTTATTACCGAGAAGCAGCAGGTGGAACACCGTTTATAACAAGAGGTTGTGACAGAAGTAGGCAACTTCAAGAAATAAGAAGGAATTTACGAAAATTACTTTTCAAGTTTTTGTGAAATTTCGGCTTATTTTTCGAAGAAGCTACTTCTGGAACACCGTTTATAACAAGAGGTTGTAACAGAGGTTGTGACACCTGTGTCTTGCTCATGGAGGCTTATCTCGGGCATCTTATTCCTTTAATTTTACATAAAAAGGAGGCTGTGACGGTTTGTCTCAGCCCCTTTCTATTGAAATCTTGCATTCAAATAACGCTCTTTATCTATTTATTTCTTGCCGTACTGGGAACTTGGTCTACCGTACCACCAATTACCTAGTGTACGTTGTAGCCATGGAATTACCCAGCGATCCAACCCAATCGCACGTCCGGAACCGTTCATCAATGCGAAAGCAACAAAAATGAACCAAATGTTTACCCAGTAAAACATGCCTGATAAGCAGAACGTGATCACCAATACAATCGTTGTCGCACTGCATAACCATGTGAATAATCCAGCAATCAATGCTAATGCCAAGGCAATTTCAAAGAATACCATGAATTTTTGGAAGAACATTGCTACATCATTGTTTGGCATGATCACTTGCATGATCTTTGTGAACCAGTCTGGTGACTTCTCAATCACAGCCATTGGTTCTTCACCGTATGCATAACTCAAACCAAAATGTGCAGCTTGAGTCGCTGCTTCTCCGGCACTTGCCCCTGCTCCGCTGGCAGCTGTGGTTGCATCACCAGCAGCAGAAGCACCACTGGCAACATCTGTTACATTGTATTCCCATGTCCAAGGGAACACACTGTTTCCAGTGAACCATGATCCTTCACCAAACCAAGTACTTGGTTTTAACACTTCACCATTACCAATGATTTTTTTGGAGGCTTCAACGAACCAAACTAAACCATAGAAAATACGAAGTGGCACACTCCATAAGACGTTGCCGTAACGAGAAGAATGTCCTCGAGTCACGTTGCGATCATCTTTGATATGGAAAAACTCATGCATTAAATATTGGAACATATAATAACCAGAACGAATATCAAAGAAGTATTTCAAATTCACGATATGTTTCATTACGATAGCTAAAAATCCGCTTAAATGGATCTTATCAAATAGGTTAGCTACCCCCCATTTGGCACCAATAGAAACCATAAATCCTTGATAGTTTCCTTTAAATTTATGCTTTTCTCCGCCTTTGATCGAAGCCACGATATTCGCTGCGGCTGTGTGTCCTGTTTGTTCAGCAGCTTGAACGATCTGCGGTGTCGGTGTTCCTGGGAACTCTTCATAAAAGACTAAATCACCAATGATATAGATGTTTTTATCTTCGTAGCCTTTTGCCTGCATATATTCATTGGCGATCAACCGCTGTCCGCGTGCTGATTCTAATCCAAAGTCAGCAGCGTCAGAAGTTCCTTTGACACCAGCTGTCCAAATCAGTGTGTGAGTCGGAATGTTGCGTCCGTCTTTCAATTTGATATGATCAGCAGCCACTTCTACGATTGGTGCATTCAATAATAATTCCACGTTGTGCTTACGCAAATAGCGTTCAGCTTTTGCAGCATCATTTCGATCCAACATATTCAAGATCGTCGGCATTGCCTCTACGACCATCAGTGTGATTTCGTTTGGATCTAATTTATAATCTTTGGCTAGGCGATTTTTCCAGTCGATCAGTTCCCCAATCATTTCAATACCGGTAAATCCAGAACCACAGACAACGAAAGTCAGCATGGCTTTACGCAGTTCATCATCTGGTTCCAATGCAGCTTTTGCTACTGTTTTCTCAATATGTTCACGAATCCTTACAGAGTCTTCAAATGACCAAAGGGTGAATCCATATGCTTTGACACCAGGTGTACCAAAGTCATTCGGTTCTCCGCCCATTCCAAGGATCAGCTGATCAAAAGGATAGGAACCTAATTTGGTCTTGACGATTTTCTGTTCTTTATCGATACCGATTACAGTGTCTGTGACAAGTTGTACATTCTTTTGACGAGCAAACAAATGCTGCAGATCGTATTGGATTGCTGCTGGTTCTACACGTCCGCCAGCTACTTCATGCAACTCGGTCATCATAGTATGGTACGAATGACGATCGATCAGAGTAATTGCTACATCTTCTTTTTTCAGTTTCTTTGCCAAGTATTTTGTAGCTGAAACACCGGCATATCCTGCTCCTACAACGACAATATTTTGCTTTGCCATTGATCATCCGCTCCTTATAGACTATCTATATAATGAATATATGATAATTCTTTTAGTTTGATACTTATTACACAATCTCCATATATTATATAGATGTTCTGTTCTTTTGTCTAACTCCTTTTGGATTTTTTTCAAATTTTAAAATAAAGCGTTTTTTCACGAAATTTGCTGAAAGAAAACGTTTAAATATTACATGGGTTATTTATCAAAAATAGTTGACTTATAGGCTAAAAAGATTAGAATGTATAATGAATCACAAAGAAAAATTGTGGACTAAAAATGGAATGGTGGGGTATTAAAATGAAGAAAAAACGTTTTGTAACTGGATTTGCCGTATTAGCATTTTCAGCTCTAGTGTTAGGCGCTTGCGGCGCAGATGACAACGGAAGCTCAAACTCTTCTTCTGAATCATCTACAGCACAATCTTCGACTGCAAAAAGCACAACAAAATCATCTGCAAAAGTTGTAGCTGGCGGAGATTTGCAAGACGGCACATATAAATTAGAAGAAAAAAATTATTCAAATGGTTACCGTGCAGTCTTTGAAATGGTTGTAAAAGACGGCAAAATCACTGAATCAAAATATGATAACGTCAATGAAAACGGCGAATCAAAAACAAAAGATGCAGAATACAACAAAAACATGGAAGCAAAATCTGGCACAAACCCAGAAAAATACATTCCTGAGTTGAACGACCAATTCTTAAAAGCACAAAGCGCAAGCGGTGTGGAAGTCGTAACTGGAGCTACTCACTCATCTGAAAGCTTCCAAAACTACGCACAACAATTGATCCAAGCTGCTCAAGCTGGTAACACAGATACAATCGAAATCGACAATGGTGCTGATTTGAAAGACGGCACTTACAAGCTTGAAGAAAAGAACTACTCTAACGGCTACCGTGTGCAATTCGAAATGACAGTTGCTGGCGGCAAAGTAACTGAATCAAACTTTGATTATATCGACAAAGACGGTAAATCAAAACAAGATGATACAGAATATAATGAAAATATGAAAGCAAAAAGCGGTACAGAACCAAAAACTTACATCCCTACTCTGAACGACGAATTCGTCAAAGCAATGGGCGAAGAAGATGGCTCACCTGCTGATGTAGAAGTTGTTACAGGTGCTACACACAGCTCACATTCATTCATCATGTACGCACAACAATTAGTGAATGCAGCTGAAAAAGGCGACACTCAAACAATCGAAGTAGATAATATCGTAACAGAAAAATAATCACATAATCATACTAATAAAAGTTGGAGGGTGGGACGATAGCCAGATTAGGCAGTCGTCTCACCTTTCAAAATGAAGAGAGGAAAAAAATGCGGAAAAAACTACTATTTTCCTTAATCACACTGGGCATCTCTTTTATGGTGCTAACTGGATGCAGCAATTCAGCAAATAAAACAACCACTGAAAGTTCAGCGTCTACCAAAATATTAAAAGATCCGTATTCTGATGAACAGTTCTTGTTAGGGACTTACGTTCGTATCCGTGTGTATGATGAAGGCAAAGAATCAGCATTGAAACCTGCCTTCGATCGAGTAAAAGAACTTGGTGATAAAATCACGATCAATCAAAAAGGTTCTGAGATCGATGAAGTGAATGAGCAAGCTGGGATCAAACCAGTAAAAGTTTCTGATGACGTCTACACGTTAGTCAAGCGGGCCTACGAATATAGTCAAGATTCTCAAGGCGGATTCGATATGGCGATTGGTGCAATCACACAATTATGGCGAATCGGTTTTGATGACGCCAGAAAACCTTCCCAAGAAGAAATCGATCAGGCATTGAAATTAGTGGATTATCATAAGATCGAACTAAATGACAAAGAAAAAACTGTTTATCTAAAAGAAAAAGGAATGATCATCGATTTAGGTGCAATCGCCAAAGGTTACATTACGGACGAAGTAGTGAAAGTCTTGAAAAAACAAGGAGTGACCACTGCCATCGTTGACTTGGGCGGTAATGTCTATGTCTTAGGCCACAGCCCAAGAGGAGAAAACCAAGACTGGACAGTCGGCATCCAAGATCCGAACATGGCTCGCGGATCTGTTTTAGGTTCTATTAAAGAACGGAACAAAACATTAGTTACCTCTGGAATTTACGAGCGTTATTTAGAAGTAGATGGCAAAAAATACCATCATTTGTTTGATCCAAAAACGGGTTATCCGTTCGACAATGATATCGCAAGTGTCACGATCATAACAGATAAATCAATTGATGGTGACGGGTTGTCTACAGCAGTCTTTTCAATGGGTGTGAAAAAAGGACTGGAATACGTCGAAAGCGAATTGAATAACGGGACGGAAGCGATCTTCGTGACAAAAGACGATAAAGTATATGTGACCGATCCAATCAAAGACACCTTCAAATTATCGGAGGACTCCCATTACACGATGGGTGACCGTTCTGAACTAAAATAAGGAGTACGAACCATGACACTAAAAATCTTTTTAGAAGTAGTTGAAATACGAACAAAGGTGGCTAGTGTATTTCCTTTTGCGGTAGGGGTATTATTCTCTATCGCTTTTTTTCATGAGATACATTGGCTAAACACTTTTTTATTTTTTATTGGAATGCTAGTTTTTGATTTGGCGACTACCGCTATCAATAATTACATGGATTATGAAAAGGCTCATTCTGAAGTATATAAGTATGAAGAAAATGTCATTGGCCGCAGAAATCTATCTCCTGTATTGATTCGAAACATGATTTTAGCTATGATTGCATTTGTTTTTGTTATCGGCGTTATTTTAACGATCAATACGGGTTGGCTTTTACTTTTGATGGGATTTATCTGTTGTTTTATTGGAGTATTCTATACATTCGGACCGATTCCTTTATCTCGAATGCCTTTAGGGGAAATTTTCAGTGGGGTGACTATGGGCCTTGGAATTTTTGCCATGGTCGTTTATGTCAATACATTCGGTTCAGACGTCTATGATCTGACAGTCAACTTTTCATCTGGACAATTTGCTTTGGTAGGAAATCTTTGGGCTATAGCAGCAATCGTATTAGCTTCCTTACCCTTGGTGTTTACGATTGCCAATATCATGTTGGCTAATAATTTGCGGGATCTTGACCGTGATATTGAAAATCATCGCTATACACTAGTTTTTTATATCGGACGTCCTGCGGGAACAGTCTTATTCCAGCTATTGATGTATGCTTGCTATTTCGTGATTTTAATGGGGTTGTTGAGCGGTATCTATGAATGGCCGATCTTGGTCACCTTCTTGACCTTGCCAATTGTGAAGAAGCATTTGGATCAATTCAAGCAAACGTTACCCCAGCCTATCAGTTTCAGCTATTCCATCAAAAATATGGTCTTATTCAATGCCAGTTATGTATTGGGGCTATTACTAACAATCATTATGCAAGCCATTTAACAGCATGAAGAGGTTGTGAAAAAACTGCCCTGCATCAAGTAATAAGAACAGCCAAATAAAAATAGCTCCTTATATTTTTCGTTTGGTTGGGCTTATTACCCCAGATGCAAGCTTTTGAACACCGTTTATCAGAGGTTGTGAAAAAGTCGCTTAGTTTCGAGTATTAAGAAAAATTTTGTGAAAATAGCTTTCCACATTTTTGCATAAATTTGGCTTAATACCGAGAAACTGGCTTTTGAACACCGTTTATCAGAGGTTGTAAAATCAGCGTTTTGTCCTGAGTATTAGAGAAACAAACGGAAAAATAGTTCCTCATATTTTGCCGTTTTTTGAGCTAATACCGAAGGACAGCTGATTGAACACCGTTTATTAAGAGGTTGTAAAATCAGCGTTTTGTCCTGAGTATTAGAGAAACAAATGGAAAAATAGTCCCTCATATTTTGCCGTTTTTTGAGCTAATACCGAAGGACAGCTGATTGAACACCGTTTATCAGGAGGTTGTAAAATCAGCGTTTTGTCCTGAGTATTAGAGAAACAAATGGAAAAATAGTTCCTCATATTTTGCCGTTTTTTGAGCTAATACCGAAGGACAGCTGATTGAACACCATTTAAGAAAGAGGTCGTGAGTCTGCCGTTTAGCTCCGAGTCGCAAGGAACAAGTTCAAAAAACAGCTTCTCATGTTTTATGAATATTGTGTCTTGTGATTGGGAGTTGGCAGGAGAACACCATTTGTTCGGAAAAAGTGACTAACTATGACACAATTTTTTTCACAATCCCTTTTTTCACTTGATTTGATTCGTACCAGCGAACTTGACGAGAACTTTCTTGGTTTGGTAACTATATGGTATTCTTTTAACATCCTCGTTTGCTTCTTCTAATTTATTTATACAAAGTCACACTTTTTTAAACATCTGTTCTTCGATACATTTCTATTTCTTTTAAACATCGATACCAATATTTTGAACTTAAGAGTGCATACCAAATGGATTCATTTACTCTTCGTCAGTTACGAAGATAATCAAAAGCTCCAACTTCCCTACTTATTTCGTTTTGAGAATTATCGAAGCAATCTTACATCATAAATAACTAAAAAACAAAAAACCAGAAAATCAGTATACTGATTTTCTGGTTTTACATGGTTTGTTCAATAAAAAGCTGTTGGAACTGTTAATATTAAATTATCGCATCGTTACGAATTCTTCCGCTCCTGTTGGATGGATGGCTACTGTATTGTCAAAGTCTTCTTTAGTTGCACCCATCTTGATAGCCACGGCAAAACCTTGCAGCATCTCATCGACACCAACACCAATAGCATGTAAGCCGACGATTTTTTCTTCTTTTCCGACACAGATCAATTTCATTTCGCATTTTTGGCGATAATCATTTAATGCAAAGTACATTGGGGTAAAGCGTGAACGATAAACTTTCAATTCATTTTCGCCATATTTTTCCAATGCTTCTTCTTCTGTCAAACCAATTGTTGCAATTGGTGGATGCGTAAAGACGACTGTCGGAACAAGTTTATAGTCAAGATAAGAATCTTTCTTTCCATTAAATAAACGTTCTGATAAACGTCTACCAGCTGCGATTGCAACAGGAGTCAGATCTAATTTACCGATCACATCACCAACAGCAAAAATATGTTCATCCGTTGTATTTTGGTATTTATCTACTTTGATAAACCCTTTTTTGTCCAATTCCACATTTGTATTTTCCAGACCTAATTTTTCGGTATTCGGTACACGTCCACCGGCAAAAAGTACACAATCACCAGTTAAGGTTTCACCATTTTCAAATAGCACCGTATATTCGTCATTGTTTTTAGTAATTTCTTTAGCAATATGATGTGCGTAAGTTTTTATTCCAGCTTCTTGGTACATTTGGATCAAATTGTCCGAAAGCATTTTATCAAACGTTCTAAGTGGTCGTTCTTTTCGATATGCCCACATGACTTCACTACCTAAACCACGAAATACACCTGAAAGTTCAGCCGCAATGTATCCAGCACCTAAAACGATTGCTCTCTTAGGTAACTCTGTTAATTCAAAAAATCCATTTGAATCAATTGCGTATTCTCCACCAGGAATGGTCATTTTACTTGCACGGCCTCCAGTAGCGATCAAGATTTTAGGAGCACGATAGGTTTCACCGTTTACTTCGATCGTTTGACTATCGATAAAAGTAGCGTAACCTTTTATAGCCTCGACATGATTGTTATCTAATCCTCTTTGATAAGCACCGTGTAGAAAATCAATATATTTTTCTCGTCTTTCTACTAGACCGGCGAAATCAACATTTTTTAAATCTGCTTGGATACCGTAACTTGAGGCATCTCGTTCAATTGTTTCCAAAATCGTACTTGCTTGCCACATAACTTTTTTAGGTACACAACCGACGTTGACACATGTTCCGCCCAATTCATTCGCTTCAATCAGCAAAACTTTTGCGCCATGCATCCCTGCTCTGTTTGCTGAAGCAATACCGCCAGAGCCGCCACCAATTACGATGTAATCATATATTTGCATTTTGTTCCTCCTTATTGAAGAGATCAATCAAAACCTTTATTTAACGATCCTTTTTCTACAGAAAACAAGTGTAACACTTTTCTTGGATTTTGTATGCGAAGATGCTTAAAACAGGGATATATCAGCTTTTTCCTTATTTACGTTTTCGGATCATATCTCCAGGTTTCACCGGCTGTGCGACTGGCATAGTTAAAATCATCATTGGATTTGGTGCTCGGTCAATGGATTCGCCTTCTTCATTATGCATAACTTCAACGGTTTGACTGAAATGACTGAATCCTGGACCATAAAATTCGATTTCATCTCCTACAGAAAACAAGTTTCTCTGACGTATCGTAGCAATCTGTGTTGCCTCATCATAAGATAATACTTCACCGACAAATTTATATACTGGGATTTTACGACGTTCACCGAATAATTGTTCGTTTTCAGTTGGTGTATTGTAGTAAAAACCTGTAGCTAATTCTCGTTGTGCTACTTTCCATAACTCGTCGATCCATTCTTGCTTGCAGACATAGTTTTCAGGATCTTCCATATAACTGTCTACAGCCACTTTATAGACATTTGACACCGTAGATACATAATGGATCGATTTCATTCTTCCTTCGATCTTGAAGCTGTCTACGCCGTTTTCAATCAATTCTGGAATATGTTCGATCATTGACATATCCACTGCACTCATCGAGAATTCTTCTTCCACTTCGCCTGTATCAGTTAAACTGTTTCGTTCTTGACCAAAAGGCATATCGAACAATCCATACTTCCAGCGACAAGATTGAGAACATCCGCCACGGTTTGCATCCCGCATCGACATATGGTTGGACAATGTGCATCGACCAGAATAAGAGATACACATGGCACCATGGATAAATGCTTCGATTTCGATATCCGTATTTTTACGAATCTCTGCCACTTCCTCCATTGAAACTTCACGAGCTAAAACGACACGTTCCAACCCTTCTTCTTTCCAGAATTCCAATGTCTCAAAATTAGTTGCTGAAGCTTGAGTGGATAAATGGATCGGCAGACCTGGGGCTTCTGTCGCACAAATTTCGATCAAAGCTGGATCAGAAACAATTACTGCAGAAATACCGACATCACGCAAACTGCGGAAAAATTCCCCTGCTCCATCTTCATTTCCTTCATGGGTGACCATATTAGCAGCAACGTATACCTTCGCATCATGTTCTTTTGCAAAAGCAACTCCTTCAGCCATTTCTTCATAAGTAAAATTACCTGCACGGCTTCTTAAACCATATGCATTCCCGCCAATATATACTGCATCTGCTCCATAATGGATCGCGGTTTTTAACTTTTCCAGTGTTCCTGCTGGCGCTAGGATTTCTGGTCGTTTCAATTTTCTTTTTACTGTCATTTCTTTCATCATACTCCTTATTTGATAGCAGAAGGATCAATATAAAAGAATCCTGTATCTAATTCACGGTTTTCAGGATGCAATTTACTGATTTCGCTAGTCATTTTTTCCGCTTTTTCTTGATCCCAGCTACCTTCTAAAATTTGTTTTTTTGCTTCGGCGAATAGTCGAGTGATGTTTACGAATTTTTCGCCTGGAGTAAATAATCCGTCCAATTTCCATGTACAGTAATGATGCTGATAAAGTTCATTCAATTCATTCGAGAGATTCAGATCATTGCTGGCAAAAATATGTGTGCCATGACTATCTTCATAAATAGAATAATGTGTCTCTTCTTTTTTAGGTTCCGAGATAAAAAGACCTCTTTCACGATCTTTTTGTTCGTCTTGTTTCGTATAGTTATAGTAATTCTGTAGCAGTGGACGTTTGGATTGATGGATGCATGTAGCACCATACACAAGGGTTTCTACAGGAATATCGAGTTTTTCTTCCATCGCCTTCATCTCTTCAAAAGGAACTTCACGAGCAAGTACTGCTCCAACTGCGCCTTTTTTCGCCCAGAAATTGATTTGACGTGCGCTCGTTACTAATGTTTCAGCATCATAAATATACGGTATACGCAATTCAGGATTTTTTTTCATCGTATAAATAATACCTGTATCACCAACTGTGATCACATCTACGTTTATTTCTTTTAAAAAAGCCAAATATTCAGGTACATTTTTCATTTTTTCAGGATGAATGATCCCATTTACAGCAATATTCGCTTTTTTACCATACTTGTGTGCTAATTCTACCAATTGTCGCTGTTCTTCTCGTGTAAATGAAGCAGGCAGACGCAATCCAAATTGCTCTTCACCGAAATATAGTGTATCTGAACCTGCAGCAAGCAACTGTTCTGCTTGTTCAATAGTTTCTACTGTGGTTATGAGTTCGATCATAATTTTCTCCTCCTACAACTTCATAATAGTAGCATAGCTCTAAAAACTTTCCAATACTTCTTCTATTTAAAGTCGGATTTTTGAAAATTATTTCACAAAAAATCAAAATAAAGTTCGATATATTCTGTCCAAATATAAAAAGAGATTGTGACAAAAATCTTGTCACAACCTCTTAATCAAGTCTTACTATTATAAAAATTCAGCTACACAGGCCAAGTAACTATAGGGAACCTACTGTTTCCTTTTTAGGTCCGCGAACATTCAATGTGATCTTACCTTTTGAAGCACCTACTGTTACGTGGTCACCTAAACGAATTTCTCCGCCAAGCAAAGCCTCGCTCAATCGATCTTCAATTTCTTTTTGAAGTGCGCGACGGATTGGACGTGCACCATATTCAGGATCAAATCCAGCTTTCCCGATCACATCGATTGCAGATGGTGTGATTTTCACTTGAATATCTTGTTCTTTCAATCGTTTGATAATCGCTTTGCTCATGATTTGGACGATTGTATGGATTTCATCTTTACTCAATGAATGGAAGACGACAGTCTCATCGATTCGATTCAAGAATTCAGGTCGGAAAGCTTTCTTTAACTCTTCTAAGATACGTTTTTGCATGGCTTTGTGATCTTTAGTAACATCTTGGACATTGAATCCGACATTTTTTTCTTCTCGAATTTGTGTCGCTCCGATATTTGAAGTCATAATCATGATTGTATTTCTAAAGTCCACTTTTCTACCTTTAGAATCTGTTAAATGACCATCATCCAATACTTGCAAAAGTAAATTGAAAACGTCTGGATGTGCTTTCTCCACTTCATCTAAGAGAATCACTGAATATGGTTTTTGACGAATTTTTTCTGTCAACTGTCCACCTTCATCATACCCTACGTATCCTGGAGGAGACCCGATTAATCGGCTTGTACTGTATTTTTCCATAAATTCTGACATATCAACACGGATCAGGGCATCTTCGCTCCCAAACATGACTTCTGAAAGTGCTTTGGCCAATTCTGTTTTTCCGACACCAGTTGGTCCAAGGAACATGAATGAACCAATTGGACGATCAGGATCTTTCAATCCGCTTCGTGCACGGCGGATCGCACGTGAAACTGCTTTGACAGCCTCATCTTGACCAACGACACGTTCATGCAGAAGTCCTTCCAGTTCTAACAAGCGTTCGCTTTCTTTTTTCTCCAACTGCTGTAGAGGGACACCAGTCCACTCCGATACAACTGTAGCAACATCTTCTTCTGTTACACGATCAGAATAACCTTGCTCCTGTTTTGCTTCAATTGCAGAAACTTTTTGCAGCTTTTTACGTAGTGCTTTTTCTTGTCTGCGTAATTGAGCAGCATTTTCAAAGTCTTGTTTTTGGATCGCTGCTTCCTTTTCTTGTACTAGTTCATCGATTTCTAGTTTGATCACAGTTGATTTTGTTAAGTGATCGGTTTGATCCAAACGGACTTTCGCTGCTGATTCATCGATCAAATCAATTGCTTTATCGGGTAGTTGACGAGAAGTGATATAACGAACAGAAAGATTGACTGCTGCTCGTACAGCTTCATCTGTGATCTCCACTCCATGGTGCTCTTCATATCTTGTACGTAATCCTTGAAGAATCACTTCTGCTTCTTCAGGAGTTGGCTCATCTACTTGAATGCGAGCAAAACGTCGCTCTAATGCAGAATCTTTTTCGATATATTTTTGATATTCATCTAGGGTCGTTGCTCCGATCGTTTGTAATTCTCCTCGAGCTAACGCCGGTTTCAAAATATTCGAAGCATCAATTGCTCCTTCTGCTCCACCTGCACCAATTAAGGTATGCAATTCATCAATGAATAAGATTACTTGACCATCATTATAGATTTCGTCGATGACCTTTTTCATTCGATCTTCAAATTCACCGCGATATTTCGTACCAGCAACCAAAGATCCCATATCAAGCATCATCAAGCGCTTTTCTTGCATGTCTTCTGGCACTTCACCTAAAATGATTTTTTGAGCTAACCCTTCAGCAATGGCTGTTTTGCCTACACCAGGTTCACCCACCAGTACAGGGTTATTCTTTGTCCGTCGGCTAAGAATCTGGATAAGCCGTTTCACTTCTCTCGAACGACCAACAACTGGGTCCAGCTTGTTTTCTTTTGCTAATTTCGTCAAATCACGTGCTAATGAATCTAGCGTAGGTGTTCCTTGCGGTGTTTGCCGTTTATCTTGTACATTTACATTTCTACGACGATTCATTCCTTTTCCAGCAGAATCACCAGCTAGCCCCATTTTTTGTTTCAGAACTTGACGGGCTTTTGAAAGGCTGATACCTAAGTTGATCATGATTCGAGTAGCCATGATACTTTCATCTTTTAATAAGCTCATCAAAATATGTTCTGTTCCAACTTTTTGAGAACCAGTTTTCTTCACTTCGCTGCTAGCTAAAGCAAAAACTTGTTTCATTCTTGGTGAATATGGAAGAAAGACTCCTTTAGGGTAAGAACGGATACCACCATAACCAATCAGATGTTCAATTTCTTCATAAATTTCCGTTTCATTCAAATCCATTTCACGTAATACTTTTCCAGCAATTCCATTTTGCTCGACCACTAAGGCTAGTAAAACATGTTCTGAACTAACTGATTGATGTTTCAATCGTTTTGCTTCTTCTTGTGCAATTTCTAATACTGCTTGGGCTCTTTCAGTAAAAAGTTCTTCCATCTAATCTCACTTCCCATCTTCATAACTTAAACGTTCCAGAAATGCTCGGAGAATCCGAGCACGTGTATGATCTTCATATTCATTGAAATTCAATGTGTTTTTTGCAATTGCACTCAACATCAAGTTTCCTTCTTTTTTTGTAATTATTTGGTCTTCATAAAGTTTTTGAATAATAGCAAAAGCATTTTTCTCACTGATTGTATCATCAAATAACTGATTTATCTGCTCAAGTAATTGTTTTTTATCTGAAATCCTTACTTTTGCAATTCGTATATAACCACCACCACCACGTTTGCTTTCTACTAGATAACCACGTTGGATGGTAAAACGGGTATTAATCACATAGTTGATTTGTGAAGGAACACAGTTAAAGAGGTCTGCCATTTCAATCCTTCGAATCTCGATCATTTCACTATTTTCCAGAATTTTCTTTATATATGATTCAATTAAATCCGAGGTATTCTGATGTGCCATCTTATTCATTCCCTTTGACTAATATTGACCTTAATTATAACGAATTTGGTAATAGAAAGAAAGAAGAACGCTTTTTGTTAAATAAATCCTTTAGAATCAACAAAAAAAAATACGGAATATACTATTCCGTATCGACGCGCCCAAGAGGAGTCGAACCCCTAACCTTTTGATCCGTAGTCAAACACTCTATCCAGTTGAGCTATGGGCGCATATTCAATTTAAAAAAATTATAAATCATTTGAAAACAAAAAGCAAGATAAAAAAAATCGGGAAGACAGGATTCGAACCTGCGACCCCTTGGTCCCAAACCAAGTGCTCTACCAAGCTGAGCTACTTCCCGTTAAAAAAATAAAAAAGACTACGCGCCCAAGAGGAGTCGAACCCCTAACCTTTTGATCCGTAGTCAAACACTCTATCCAGTTGAGCTATGGGCGCATATTTGAAATGCCGAGGACCGGAATCGAACCGGTACGGTGATCACTCACCGCAGGATTTTAAGTCCTGTGCGTCTGCCAGTTCCGCCACCCCGGCGCGATTGCTTTGGCAAAGCGGAAAACGGGGTTCGAACCCGCGACCCCCACCTTGGCAAGGTGGTGCTCTACCACTGAGCTATTTCCGCGTGTTTAAAGATGCCGGCTAAAGGACTTGAACCCTCGACCCTCTGATTACAAATCAGATGCTCTACCAACTGAGCTAAGCCGGCATGTAAAACTTAAATTATGCGGGTGAAGGGACTTGAACCCCCACGCCGTAAGGCGCTAGATCCTAAATCTAGTGCGTCTGCCAATTCCGCCACACCCGCAAAAATATGAGCCGTACAGGGCTCGAACCTGTGACCCTCTGATTAAAAGTCAGATGCTCTACCAACTGAGCTAACGGCTCATATGGAGGTTAACGGGATCGAACCGCTGACCCTCTGCTTGTAAGGCAGATGCTCTCCCAGCTGAGCTAAACCTCCATGGATAACTTAAGCGTGGCGACGTCCTACTCTCACAAGGGGCAACCCCTCACTACAATCGGCGCTAAGAAGCTTAACTTCTGTGTTCGGCATGGTTACAGGTGTATCCTTCTCGCTATCGCCACCACACTGTGGTGTT